>JAMOTN010000067.1 GCA_027062325.1 bacterium
TTATGGTTATGACAGATCAAGTTGCAGATATGTTGACTAGAATTCGCAACGCATATATGGCTCGTAAGAGCGAAGTGGACGTTCCTTATACTGAGTTTAAAAAAGAAATAGTGCGTGTTTTGAAAGAAGAGGGTTATATCAAGGATTTTAAGTTTGTTAAGAGAACTCCTCAAAGTATATTGAGGATATATCTGAAGTATGATGAGAGAGGAAAGCCGGTTATACAGGGTTTGAAGAGAGTTAGTAAGCCTGGTCGTAGAATTTATTCTGGTGTTAAGAAGCTTCCCAAGGTTATGGGAGGATATGGAGTTGCTATAATCTCCACACCCAAAGGAGTAATGCCTGATTGGAAAGCACGTGAAGAGAGAGTTGGCGGCGAGATAGTATGCTACGTGTGGTAGGGAGGGATAGCGATGTCTAAGATAGGAAAGAGACCTATACCAAAACCAGATAACGTCACGATTAATGTGGAGAAGAAAGATAATCTTATCGTGAAGGTGAAGGGGCCTCGCGGTGAGCTTGTGAGGGAGCTTGCACCTGTAGTTGAGATAGAAATTCAGGACAATCAGATAGTTGTTAAGCCTCAGGATGAGAAAAATAAGTTTTCACGCATGATGTGGGGAACTGCAAGGGCTGTGATAAATAATATGATAATAGGAGTGACTCAAGGTTTTAAAAAGAGCCTCATAGTTAAAGGATTGGGTTACAGAGCAGAGGTAAAGGGTAACAAGTTGGTTTTGAATGTTGGTTATTCTCATCCGGTTGAGTTTGAAATTCCAAAGACTCTTAAAGTTACTGCAGAGAAGAAAGCCGAGATAATCGTTACTGTTGAGGGAAATGACAAAGAAGAGGTGGGGCAGTTTGCAGCAAAAGTGAAGGCAGTACGTCCACCTAATCCGTATAAAGGAACTGGAATAATGTATGATGGTGAGCAGATTATAAGGAAAGAAATGAAGAAGTAGTAAGGGGTGATAGAAATGGCTAAGAAGACAAGAGCTGATATGAGGAAAATAAGGCACTTGCGTGTGAGAAAGAAAGTCTATGGAACTTCCGAAAGGCCTCGTCTTGCGATTTTTAGGAGCAACCGCTATATTTATGCCCAGATAATAGATGATGATAGAGGCCTAACCCTTGTTTCGGCAAGTAGCTTGGAGAAAGGGTTCAGAGAGAAATATTCTGATAAAAAATCATTGAAAAATAAAGATATTGCGGCTGAGATTGGGAAGCTCATTGCTGAGCGTGCCAAGGAAAAGGGAATTACCAAGGTGGTATTTGATAGAGGTGGTTTTAAGTACCACGGCAAGATTAAAGCTTTGGCAGATGCAGCTAGAGAGGCAGGATTGGAATTTTAAGGGGGGGATAATAGATGGTTAAGATGTTCATAGATCCTAAAGAGCGCAAAAAGTTGCAACCAGATGAAATAAGCTTAGAAGAAAGAGTTTTACAGGTAAAGAGGGTTACAAAGGTTACGAAAGGTGGTAAGAGAATCCGTTTTACTGCCCTTGTTGTTGTGGGAGATAAAAAAGGCCATGTTGGTATAGGATTGGGTAAAGCACGTGAGGTACCAGATGCTATAAAAAAGGGAATAGAAAAGGCAAAGAAAAATATGATAAAAGTTCCGTTAGAAGAGGGAAGAACAATTCCTTATGAGGTTATGGCAAAATTCTCGGCCAGCAATGTTCTTTTGAAGCCAGCTGTTCCTGGACACGGTATTACTGCAGGAATTGTGGTGAGAACTATTGCTGAGCTTGCCGGAATAAAGGATTTGACTTCTAAGGTTATAGGTTCTTCGACTGCTATAAACGTAGCGCAGGCTACTATGAAAGCTTTGAGTTTATTGAAGAGTCCAGCAGAAATTGCTAAAATTAGAGGTATCCCTGAAGCAGAGCTTAGGAGAAGAGCTAACCTGAAAGTTAGTTAATATGGTAGTTGAACTAAGAATTAGAAATTAGGTTGTTGTAAGTTGCAACATGAATTTGTGGATGATGAGGGGTGAGGAAAGGTGAAGAAGGTAAAGGTAAAACTTGTTAGGGGTTTGGCAGGAAAGAGAGAGCGTCATAAAAAGACTGTGTGGAGTTTGGGTTTGAGAAAGCCGGGACAGGAGGTTATAAAAGAGGCTACTCCGCAAATAATGGGAATGATAAAGAGTGTTGACTACCTTGTTGAGTGGGAGGAGGTGCAAGAGTAAGATGAAGTTTGAAAACTTGAGATTGCCAAAGGGTGCAAGACGTAGAAAAAAAAGAGTTGGAAGAGGTATAGGATCAGGGCACGGTAAAACTTCTACTCGTGGACACAAGGGGCAGAAGGCTAGAGCGGGTCGCGATATACCACCATGGTTTGAAGGTGGGCAGATGCCGCTTTACAGAAGAATTCCAAAGAGAGGTTTTAGCAATGCTCCTTTCAAGAAAGAGTATGAGATTGTGAATGTGGCTACTCTTGATAAGTATTTTGAAAATGGTGAAGAGGTGAATGTTGAGACTTTATTGGCTAAAGGTGTTATAAAGCGCGTTGGTAAGGATGGAATTAAGATTCTTGGAAAAGGTGAGTTGACTAAGAAATTGAAAGTTGTTGCTAACAAGTTTTCCAAACAGGCAGAGGAAAAGATAAAAAAAGCTGGAGGAGAAGTTGTAGTTTTGTAGGGTAAGTTAAATTTATTACAAGGAAGGTGAAGCTTAGTGATAGCTGGAATGGGAGATGCTTTTAGGATAGGAGAGGTAAAGGATAGGGTTTTATTCACTCTAGCAATGCTAGCGCTTTTTAGATTGGGAGTTCACATTCCATTACCTGGAGTTGATCCCAAAGCGCTTACTCATATGATAGGTGGCGGTGGCGTGTTGGGTTTTCTCGATCTTTTTGTTGGTGGAGCTTTGAGGCGTTTTTCCATTTTTGCGTTGGGTGTTGCGCCTTACATTAACGCCTCTATCATTATGCAGCTGTTGATATATGTTGTTCCGGCACTTGAAAAAATGAGCAAAGATGAGGAAGGAAGGCGCAAGATAAATGTTTATACGAGATATGCTACGGTTGCCGTAGCAGCGATACAAGCTTTAGGAATCACCTTTATGTTGAAAAATGCACCGGGAGTGCTACTTCCTGAGATGCAGGAGAGATTTGCTTACTTTGCTATTTTGTCAGTTGTTACCTTAACTGCAGGAACGATGTTTCTCATGTGGCTTGGAGATCAGATAACAGAGTTTGGAATAGGGAATGGAATATCGGTTTTAATTTTTGGTGGTATTGTTGCAAGGATGCCTGAGGCAGCTGTTCAGACTTGGAGGGCGTTCTCAGGAGATGCAAGTGCTATTCCAAAATTGGTTATTGTTCTTCTTCTTATGATAGCTGTAGTTGCAGGAGTTGTTATGATTCAAGAAGGAGTTAGAAAAATTCCAGTTCGTTATGGTAGAAGAATCTCTGGAAGAAGAGTTTACGGAGGACATTCTACTTATCTTCCAATAAGAGTTAACATGGGAGGAGTTATCCCGATAATCTTTGCAATATCTGTTTTGATGTTCCCTAATATGGTTGGAGGGTTCATTCAGAAAGCAGCTGGAGGAAAAGTTGCAACTTATCTTGGTCAGATACTTGCTTGGTTCAGGCCGGGGCATGTGGTTTATTACGTGCTTTATGCGCTTTTGATCATCTTCTTTACATTCTTTTATGCTTCCATCATATTTAACCCAGACGAGATAGCTGAAAACTTGAGAAAATACGGCGGAATGATAGCAGGAAGAAGGCCAGGTAAAAACACAGCTGAGTACATTGACAGAGTTGCAACACGTATAACGTTTGCAGGTGCTATTTTCTTGGCAATCATTGCATTAATACCTCATATGCTTAGGATGTTTGCGAAGGTGCCATTCTACTTTGGAGGAACAGCATTGCTGATTGTGGTTGGAGTTGCGCTTGACATAGTTAAGCAGATGGAGGCTCACGTAATAATGAGATATTATGAGGGAGCTCTCGGAAAGGGGCGTCTCCTTTAAGGAGGGCTCCCTTTTTCTATTGAGGGGGGGATATGTGTGAAGGTAAGGATATTTTTCGGACCGCCGGGATCAGGTAAGGGAACTCAAGCAAAACTTGTGATAAAAGAGGATCCAAGTTGGGTACACATAGCTCCTGGAGATATACTTAGGGCAAATGTGAAGGCTGGGACAGAACTTGGAAAGCAGGCTAAGAGGTATATGGATGAGGGGGTTTTGGTTCCAGATGAGATAATAGTTGCTATGATGGCAGAGGAGTTGGATAAAGCAAGAAAAGCTAGTAAAAACGTGATTTTAGATGGCTTTCCACGTTCTGTTGCTCAAGCAGAGAGTCTCATTCGTATGCTTGAAAAGTCTGATGATGTTAGGATAATAGAGTTTTCTGTGCCTGATGAGTTAATAATAGAGAGGTTGTCAGGAAGGTTAGTGTGTCCGAATTGTGGAGCAGCCTATCATATCAAGAACAATCCCCCTCAGAAAAATGAAATATGTGATAGGTGTGGCGAGAAATTGATTAGAAGGGATGATGATAAGCCTGAAGTTATTTCAAAGAGACTAGAGGTATATAGGGAAGAGACGAAGAAGGTTTTGGAAGTTTTATTGAATCATTATCCCTATACAAAGTTGGCTGCTGACATGAGCATTGAAGAAATATACAAGGAGTTGAAAAGGTTCTTATGATTTTCTTCAAGTCTGAGAAGGATATAGAAGGTATAGCGAGAGCGGGCAAAATTGTGGCCGAGGTTTTAAATAATGTGGCTAGTATTGTAAAGCCTGGTTTAAAAGTAGAAGAGATAGAAAAGCTGGCACGCGAAGTAATAGCTGGGCATGGTGCCAGGGCGGCATTTTTAAATTATCAGCCACCTGGTATGAGATTGAGGTTTCCGTTCGCTACATGTGTTTCTGTGAATGAGGAAGTAGTACACGGGTTTCCTCAGGGCAAAGTTTTAAAAAAAGGGGATCTACTAAAGGTTGATGTAGGAGTGGAGCTTGGAGGTTACTATGCTGATGCAGCGCGCACTTATATTGTAGGAGAATTTGATAATTCCAGAGATGAAGAATTGTACAATGCTGGTAAAGAAGCTCTTTTTGAGGCGATTAAAGTGGCAAAACCAGGTAACACGGTTGGAACGATTGGACAAATAGTTAGTGCGGTGGCTCGCAAGTATGGATTTGGTGTTGTAACGAGTTACACAGGGCACGGTGTTGGCTTTGAAATTCATGAAGAACCGGAAGTACCGAATTACGGAGTAGATGGCGAAGGGGAATTGTTGGTTGAAGGGATGGTTATAGCAATTGAGCCAATGCTCACACATGGTTCAGGACGTGTAAAGGTTAAGAGAGATGGTTGGACAGTTGTTACGGTGGAAGGAAAAAAGGCTGTTCACTTTGAGCACACAGTCGCGGTGACAGCCGATGGTGGAAAAATTTTAACACCGTGGGGTGATTGATTTGAAAAAGGATAGACTAGAGGTAGTTGGCACGGTTGTTGAGACGTTGCCAAATGCTACATTTAAGGTTAGACTGGATAACGGACATGAAATTCTAGCGCATATTTCAGGTAAGATGCGTATGCATTTTATAAGGATTTTGCCAGGAGATAAGGTTGCAGTGGAAATATCGCCTTATGATTTGACTCGTGGTAGAATAGTCTATAGATACAAGAAGTAGGGGGGATAAGAGATGAAGGTAAGGCCATCAGTTAAGAGAATTTGTGAGCACTGCCGTATAATCAGAAGAAAAGGTGTAGTTCGTGTAATTTGTAAGAAAAATCCAAGACACAAGCAGAGACAGGGTAAGTAGGGGAGGTAGAGAGAAATGGCAGTAAGAATTGCAGGTGTTAACTTACCTGAATCTAAGAGTGTAGAGATTGCTCTCACTTACATATTCGGCATAGGGAGGCCGTCTTCGAAGAAAATATTGGCGACTGTAGATGTTGATCCGAATAAGAAGGTTCGTGATTTAACAGAGGATGAGATAGCCAGAATAAGAAAAGAGATAGAAAACAATTACATGGTTGAGGGAGATTTGAGAAGAAAGATAGCTATGGATATAAAGCGTTTGATAGAGATTGGATGTTATAGAGGTCTTCGTCATAAAATGAGATTGCCTGTGCGAGGGCAAAGAACTCGTTGTAATGCACGTACTCGTAAAGGTCCGAAGAAGACAGTTGGTGGTGTAGGAAAAGCTAAGAGAAGAAAGGCATAGTATAGGGGGGATACAGTGATGGCTCGCAAGAAGAGAAGAGAGAAAAAATTTGTTAGGAAGGGCGTAGTGCATATAAAGTCTACTTTTAACAATACAATTGTTGCAATTACTGATGAAAATGGAAATGTTGTCAGTTGGGCTTCTGGTGGTACCGTAGGTTTTAAGGGGACTAGGAAAGGTACTCCTTATGCAGCTCAGCTTGCAGCAGAAGCTGCTATCAGGAAAGCTAAGAATTATGGGTTAGAAGAGGTGGAGATCTACTCTAAAGGTCCAGGTCCGGGAAAGGAGGCAGCAATTCGTGCTGTAGAGGCAACTGGAGTGCGTGTGGCTGCATTAAAAGATGTAACTCCTGTGCCTCACAATGGATGCAGGCCTCCGGGTAGAAGAAGAGTTTAATACATTTTAAGAAGTACCTGGTTATTCAAGGGGGGAGAAAAATGGGTAGGTATATAGGACCGGTGTGTAGGTTTTGTAGGAGAGAAGGAATGAAGCTTTACCTTAAGGGGGAGCGTTGTTACACGGAAAAATGTGCTCTTGAGAGGAGGAATTATCCTCCGGGTGATCAGGGTGCGCGTCGTAAGATGAGAAAGATGACCGAATACGGGCGTCGTTTGAGAGAAAAGCAAAAACTTAAGAGAATGTACAATATGCGTGAAGAGCAGTTCGTGCGCTTCTTTGAGATGGCTGCTCGTATGAGAGAGGGTCAAGTTGGTGAAAACTTAATGAGATTGTTGGAAAGACGCCTTGATAATGTTGTTTACAGGCTTGGTTTTGCAGCTTCGCGTAATCAAGCTCGCCAGATTGTAAGGCACGGACATATATTGGTAAATGGCAAAAAGGTGGATATTCCTTCGTACTTGGTAAAGGAAGGAGATGTGATTACTGTGAGTGAGAAGTCTCAAGATTTTATAAAAAAGATTGTGGAAGCTAATGCAAATGAAGTACCAGCTTGGTTAGAGTCGAACAAGGAGGCTCTCACTGGTAAAGTGGTAAGGTATCCGACACGTGAAGAAATGGATACACGTATAAACGAGCGTTTGATTGTCGAGTTCTACAGCCGATAATTCTGAAGGTGATGGGCGGTTGGGCAATCTTAATGTCTGACCGCCCCTGTTTAGTTGTTGCATTCACGAGAATAACAGTGGGGGTGTAGTTGAATGGAGAGAATACCGGTTAAGCCAAAGATAGAGTACTATGTGATGGAGGAAGTGCCCTCAGATAGATATTTGCGTGTTGAGATTACTCAGTTAAGAAGGGGTTTTGGAGTTACAATTGGAAACTCAATAAGGAGAGTTTTATTATCTTACATAAAAGCTGCGGCACCAGTTTATTTTGAGATGAGAATAAATGGTGCTATTGTGCAGCATGAATATCAGGGGCTTGAGGGAATTTATGAGGATGTTTTGGAGATTGCCCAGAATATAAAGCAGATAAAGATAGTATTTCCTGAGAATCATTCAGAGACCCGTCTTCGTCTTAGCGTTAATAAGAAAGGAGAGTACAAGGCAAAGGATTTTGAAACGGATGCATTGGTAAAAATAATAAATCCTGATCAGCATATT
This sequence comes from bacterium, assembly GCA_027062325.1. GTDB lineage: Bacteria > JAMOTN01 > JAMOTN01 > JAMOTN01 > JAMOTN01 > JAMOTN01. Next base: position 7,751 of record JAMOTN010000067.1, read on the forward strand.
TTGACTTTGGTTAAGGATATGGAAGTTGAGATAGATATTCTTTTTAAATGGGGCATAGGTTATGTTGATGCTCATGAGAATATGGAGAGAATGCAAGGAGAATTTACTGAGGGAACTGTTATATTTGTTGATTCTCTTCACAATCCGGTGGAAAAAGTTAACTTTGATGTTGAAGATGAGGCTGGAGAGACGGGATTGGAAGAGTATGATAGATTAATTTTAGAAATTTGGACAGATGGTCGTGTTACCCCAGAGGAGGCTTTAAAAGAGTCAATAGCTTGGTTGAATGATTACTACAGTATGTTGAGTATTGCTGTTGACAGTGGAGTTGAGGTGAAAGCACCTATAGCAGAGGTTGCTTCGTTAGTAGCAGAAGAAGAGGTTAAAGAAGCAGAGGTAGCTTCTGAAGAAAATTCTATGTTGTCTATGAAGATAGAGGATATAAGCGACTTTACACCTAAGGTGGTTAATCCCTTGAAGAAAAATGGTATAAATACTGTTGGGGATCTTGTCAAATATTCTAAGAGTGAGTTGAAGAGCTTGAAGGGTGTGGGGCCTACTACCATAAGAATAGTTGAGGAGTTTCTTGCTAAGTACAACCTTTCGCTCAAAGAGGACAAGTGATTAAGGGGGGAGAAAGATGAGGCATAGAAAATATCGTGGAAAATTTGGGCGTAGGATAAATGCGAGGAGAGCTTTGTTCAAAGAATTGGTACGTCAACTGTTCTTGAATGGGCGCATAAAAACTACTGTTGCCAAGGCAAAGGTAATTCGTAAGTTTGCAGAGCGTCTTTTGAGTATTGCCAAAGAGGATAACTTTAATAATCGGAGAAGACTGCATCAGTTCTTTGGTAAGAGAGATATTGTTCGTCACGTATTTGAGAATATTACTCCTGCTATAAAGGATAGGAATGGTGGTTACACTGCAATATATAAGGTTGGATTCAGACGTGGAGATGCTGCTGAAATGGCAGTGATTGAGGTAATAGATTATTGGAAGAGGCTAAATGAGGAAGAGAAAGAAACTGAAGAGTGATTTTTAAATTTGTCCTAAAAATAATTTAGATGCAGGCGGTCCGCACATAGCTTTTAGCGGGCCGCTTTATTGTTTATGGTTGTTCTGGTTGGTATAATTGAGGCGGCGAAACAGTTCCCGTAACTACTTAATAGCAACTCTTCATGAGAGGAGATAGCTTAATGTCAGAAATGTCAAATCGGCGAATTATCCAAACGGATCTTTTGGTTGGACTTAAAGATGTTAGTGTAAGTTACGTTTCGGATAAGGTGGCTTTGAATAAGGTTAATTTAAAAATTTTTTCAGGAGAAAAAATAGCTGTTGTTGGTAAAAATGGTTCAGGAAAGACTACTCTGGGAAAGCTTTTAGCTGCTCTTGTTGAACCAAGTGATGGAGAAGTGGTGATTAACCAACCAGCGTGCTACTTATTCCAAAATCCTGAAAATCAGGTTGTCATGCCAACTGTGGAGCGAGAAGTTGCTTTTGGTTTTGAAAATATGGCGATGGATCCAAAGATAATGCATGAGAAGGTAGAGGGTCTGTTGAGAGCTTTTGGACTTTTTAAAAAGAAGAGTTCAAATGTTGAGGAGTTGTCAGGAGGGCAACTTCAGCGGCTGGCTATTGCTTCATTGGTTGGTTTAGAGTATCGTTTATTTTTCTTTGATGAGCCTTACGCTTATTTGGATCCTGATTCTGTTAGAAATGTTGATGATATTTTGAATGATTTGGTTGATGATGGAGTTACCGTGATGGTTGTCATACATAGGCCTCAATATCTCGAAAAGTTTAATTATCAAAGAGTTTTGTTATTTGATAGGGGACGATTAGAATATGATGGTCCAGTTGGTAACTTCATGCGTTCAAGAAAATTGTTAGCCATGGCTGGTTGGAATGGAGATTTTTATTTCAAGTTTAAAAAGTGATTTTTGGGTAAGGAGTGGAACAAGTGGTAATATACTCTTTTAAGAACTTCTCTTATGCATACTACGGTGTAACCAAAGTTTTTGAAAATTTAAATCTGCGAATTGGTTCAAATAATCCCCAAATTGTGGCTTTTGTTGGGCCATCTGGTTCTGGAAAAACAACTCTTTTATCTGTGATGGCAAAGCTTGTAGAAGATTACAGTGGAGAAGTTCTGTTTGAGGAGAAAAATTTGAAAGATTGGAAGGAGCTTGAATTTAGAAAAAAAGTTTTGATGTTGCTTCAGTCTCCTGAAAAACAGTTGTTTGAAGAGAATATTTTGGCAGATGTTTTGTACACATTAAAATACGATAACTTGACTGTTGAAGAGAAGATGTTAAAGGCACAGAGGGTTCTAGAATTAGTTGGCCTGCCGAAAGATAGATGGGATAAGCCCTATTACAGATTATCTGGTGGAGAGGCTAGGAAGGCTGCTTTAGCTGCTGTTTTGGTGAAGGATTCAGAGGTGCTACTTTTGGATGAGCCAACTAGTGGTATAGATAGCGAGACGCGCCAGGAACTTTATAGAATATTTAAAAATTTAAAACGAGCTGGAAAGAGTATATTCTTTTCTTCTCACGATGTTTACTTTGTTAAGGCGGTTTCTGATGAGGTGTTTTTTGTGGATAATGGTTTGGTGAAACCTGCAGAGAATGTTGAGAAGGCAAGGTATTGGGGAGTGGTGTGATGTTCAACTACTGGGAGGCAGATACGGTATTTCACAGGGCTAATCCAATTGTAAAAGTACTTTTGACCTTTTTGCTTTTGATTTCCATGTTTTTTACCAAAAAAGTTGAGGTTATGGTTGTATTTTTCGCAACTTTTATAATGATGTTTTGGTTAGCAGATACGCCGTGGGCAAAGGTTAAAGGTTTTGCTAGAATGATATTCTGGTTAGTGTTAATAACTTTTCTGCTGAATCTTTTTTATTCTGAAGAAGGTAAGATTTTGTGGCAGTTTTGGAAGTTAAAGATTACCGAAAAGGGACTATATGACTCGATTTATTTCTCGTTGCGATTTGTGAATTTGATTTTACTTGTTCAACTTCTATTGGGAACTACGCAACCGATAGATGTAGCCACAGTTGTTGGAAGAGTGTTCAAGCCATTGGCTCGCCTTTTTCCAAGCGCGGGCTTTGCAGAGATGGAGATAATGTTGCTTCTAGCTCTCAGGTTTCTTCCAATATTTCAAAATGAGATAGAGTGGCTAATAAAGTCCAAAAGAGCTAGGGGAATAGTTGAAGATACGTTTACAAAAAAGGTTGATGGAATAGTTGGAATGGTTGTGCCACTTTTAATAAGTGCTTTCAAGAGAGCAGAAGAGTTGGCTGTTGCTTTGGAGTTGAGAGGATTTGATCCGTTTAAGGAGAGAACTTCCTATGTCAAGTGGGAGTTTAGTATGGCTGATGTTGTTGTGATTCTTTTTTACCTAATTTTAATTTTTGCTGTGATAATTCAAAAGAAGATGATAGTGTGGGATATTTAGGGGTGATGTAATTGGTTACGTTTGTTGGGTGGTTGAGCTACAGTGGTCAAAATTACTACGGTTTTCAGCGTCAAAAAGATTTTCCAACTATCCAAGGAGCGTTTGAAGATGTGGTTTCGACTCTAGTGCAACAAACGGTAAGGATTTCAAGTTCCGGAAGAACTGATAGGGGGGTAAATGCAGTAGGTCATGTTGTTTCCTTCTCTTTAGATAGATTGCCTTTTTCGCCAGACAAATTTAAAGAGTTGATAAATACTCGTTTACCTGAAGATATAAGGTTGTTAGATTTGAAAGTTGTGAGTGGTAAATTTGATCCAAGAAAAAGGGCATACAGTAAGATTTACCGTTACCAGATTTGGTTGGGAGATGTTTATCCCTTTTTCGCTTCAATGTCGTGGTGCGTCAGGACAGAAAAAAGGTTCAAGGGGTTAGAGTTTGATTTTGCAAGATGCCAGCAGGCTTGTGAAGTACTTGTTGGTGAGCACGATTTTGCTTCGTTTTGTTCGACTCAAGCAGCTAAAGAGAAGAAAAGCACTGTGAGGCGTATCTTTAATTATACGGCCAAGCTGGTTAAAGATTGTATTTTTGATTTGTCAGGGGATTTTTTGGTTTTAGAAGTGGAAGGTGAGGGATTTTTGCAGTATCAGGTGAGAATTATGACGGCTTCGATTCTTGAAGTGGCTTTTGGAAGAGAAAATTTGGATTGGCTTAAAATGTTGCTTGAAGTAAAGGATCGGCGTGTTGCGCCACCAATGGCTCCACCACAGGGATTGTTTTTATGGAGAGTGAATTATAGAGGAATTGAGTTTATGGATGTTTCGAAGTTAAAAAGAGATCCAGCTACTGGTAAGTTGAAATTGTGATGTGTTAGAAGTTTTTAAGAATAATGAGGTGAATTTGATGGAATTCAGGGAGGATTTTTGGAGTTGGGGAGCAAGGCAAGAAGATTTAAATGAGAGTTACAACAGGGGAAAGCCGTATTGTCAGTGGGGAAGAGTTGGAGCTTGTTGTAGACAGTGTTTAATTGGTCCTTGTCAATTAAGGCAGCAGGATATTGCAGTGTGTGGTAAGAGATGGGAGGATGTTCTCTACTCTTCATATGTTGAGCAACTTGCGCGTGCTTTCGCAATGATTGGTGAGCATGAGATGGCTGGAAAAATGTTAGAGCATAGTTTGAGGAGAGGTACATTGAACAAAGTTTTAGAATTGGTTAATAATTGGATGAAAAGGGTAGCTGATTCGAATAATGAAGTGAATGGTGATACAACCCCCTATCTTTGGTTGGTTGATTGTTCGTCTGTGAGGGTGTCTGCTGGAAAGATTGCTCAAGAGTTTGCGAATAAAGCTGCTGAGCTGAATGTTGTGACGGAGAGGGTGAGATGTTTAGAGTGTGGGAGTGCTTTAAGGAAGTTTGCAATGATTGGGAGTGGAAAAGTTGCTATTCCTGAGGCTTTGTGTCCCGTTTCTATTCTGTGGTTTACGTGTGGTATAGTAAAAGGAGTAAAAGTTGTGATAAATCCGCCATTCGATGGGATATTTTTATTTTCAAATTTGTACAAGTGGGGGAAAAAGGCTCTCTATAACTTTGAGAATTGGTTGCTGGATGAGGAAAGCATCTGAGTAATAGTGGGGAGTGGATTGAATGGTTAGGAAAAAAGAGGTTAAGAAGTTAAATAGCAGTATGAGGGAGAGTCTCAATTACTTAATAGATATAGCAAATTTTGTAGCGGTTGATCTTGATTTTAACAGTGTTTTACAACGAATTGTTGATCGTTCAACGGATTTTTTCTCTGCTCAAAGTTGTTCAATAATTGCTAATATTGAGGGACGTTATATTGTTGTTGCTGCTACCGGGAGTAGTAGGGATCTTATAGGAAGGGAGATAAAGCCGGGTGAAGGAATCGCAGGAAAAGTTATAGAAACGGGAAAACCTGTATTTAGTCGAGGAACTTCTAAGCGTTACAAAAAGCAGTCGTTTATGGTTATACCATTGGAGAGAAGTGGTCGGGTTGTAGGAGTACTGAATATAACAGACAAATCTGATGGTGAATTCTCTTTTGAGGATTTTGAAATAGCGCAAGCACTCAGTAAGTATCTTGCAATATTTGTTGAAAATGCTAAGTTGTTTACAGAGCAAGCGAGACTTTATGATAAGTTGGAATTGCTTTACGTTACACTTGATAAATTGAATAGGTACATACTTCCACGTGAAATATTTGACTTCTTAATTCATCGAATACGAGAGGTTGTTGGTGCCGAAAGAGTATCGGTGATGGTAGAAGAGGCAGGGGCTCTAAAGGTCGTAGCTGCGAGTGGTTTTGAACCTCCTGATGATTATATAACTTCTGGTATATCCTGGGAGGTTTTTACCTCCAATAAACCTTTGTGGATAAAAAATATAGAAGAGGAAGAATTTTCAAAATTTGCAAGGCATACTGAGGAGTACACAACTAAAAGTGCAATTGTGGTGCCGCTTGAGACTGATGGAGAAGTCCTGGGAGTGTTGAATGTTACTAATAAGTTGAGTGGAGATTTTGATGAGGATGATTACAACTTAGTTGTAGCAATAGCGAATGTTTCGGCAGTAGCTCTCCATAGGGCTATGCTTTACGAACGTGTAGAGAGAAAATATGCAGAATACTTTTATTTAAGTGAGGTTGTGAAAGCTGCCCTTCATGCTACTGGCCTTGAGGCTCTTTTGAGAGAGTGGTATACCTTCCTAAAAGTGAATGCACATATACCACATCTTCACATAGTGCTGGAGGTGACGCGGAGTAGGGCATTGGATGATGGGGATGTGTATACTTTAGAGGTTGGAGATGGACGGTTGGAGCAATTTGTTTCTGAAACCTTTAGAAATTATAAGCTGGTTTTGTTCTCTCCTGCTGATGCTGCTTTTTTAAAGATGTTGGCTTCAGAGATGGTGATGGCGTGTGCAGCTATAGCGGGAGAGAAAATCAGATATGAGGAAAGAAAGGTAAATTTGAGTGTTAAGGTAAGGAATCCTGCAGAGGAAAAGTATGAAATAGAGAAGAAAGTGAGAATAAGAAAAGTTGCAATGGCAATAGCTGAGGATATGGGAGAGGATGTTGAGGCTTTGATAAAAGAGATAGATAAGTGGAACAAAAGTTCAACTGGTAAACTTGTTTATAAAGGAGAAAAGTGGAGTGGTGGAGGTTATCCTTATGGATTAAAAGCTCATCAAATTCCATGGGAAGCTAGGGTTTACAGTGTTGCTGAGACTTTTACTTCTATCGCTTTAAAAGATGATGTGGAAAAAGCACTAATGCTTGTAAAAAAAGAGTCGGGAAGGAGCTTTGATCCTAAGGTAGTGGAGAGCTTAGAGAGACTTTATTACTCTGGAAAGTTGAAAGAGTTTGTAGAATAGTGTGAGGAGGGATTGATATGGCGAGGATTTTGGTGATAAATCCTGGATCAACTAGTACTAAGATAGCGGTTTACGACGATGAGCGCGAAATATTTAGTAAGACAATAGAGCATTCTGCGCAGGAGATTGCGAAGTTTGACAGAATCATAGATCAGTATGAATTTAGAAAGGAACTTGTTGAGAAGACTTTGGAAGACGCAGGAATTCCTCTTGAAAGTATAGATGCAATAGCAGCGCGCGGAGGAAATATGAAACCCGTTCCTAGTGGGACTTTTGAGATAAATGATGCGATGATTGAGGATTTGAAGGTTGGAGTAATGGGACAGCACCCTTCTAACCTTGGTGGAGTCATAGCAAAGGTTATAGCTGATAAATTGGGTATAAAGGCATATGTTGTTGATCCAGTAGTGGTTGATGAGATGGATGAAATAGCGCGTGTCACAGGACTTCCACAGATTAAGAGAAAGAGTAAGGATCATCCGTTAAATCAAAAAGCGGTTGCAAGGAAGGCAGCATCAGAGCTAGGAATATCTTATGAAGATGGGAATTTTATAGTAGCTCACATGGGTGGAGGAATATCAGTTGGAGCGCATAAAAAGGGAAAAATGGTAGATGTTACGAATGCTCTTGATGGAGATGGAGCATTTACTCCAGAAAGAAGTCAAAGATTGCCTTCTGGAGATTTGGTGCGTCTATGCTTCTCTGGAAAATACACTGAGGAAGAAGTAATGAAGATGCTTGTGGGAAGAGGTGGATTAGTTGCTCATCTTGGAACGAATGACGCAAGAGAGATAAGAAAAAGAATAGAAGCAGGGGATGAAAAGGCTAAATTAATATTTGAGGCTATGGCTTACAACATTGCGAAGGATATTGGTGCTATGGCGACGGTTTTAGAGGGAGATGTGGATGCAATTGTTCTTACAGGTGGGTTAGCTAGGGATGGATATTTAATGAAAGTTATTAAAGAAATGGTTTCATTTATAGCACCAACATTTGTGTATCCTGGTGGATTTGAGATGGAAGCTTTGAGAGATGGAGTATTAAGAGTTTTGCGAGGTGTGGAAGAAGCAAAGGTTTACAAGTAGTGGGGGAAAACAATGGATGTGGCTTTGCTATTTTCTGGCGGAGTAAAGAGTTTGGAAGCTCTTGAGTTGCTGGTAGAATTAGAAGATTCAGAGAGGTTGAAAGTGTGGCCTGTGTTTTTTGCTAATCCTTTGGAAGGCTTTAAAGGAGAGCGGATCTTTTGGCAACTAAAAAAAGCAAGTTCGTTGGCCACTGCGTTTGGAAAGAAACTATATGTGTTATATCCCGATGATGAGTATGGCGATTTGATTTTGGAATTTTTCAAAGAAGGGTGGCCGCGTAGGAGGTTGTGCCAGAATATAAGGATATATCTTGTGAGGAGGTTGATAAAATCTGGGTTTAATTCTGTTGCTTTTGGAGATGTGTTGCTTGCAAGTTGTTTAGGAGGGAAAAAAGATTTCAATTATGTGGTTATGCATAGTGGTTATAAGGGGTGGGTGTTTTTTCCACTTTCGGCGACTAAGTTGGAACCAACTAAAGTTGAGAACGTCTTATTTATTAGGAGAAGAGAAAAAGGGTTGATTGGTAAAAAAAGTGCTTATAGATTGCGAAAAAAATGGGGGGATATAGCTTTGAAAAGTAGTTGCCTTTTGCAGAAGAGGGGAGGGGAGAATGAGTTGATAAAAAAGATGAATTGGTTGGCTCAAGTTGGGGAAATAAATGATTTTTACAATTATTTAGGAGTAAAGTGGTATTGGATGGGTGGAAAGCTATATGCTGAAAAGATTGAGATTGGCGTTCAAACTACTCCATTTTAATTGGGAGGGAGAAGATTGAAAGCTTCTGAGATAGTGAAAAAATACTTTTCATTGGATAACGAGAAGAAGAAACTGTTGGTGGAGAAGATAAAAAAGTTGCCGCTTGATATTTCTGTTAAGTTGATAGCTGTTATTTTGAAAAAAGAAGAAGATCAGGAGATGCGAGTATATCTAAAAGAGATTTATCAATCTTTAAATCCAGAGCCTAAGAAAGAGCCTACGTTGGAGGAACTGATTAAGGAAGGTAATACTAAAGCGTTTGATTTGTTTAGGAAGAAAAGTATAGAGGATAGAATAGCTTTTTTGAAAGCTTTTAATGAGTTGGATGCTCCTTTGGTTAATAAAGAGAGGTTTTTAGAAGAAGTTTTATTAAAGAGTACAAATTCGATGGTTATAGCTACTGCTATTTCTCTTCTTAAAAACTTTGATAGGAATAGGAGAGTAGAAAGAAGGGTTGAGAAGTTTTTGGAACACTCCGATGAGAGGGTAGTTGCTAACTCCATCGAGCTTTTGACAGAGTGGGGGGATAAGAGAGTCAAGGATAAGATAAAAGAGTTTGTAAACTCTGGTGATGCTCGTATAAAAGCAGCAGCTGCTATGTACTTTGAGAAATTGGGATTTGCTGAGGAATTAAAGGAGGCTGTGGAAAGCTTGAATACGGCAGGAGATGCTGCCTCTAAAGAAGCTTTGGAGTGGGTTGCTGATAATGTAAAGTTAGAAGATGAGAAAAGTGTGCAAGAGACTGAAAAAACAGGAGATTTTCCGGAGAATAAGAATAAGGAAAGTGCGAATGAAGAGGATCAGAAAGATAGTAAGCAGTTTAAAGAGGGAGAGAGTACACCGGTTATTGAAAGTTCTATCGGAAATGGGACAGCTGGTGAGAAGATTGAAACTCGTATTGAGACTGAGAGTGAGCAAATAAATAGGTTGCTCAATTCGGTGGACAAGAGGGCAAAGAACGATAGGTTTAGAAAGGTTGTAATGATGGTTTTGCTTTTGGTATTGGTTTCTCTGGGGGCTGTCGCAAGTTACTGGTGGTTTAAGATTGGGAGAGGAGAGGTTTCAAATACGGTGGTTTCAAAGGGTGTTCGTAAAGATTCTTTAAGAGTGAACTCAGGAAGAGGTTTGAAACAGCCTCCCCAACGTGCTCAAAATCCTATCGAGAAGATTAGAAAATATGTGAGATTTGGTGATTGGGATAATGCATACACTGCTTTAGTAGACTGGTTAGATGGAGTTTCGCATATTAACCAATGGTCTGATGTGCTGCTTGCTGTTGATGTGTTGATCAATGCTCCTGCTACTATGAGGGACAAGGAGAGTATTTTGAGGACTTTGCTCAAGCGCTGTTCGGATAATAGTATGGCTGTTTTTGCAAGAGCCTATTTTAACTACTACGCTTATGGTGGAAAGGGAATAGATGAGAAGGTGGTGGCAGTTCTGGATAAAGTTTCCAACTCCAAGGTTAGGGAGTTTGTGAAAAAAGTGCGGGAGTATTTATTCCAGAAAAAGTTTGTAGTTTATCAAAGTGAGGTCAAAACTGCAGTGAAAGCTTTGATTGATAATGTTTGGAAAGGGAAAGTTGTTGGAGTTTTTGCTTTTGAGAAGGCTGCTTTGGAAAAAGTTTTAAAGATAGCTTCTGCAGATTTGAAAATTGTTGCTACTAGTGTCAAAAGAGGAAAGGGAAGCGATTGGAAGATGTTATTGAGGGTAAAAGGCAGTTTAGTATTTTGGAATGGTATTGAAAAGAGTGGAATATTTGATTTGGTGTTTTTGTGCAGAAACAATGGTATTGTAGGTTTCAGTGTGGTGGAGAAGGATGTTAAGACTTATGATAAGTTAAAATCTAGTGGAACTGCTTTAGGAAACTGGGCTTTGGCTTTGAGAAGGGTATTGCGTGCAAAAGGGAAGGGAGAAGTTATTAAAGCTGCAAGGAGTTATGTGAAGAGTTATAAACATGTGGCTCCTTTTACCTATTACCGGAAGTTGATTGATGAAGGTGTTGAAAGAAGTGATGAAGTTTTAATAGGGTGGATGTACAATCTTTTTGAATGGGAAGATTACTGCGATGATAAAATGAAAAAAGAAAGGGAAGAGTTAACAAATATTCTCTCGAATATGGAAAGTTACAGTCAGGAAGGCTTATTGGGAAAATTGAAGGGGTTGAAAGGAGTAAGTATGGAGTTGAAGGCTTTGATATGGAGAGTGGCTGTTGAGGTAAATGATGCGAATACTGCAGCTAAAATTACTAAATTCTATGAGTTAAATGCACCTTTTAATGTATTCTTTAGAAGAATAATGTTATCAAAGGAGAAGGTGGTCTTATGGAAAGACTTGAGGAAATTGTTGTAAAGGTTGGTGATGATTTACCAACCGTATTGCGGAAGTTGGTTGATGCTAAGGCTACCGAATTGCCAGTTGTGGATAGCGATTTTAGAGTTGTAGGGGTTATTGGGTTGCCAGAAATTGTTGATGTTACCATGCCTTTGAAGGAAATGGGAATAGTGCGGGAGTTTGCTACGCTTCTTGATGTAGAAATTGATCCTTTGTTAAACACTTTGGTTAGGGCAATAGATCTTGCAAATGATGAATATGATGTTATAGGAGAAGATTGGACTTTGTCAGAGGTTTTGGCTGTTTATAGGCCCGGGAGAATTGTTGTTGTGGTGGATGAGAGAGGACGACTCAAAGATTTTTTGACTGCTTATAAAATTGCTTCTCTCCTTCTCAAGGAAATTGAAATAGGAATGAATGCTTGAGTTTTGAAAGTTGCAGGTAGAAGGTGAGGAGATTGATAAGATACGGATTTCATCTGGCTCTTTATCCTAGAAAGTGGAAACATGCTGATTTTATCGAATCTACAGAAAAGTTGGGATGTAACTTCTGTCAAGTATTTGCAGGAAATCCGCGTGGATGGAGTTTAAGGGCGAACAAGGAGAAGTTGCATGAGTTGGGAAAAAGAGCTAAGGAAAAAGGTATAGGAGTCCTTGTTCATACAGGTTATCTTGTGAATCTTGCTTCAAGTTTGCCGGGCGGAATTGAAAAGTCTATTAGAAGGATAGATGAAGAGATAGAGGCGGCTCATCTGTTGGGGAGTGATTACATTGTTGTGCATATGGGAAAGCCCAAAAATTTAGGCAAAGAAGAGGGTATTCGTTTGATGATAGAGGCTTTAAAGTTGATCTCCAAAGATAAGAGGAAGTTTATACTGCTGGAGAATACTGCGGGAGCAGGAAGTGAGCTTGGGGCTAGTGTATATGAGTTGAAGAGTGTTTTAAGTGAAGTTGAGGTTGGCGGTATTTGTTTTGATACTGCTCATGCCTACGCTGCAGGAATTGATGTGGCAGATGTATCAAAGTTGAAAGAGTATGCTGACTTTTTTAGAAAATACGTTAAAGTTATCCATCTAAATGATACTGCCCGTCCTTTTAAAAGCCATGTTGATAGACATGCACTTTTAAAAAATGGATATATTGGTTCTAAGCTTGAGGACTTTGTTAAGTTTTGTTTGGATTTGAGCGTGAGGAATTTTGTGGTTGAACTTCCTTCTGATGATTTTGAGGAGTACGTTAGGAATGCCCAGATTTTAAAGGAGTGGTTGGGTGTCTGAAGTTAATCTTGATATAGAAAGGGCAAAGTCGGAGGCTTCCCGGCTCATTGTTCAGAAGAGATGGAAAGAGGCACTAGAAGTTTTAAAAAGTGTATGGGATAGGGAGAAAAATGTTGTAATAGGTGCGATGTTGCTTGATGTTTTAAATAAGCTTGGATACGCTGAAGCAGCTTGTGAAGTTGCCCTTGAGATTTTTAATAAGTTTGGATTGAAGAATTATGCTGCTTATGTTTTGATAATGCTTGCAGAGATTTTTCCGAAAAATCTTCCAAATGAGTTAAAAGAAAAGTTAGAGAATAACCGTCGTGAATTTTTCAAGATTTTTCTGAAATTTTATGAAGGCTTGAAGAATAAGCTAGATAAATTGGTAATGGGAAATTTCAGTGAGAAAGCAGGAGATATAAAAGAAAATGAGGAAAGTATAGTTCAAGAGTTTGAGCTCAATAAAGAACTTGTGGATAACCTTTTTTCTGCTTTGTGTGAATTTGACAAAAATACCTGTTCAAAAGTTTTGGATATATGGGCGAATCGTTTGGCAAAACTCTATCGAGAGTACAGACGTGAAGAGTTATTAGAAATGGCCAAATATATGCTTGAACTTTCGCTTGATACGTCTAAGTCTCTGTCTTCATTTCTTGGATTGGCTGTCTTGTACGTTGATATAGGAGATTACGATGCGGCACTTGAGCTTTTGTGGAAGGCTGAAATGTTTTATCCCAAAGAACTCAAAATACTGGATAGGATGTCAGAAGTTTATCTGCGCGTTGGAGATTTAAAACAAGCGTGTAGAGTTTTAGAGAAAGCTTTGCAATTAAATTCAGATGATGTGGAAGTTATGAAGAAGCTGGGGATAGTCTACAGGGAATTGGGTGAATACGATAAGGCTGAAAATATTTTAAAAGAAGCTTTGAACAAGGGTGAAGATTGGGAAATTTACTACAATCTAGGAAAGATATCGTACTTAAAAGGTGATTATGAGGCAGCCCAGATCTACTTGAAAAAGAGCAAGGCGATGAATCCAAATGATACCTATACTTACAATGCATTGGGAAAACTTTACGCTACAATGGGCAAGTTTGCCAAGGCTATAAGGGAGCATCAACAAGCTCTGGAAAGGAATCCTTATGATTACTATGCTTACCTTTGCTTAGCTCAGATTTACATGCAGCTTGATAGGTATGATGATGCATATGAGTTGTTAGAAAGAGCGGTTCGTGAGTTGGAGAATGCGGAATTAAAGGTGATGTACGCTCAACTTTTGAGAAAGCGTGATCGATTGGACGTTGCTTTAGATGTGCTTCAAGAGGTGGTTTTAAAAGACCCAGCTAATTATCAGGGTCATTACAACCTTGGGTTGGTTTACATGTCGCGAGGGGAGGAAGAGTTGGCTTTGAGGGAGTTTGAGATTGCATGGTCGTTATCGAGGGAAGATGTTTATGTTGCTAATGCTTATGCGTCTTTACTGATTGAGCGGGGTGAGTATGAGAAGGCTGAGCGTGTGTTAAGTAAAGTTTTGGATAAAGAGGATCCTTATACATTGAATCTACTTGGAATTTGTAAGCTTGAGAGAGGAGATGAGAATGAGGCTAAAAAATTGTTTGAGCGTGCAATAGAGAAGCTTGATAAATCAGAATTTCGTTTGAACTTAGCGTATGCACTTGAGAAAATGGGAAAAGTTGATCATGCTTTAAAGGAATATGAGGATGTTGTGAAGAAAAATCCAAACTATGCACTCGCAAAATATCATCTAGGAAAATTGTATTTGGAAAAGGGTGATTATTCTAAAGCTTTAAGTTGGTTGAGAGCCGCTTGGTATGATGATCCACACGATGTATATGTGGTTAATAAGTTGGCGATTACATATATGAATTTGGGAAGAGTTAAGCAGGCAGAAGAAATTTTAAAAGAGGCTATTAAGTACGCTCCCGAGGATTGGATGTTGTGGTATAATTTGGCTGAAGTTTACGAAAAGTTAGGGAATTTATCTGAACAAAAGAGAATGTTGTACAAGGCTTTGGAGCTTGCAGAAGGAGATAATAAGAAGTTGGTGGAGCAGAAGTTAAATGTTATTGAAGTTGCGAGTTGAATTAGTAAGGAATAAGTAGTGCAATGATGATTCCAAGAGCTGCTATTGAAGGAGTAAGGTATCTATAGCTTTTAACTCGTTTTGTAGTTTGGAGTTTAAAGGCGTTGCGTTTTATGAACTGAGTTATCTTGTTAACTGCAGGAATCACATCATATTTATCTTCTATTTTCACAAAAACCCCGCCGGTTTCT
>JAMOTN010000068.1 GCA_027062325.1 bacterium
CCCATATCTCCTCACTGCTTCCTCTATCGCTGAAAAACACAAATCCCCCCTTATCCGATTACTTACCTTTTGGTTTTAAATTGAGGAGAATAACTTCTTTTCTTTAATCTAATTTTACCTTACTCTTTGTATGTGTAAGTATTAAGACTTACTCCTTCTTTTTTGACAAAAGTTTACATAAAATTTTTATCAAATCACAACGCTGCTCCCACTCTTGCCCTTGCCTTTACCCTTGCCCTAACCCCTTGCGAAGTGTTTGCCACCTTCAAGATGTTTGCTGCCTTCAATTTATCTTTAATTTACCTTCAATCACATTTAATCGTTTTTTATCTGCGCAATCATTTGTTTATCCAGTTTATCTGTTCTTATCTGTTTCTACAGCATAACCCGTTTGACGACTCCTAGCAGATGGCCCATTTGAGTTCATCGTTCATCTGTTCCTACAACATATCTGGTGTTTCTACAACATATCTGGCAAGCTATTCTTTAAATTCATCAATGCATCACGTATTCGGGCCACTCCATCTTCTACTTCCTTTAGAATCTCCGCCAGCTGTTTACTGTTGAGTTTGTTATTGCTTTTCGCTACTTTCCTAATCTTGTTTAAGGTCTCTGCAATTTCAACCGTGGAATCCATCCATTCCGCAAGCAAGTTTTCTAATTCGCTTATCAAATTTTCATATACCCAAATCACAGAAAGTGAGGTTGTTTTAACGTATTTCCTAAATCTTTTCCAGAACTTCACAAATTCAATTACTGCTGGGAAGTTAGAGAACTCCAAAAGATTGTGGTAGCTTACTGTTTCTATTTCGTGAACTGTTTTGAGAGCATCAATTGCATCTTGCAAAAATTTTAGCGTATGATTATTTAAAGAGCCTTTTTTGATTTTTTTTAGAAAACTTTCCACATCTTGTGCTCTGGTGAAAGAGGGGTATGCTTCTTCTATCTGTTTTACCTCACTAAAAAGTTTAGCAGATACGGGAATTACAATAATTTTTTCTTCTGGCAATCCCAGGTTGTGCAGTTTGTTTTTGATAAAATGAGCAATTCGTAATGGAATTTTTATGGTTGCCATGTCGTGTTCCATTACGTCTATTTTGTTAATGAGACATAATATTGCTGGAGATTCTTCTCCAGTTTCTTTTATTTTCTTCACAGTGTCGGCAATTTCCTTCAAGAGTTTTAATTCTATATCCTGCAAGTGTTTTGAGTAGTCCATAACAAAAATTATTAGGTCTGAGGAAAAGATTAAGTCCTCAAGAATTTGATAAAGAAAATTATGTTCTGATGCTGCGAAATCGGGACCTACGGTATCCACAAGTTTAATGGATTCCATTAGTCTTTGGGAGGTAAGTGAGGGGTCTAAGTAAGGTAAACTTTGTGAGAGAGGAAAGAAAACGCCTATATATCCTAATTTTTTACCGTCATATTTTTTTTCTTCAAACATTTCAAATAAATGATTGTAAAGGTCCTTTGAACTGGGAAAGATTTGAATTCCGCCTTCAGTTTCGTCTGTGATAAGAACACTTTTAGAATTGAAGATGTTGACACCTTCATATATAACGATGTTTGGAGTAGGTGTCTCTGAACTTTCTGGAGCATATTTTTTGCCAATAAGTGCGTTTATAACAGAACTTTTACCTGCTTTTTTACTTCCCAAAAGAAGATAAACATGGTTTGCCCGCATTTTTTCATTTAATGTGTTAGTCAATAGATCAATATCAGCTACTATTTTTTCACACGCGAAGGCATTTACTAATAGGTTAAATGAAAATAAGTTGTAAAGTTCGATTAAGAAACTAAAATCTACTTTTTCAAGTGGCAACCCTACTAAATATAGGGTTTCGCTGAGTATTTGTCGCAACCCTTCTGCTACTGCTTTTAAGTTGGAAAAGTTGAACAATAACGTTTCTCCCAGGAAGTGTTCCATGCTTATCAAAAAAGCTTTTTCTGAAATACCCAGATAAAGCATTGCTTCTGCAGTTTTAAAAATTTGATCTTCAGGAACAAACAAAAGAATCACGTTCTGCGTAGCTGTTGTCTCCAATGAGGCAATAAAATTAACAAAGTCTGAAAAACGTTTTATTGTTATAGTTTCAAAATAGCTGGAGGCAAGGTTAAGAAAGACTTCTTCTGTAAGTTCTACAACTTCTTCCTCTATACTTCTTTTCCCTCTTCTTTCTGGTTTCCCCCTTTCTTTTTTGTGTTTGTTGACTCCCGTATCTTCCCCGTCCTTTTTTAAAGTGAATTTCCTTTGAAAAAATTTTCTAATTCTCTTTTTTAACTCTGAAGGAATTTCCTTTTTCCTAAACCAACTTTTTATATAGAACTCCTCATATTTGTTGGGGGGTGCCCATGCAACAATAGCACCCCCTTTATATTCAACTTCTTCACATACCTTCACAGCTATTTTCAGAGAATCATTAATATTTCCTCCGACTTCTTCCAGCACCGTGTGTAATTTTTCTTCACCTGTCCAAATAACATGTTTTTTCCTATTTAGCGCTTCCATTAAATGAAATTTGTTTTTCGTTGTTATCACATCCATTGATCTCTTTCTCTCCTTATTGTTAATCTCTTCTCTCTTTGTCGTTGTTTTATCCTTATTTATACTTGCCACAACAGCCAGTAAAAGGGGTTATATGTGGCTCAGCTCTGCCTTTAGTTCGCAAATTTTGCCGAGTATTTCGTTGGCGATTCTAACCTCTAATTCCTTTTTAGCATTTTTTTCGATTTTAGAAGGGGCGATTAAAGCGATGTTGTTAACTATAAATTCCCAGAAAATATTGGGATTGTCCTTTGTATGTGGAGATTTTATTTTGTCAACAAGAATTTCGTAATAGTAGGTCAACACGTCAACAATGGTTTCTTCAAGTCCAAGAGCATTTACAACGGTTTCCGTGAGTATCTTTTTTATGATTTCTGCATCCTTTTCTATCTCTTTTTCTACTTCTTCATAGCTTGCGTAATGTGTTTTTGTTACCTCAATGTTTTCACTTAATGCATCTGCCCTCTCTTCCTCCAATCTGTCCTCTGGATTCTTCCAATACAGGGAAAGGTGACGTTCTATAGAATCAAGAATTTTACTCGAAAAACTTTTTTTAGAAAGGGATTTACTCTTACTGGGAACTGCGGTGTTTTTAGCGGAATTTGCTGTAGCTTGTTCTTGTTGGGAGGTTTGCAATTCTTCCATTATCTCATCTAATTTTTCTGTTACGAGCTCTAGAAGAGCAGATATTGTTTGCTTAGACAAGTTTACCATTTTATCTAAACGGCTTTTTTTAAACAGGAAGGAAACCAGTTGTAAAGCTAGTGTTTCCTTTCCAACGTATTTCTCAAGCCCGGGATATTTCTTAAAAATTTCCTCAATCATCTCTTTAAACCCTTTCCAATTAACCATCTCCTCCTGATAAATGAGTTCATTTTTTATGCCTTCAAAAGGTAGAGGAAGATAAGGATCAAAGTTTTCGTTATATGCAAACAAGCTGTATATATCTCTTTCCCATGTTTTAAAAACGTTCACACGGTCAGTTGACCCAACTCTATGCTTCATTATTTCTACAAATGGTCTTGTGTAACGCTGTGTTATAACTTTTATAATTTCATGTCCTTTGGCAAACGGAAACTCTCTATCCAGTAATTCCACAAGTTTCTCTAAAAGCTTATCCCATTCATCTTTGTCAGCTTCCATTACTTCAAGCAGTTTTTCGGCAAACTTTCTGTTGATTTCCTGCAGATACGCCACAAGAACGTCTTCCAGAAAAGCCAGCTTGCTTTGCAATTTCCGGCGAAAAACTTCACGTAGTCTTTTGGCATATTCTTCCGTAACTTCAGCTTCGCGAACGTATTCTGCAGCAAGCTGGGTTTTTATTTGATCTTTCTCTTTATCTGAAATGCTAAGGTCCATGTTTCTTATTCGCTCTATAAGTTGCTTACTTATGGCTTTCTCGTTTTTTATTTTTAGCACTTCAAAATTTTTAAAACGCGCCAGTTTTCCTTCACCTTTTTCCGTTATATCCAGCATGAGTTTATCATAAGTTTCTTTGACAAGACCCACGTAGTTTTTTCTGACAGTGTTGGGATCTGCAACGGACTGTAAAATTTTTTCCAATGTGTCAATAATCTCGTGCAATTCTTCAAGTCGTCTGTTGATTTTCTTCTCAAGATTTGGAATCCTTTCCTTTTCGTTGTATTCCTCAAGTTTTTTCTTCAACTCTTCAATCCCGCTGGTAATCCCCAATCCTTTCAGCCTTTCAGAAGCATTTATCTCAGATGGGACAACTCCTTTTTCTTCAAGATAGGCAAGCGCAGATCCAAAAATGACCCTGTATTCTGGAACGTTGAGATTGTATTTTTTTAGCTCGTTCATAAAAACTTCAAAATTTTCCTGTAAAGCTTTTGAACTACTTAGCATGTCAGCTTGGTTCAGGAAGAAAAAAAGCTTTTCTGTAAGGTAACTTCCCTCTTCTCTCATCTTAGGACTGAGTATCATGTCAACTTCGGGTTTGTTTATGCTGGGTTTATGTGCAGGCCTTATGTAAACGATTGCGTCTACTTCTTTCATTTTCTGTTGAGTATATTTTGAGTGGCGTATTGCGGGCGAATCAAAGCCGGGCAGATCGTACATGATTATATTTTTGAACTTTTCCAAGGCTGGCGATTTAATAATTACGGTTTTTATTGCCAGAGATTTGTATTCGTCGGTAATAAAACTGCGAGCCTGTTCAGGAGACATGGTTTCTATGCCTCTATCAAGCAGTCTTTTGATTTCCCTTTTCCCATTTACCATTGATTTAAGATCATTTATAACCGAATTTACCTCTGAAGACGAAAATTTTTCTCCTACTTTTTCTATCTCTTCCATTCTCAAACTTTCCAGTGTTTGCTCGTACGCATTTGGGTAACCGATTTCAGCCAGCATTTGACGGAGTTTTTGAGTGAACTCTTCGCGCGTGAGAAAGTGGACCTCTGCAGTCGGGGTATCCGAATAAACAATTTGAGTGATGGCATAAGTCATTCTTCTGTCGGCGCGTGGAAGTATATCGTTTTCTATGAGAGCGTTTAAAAATGTGCTTTTACCCGAACTTTCAGTTCCAACAACCGCTACTTCAAATATGCCCTTCTCAAACTTTTCTTTGAACTTCTCAAAATCGCGTCGCAGCGAGTAAATTTTATCGTAATCAATCTCTACCGGAAAATCCGAGCTATACTCTTCCAGCTTTTCAAGGAGTGAAAGAGCTTTATCAACCTTTGGTTTTAGCCTGTCAAAAGAAAACTTCATCGTGATCTACCTCCCTCTTTTCTGCTAAACCGACTCTAGCCACTTCGCCTCCCATTAGGTTTCCACAAGCGCCCTTAGTTTGAATTTTCTAAGATTTTTTCCAGTTTTTCCAAAGTATCCTTGAGTTGTAATGTGATGTCTTTTAGTTCTTTAACAACCTCCTTTAACTGCTGATTTACAGAGAATGCTTGATTAATTTTAAGAAAATCATAATTACCAAGATTACGAATACAACCCCAAATATTAGCCACATCATTCTTGCTAAGTTCCTTGAGCGACTTTCCTCTTGAAGAGAACGAGTTGAAAATTTTTTTTTCAATCCACTTAGATTTTCTTTTCCGTACTTTTTGTCAAATTCTTCAAAGTTCTCCTTCAATTCCGCAAAATATTTTGGTTCCACCTCTTCAAATATTTCTGCCATTACTCCGAGAATCCGAATAAACAGATCCGTATCTTTTACAACTCTGTTGAAAGCCTCTTCAACCAATTTCTCCTGTCGCTGATGTTTAAACCATATAAAACTGCGCAGTTTGTAAATGTTTTGACTTAGAAGTTTGACTCCTTCCTGATCAAAGAGGTAGGAGGCAACCTCTATGAGAATGGAGTCAAAGTTTACTGTTTGAATGGTTAAGGCATTCCCCTTGTAATTTTGACGAGCTATCTCTTTCTCTCTCTTTAGGAACAGTTCCTCAACCTCAATTCCTTTCATTCCCTCACCTATCTCTATTCCCATGAGTTCTGCAAGTTCAGATAGCTTCTCTGAACCACTTTCAAATGCACGATCGTAAAAAATCATATTCTTCACCTCTTTACTTGATAAAGTTTAGAGATTTGATTCCATCTTGTAGTAAAACCTTCAATGTGCTTTTCAAACTCTTCAAGTAGTTTTTTGACCTTTTGTCTTTCTTCTACAGACAACTCCAAAGCCTTCAAAACATCCTCTATTGGTTGTCTGACACTGTTTATGAAGGATACGACATTTTGCCAAAATTCCTCTGCCTTTTGACGAGTTATCTCTTCCACTACTTCTCTTAAACTTTGCTGAATTCCCTCACTTGAGATAATCTTCTCAATTTTACTGGCAATCTCTCCTTGAGCCTCCTGAAAGTGAGAGATGACTTCTTCAAGTACTCCATCCGCACGTTCATCTATGGAAACGGGGCTTGCAAATGGAAGAATTTTTCGCAGAAAACCAGTGTGAACATGCTTGAAAACTTCTTTAAAATCAACTTCAATGCGTAATTTTTCCAAATCCAGGATATTGTTTTCAACTTTTTTTATAATCTCTGCTAACCAATGCTGCCATTCAAACGACGGGGAAATTGAAGGTAATTCTACTTCAAGCTTTTCTGGCAGTAATTTGTCCACTTCAATGCCTTGCAACTCATCTTTAAGTGTTTTAAGGGCACCTTCTACCTCCGATTTTAAGTTTTCCATTTCCTTTTCAAGTCTTTTTTCGTATTCTTCAATTTTCTTCTCTAAATCCTCCCTCAAAATCCCACGGAATTCTTCCCTTAATAGAGCTTCTATTCCATCTATTAGAAAATCTCCCTTGAAAATAGTTAGATGAGAAAACTGGGATTTTAGCCTTTCTAATTCATCCTCAATACTCGTGAATATTTTATCTAACCAGCCCTTCTGAGAAATTTCTGTCAGTTCGTTTATAAGTCTTTCCGTTAACTTTCTAAAGTAGTCAGAAGCAGCAATTAAATTCTCACTTGCAATTGCTTGGATACTTTTTTGGGTGGTGATTACACTTATATGCACGACTTCTTCTTTGACTTCTTCCAAGCTTTCCACAATTCTCCTAAATCGTTCTTCCGATAGAAGTGAGCTTGTGTAGTTCAAAAACTTGGTGGATGCTTGACGGATTTTTTCGGTTTCGTCGGATATTAGAAGAAGCCCACTTTTGCAGGTGTTTTGGACCAGTTTTTGCCTGGTGTCAACTGTGGCAAAGGTTGAATATGCCTTTTCTATATAGGCTTTGTCCTGGGCAACGTAGATCAGATGATTCTTGAAGGGTTCAAAGTTGGAAAGGGCAACTATATCCTCAAATCTAATTTCATCGGGGTCAACTTCAAAAATGTATTCAAAGGTGTTAATTTGATTCTGTATAAATCTAGCAACTGCTCTATCTATCTTATCCTTATACACTTTCGGGCGTAGAAATTCTTTCCACTCCGGATTATTCACGGCTTCTGGAAACTTTTTCTTAAATTCCACGGTATAGAAATACGTCATAGCAGAAATTGGAATTGCGACCACTCCTTCCAACCCACTTCTTTCAAGAACATGCCTTATAAAGAGAGCAACGCGAGATATTATCTTTTCGGTTGAAGTGTCGTCAAACATTAGATCAAGTTTGTTTATCGCGCATATTAGGGAATGCATTTTTTGTTTGAAAACTTCTTTCAGCCTTTCAAGAAGTTCCACTTCACTCTCTTGGGCGTGTTTTGAGTAATCCACCACGAAAACTGCAACATCGGCTTTATTCAAATACTCTTCCGCTATCCTTTTGTGATCCTCTGCTCCTGCAAGGTCTGGCCCCGGAGTATCGTAAATTTCAAAATTAATACCGGGCTTTCGGGGATAATAAACACGCATTGTGGGAAGTCCTTCTCCTCTATCTTTTACCCTTTCAAACTCCATATGTATGTAATCCCATAGTTCTTCTTTTGTGGAAAAGTGCAAGGTTCTACCGCCGTATTCAAGCTTTAACCCTCCATCGTGAGGAATGTATTCAATAACATTTGGGGTTGGAAGTTCAGCACTTGTCGGAGCAAACTCTTCTCCAAGCAGTGCGTTGACAACCATACTTTTGCCGGATTTCTTGGTGGCAAAGACCGCAACTTTTATATTTCTCAACTCAAGTTTTCTAAGATTTTCAATAATCGCTTTAAAATTATCACGAGTTGTTGTTACCAGTTCACCTACAATTTTTTTAAGCTGGGAACTGGCACCTATAAGTTCTGGATTCGCCTCTAGGTTAAAATTTTGAGCATACTTAAAAGATTCTTCGGCTGCTTCTATAACCTCTTCCTTTTGGCTTTCAAAAACTTTCAATGCTTTCTTTGTAGCAACTTCAGACGGGGTGCTGACGTTCCAACGAAGTCCTAAAAGAATTAACTGTTGAATCGTGTTTGCAACTTCCTTTTCATCCGAGGATTTGACAAGAAGTGTTACACTATTGGGGGTTAATTCGTAGGGGGATATCCCCAGTTTAAACACTTTATCTAGAGCCTCAGAAAGAGAATATACATCATAGCTTTCCGAGTTTACCTCCAGAACTGCTCCTTCGGAGAACTGAACCTCTTCTGCTATCTTCCAAAAATATTTTTCTGCGGAATCAACTTTCTTAAGTCTGCGAGATAAAACTTCAAGTGAGCGGTAAAGCGGAGGGGTTTTAGAATCGTAAATTATCACGTATTTTTCTCCGGATGTGAGTAAATTTTCAAGCTCTTTTTCTGATCTGGCAACTTTTACACCTCTGTATTGCATTGAAGGAGATTGAATTGGATTGATCATTTATACCTACCTCCTTGTCCAAAAATTCAAACATACTTTTCACGTTTTTGTCATTATTTTGTGATAAAAGCAAACCGGTAACATTATATCAAATATTCGCCTTTGCTTTTTTCTCCCCCTTCTTTTCTTCTTGGTTGGAGGTTGAAATTTATAAAATATCAAGATTGTCAAACTTTTTTTCAAATTTTTCTTCAAATACTTTTTCAAATTCTTCTGTAGGATGATCTTTGCGATAGATGAGTTTTTCTTCTTTAGTTGATGCAATTTCTTCAAGCTTTAAATTAGCTTGCAGGAGGAGTTTGTAGAACGACAGTAGGATTTCATCGGCGAATTCTCCATAGGAATCCCATTTTTTCATTGTTTGCTTCACCCTAACAATTGCTTCTGCTGCTATACGTGCTGTGATCTCAGTGCGACTGGTTGGACTATAAAGCCGTAAGGGTTTTAAAATCTTTCTCTTTAAACTGTCAACGATGTAGTCAGCAATACTTCCTCCATAGCCCCCGCGATAGAGAAATTCAAAAATTAGCTCATCCCACATTTCAATCTCGCTTTCAACGACTCTGCCGTTGGCGATCACATCTCCAAAAATCTTTGAGGTTAAATTTGCGTGAGATTTTATCACAGTGGCAATTTCCTCGTCTGAAAAGATACGCCTGATGTGGTAAGTTATATCGTGCAACAACTTTGTTTTTAAAAGATCAGCTGCTGTGAATAGGACAGAAAGATACCTTTCGAAAAGATTGTTGATTTCTTTTATATTCCAATGTACATCTGGAGAAAAATAGTCCAAGCTATCGGCAAGTAGTTTCGTTCCATAAAAGGTACCAGTTTTCCTTCTTCTACGAAGTAAATCCAGCAAGGATTTTCTTCCGTCATTCAACTCTGAGATAAGAGATAAACCTCCTTTAAGAAGTTCTGTCACCGTGGAGATCACTTTAGCACTCTTCACTTTTTTCCTAAGTTCCTCAGCCATCCTGTAACAGATCGGTAAATCCTCCACAGGTATACCCTGAGAAATATCCAGAATGGATTCTGCAGTTTCAGCTATGAGAGTTTTATCAGCAGAAGAGATTTCCCACTTTTTCAAAACGCGCGGTGAGAACTTTTTTATCACCTTGTTATACAATTCAATTTCTATTTCAGGGATGATAAGTTGCTTTTGCTCGGCAACTATTCTGGATATTTCCTTTACCTTTTCCTTAAATTCTTCTATGGACATGGGCGTGTGATAATCCTTAATCTTTTGTTGAACGTAAAGTAACAGCTGGCCAGAAAGCTTTGAAAGTGCAGAGCTGACAAGTTTAATATAACTTGGATGTTTTTTCACAACTTTTTGTATTTCGCTTGCAATTTCAAGGATAAGCTGATTGTCAAATTTTTTCTTTTCAAATTCCCTTTTCGATTCCCTTTTCCCAAATTTACCCCTCTTTACCATCCAAACCACCCCTTTCTTTTTGGGGAAGGTCCTACGAGCAGCCTTCAGGAAATTGTTGTGGTAGAACCTACCCCTTTGCTACCCCTGCCCTGCGTATAGAAGATACAGGGCAGAAAAGCCACAGAGCAGAAAAGCTGAAGCAGAGTGTGTTAAGCTGTGGTGGCGTTACTATGGGTTGGTTTTGCAATTGTGTTCCAGCTTTATAGTTACATCTAAGCTTTGCAATTGCGCCAAAGTTTGGATTTTAAGCAGAAGTTCCAAGCCACTTTCTCTGGTTTTTGGCTGTGGCTCTCAGCATATCAAGGAAGCTACACCAAATCCTTCGTGATATCCACGAATATTTGTGACGCGCTGTCAAAAAGAGATGTAATCTTCTCGGCAATTTCTCTTGCAAAGGATTCGTTCATTTTGCTACTCAATCCCCATTTAACTGCAGTTCCTATAAGGGGGATGAAACGTGTAAGCTGTTTTGAAGTGGATCTGGCAAACAGTCTTGTTGCCATTCGTTGAAGGGTTGCTCTCAAACCCTTTCGTGTAAATAGATAGCGGACTTCTGCTATGAATGCTGAGGTAAGTTTGGTAACAACAGGACTTTTTACAAGTTTGTCTGTAAGTTGTGGGAGAAATTTTGAAATTGTGTAGTGTTTGGCAATGCCGTGTGCTAGTGCTTTTGCCACACTTTGACTCACCGTTTTTCTCGCCATTGAATTGAATTTCCTTTGCAAAGACTTTTTGACTTGCTTAGCCAGATTCTCAAAAGCAATAACGGTAAACGCGGTGGCAAGGATAGATTCTATAACTAACGTGCTGTATCTAGAGGAAAACTTGTAGGTGCTGTTTAGTGTAGCCGCTACCTCGCCCCCCATTGATGCTAATTTGATAAATCCCGAAACAGGACCCAGGGCATTTGAAGCAAGGTCTAAAAGACTTGATAGGATGTTGTGATTTTGGAGTTCGGCGTAAAGATTTTTGAAAACAAGATTAAATATCATACTTTTCACTCTGTTGATTTTTACAAAGTTTGGTCTGTTTAAAACTGCTTCAACTACGCATTCTGCAATCTTCTTTTTCAACCTTCTTTCTTCTGGAGTAAGTTTTTCAAGCTTGACAGGCTTTATTTCAAGCATTTGAAAAACTGCCTCCACAGCCGGTGCCACAACTTCAAATATTTTTTCTTTCAAATTCCGATAGTCCCCCATAAGTGTTTCTATTTCTTTCTCTATTTCTTTCTCAACTTTTCTTTTCTCAATGATGGCTTTTAGAGCTGAACCAACAGCCTCATAAATGAATTGCTCATTAGAAAGATGGGAAATTACGAAGAGATTTTTCCTCATCTTCCTCCCCCCTTTTTTGCTTTTTTCTCCTCGCTTCTTACCTGCTTTCATTTATAAAGAGCAAGGTGGAAACAATTTTGTGACATGAAATTTTAAAATTTTGAAGGCAACCATTCTTGACAGTGCCAAACGAGGCATTGCTAATTCATGCTATTCTTCACTTGTTCCTTCCTGAAAATGTAGAAGGTATTTCTTGGTTTTATTGAAAAGGAGACGATATTGATTTTCGATGCGAATGCGCGGATCATCTTCTATTAGAGGATTAGAGGGAACCCCGCTTCGAAAATTATGTTTTTCGCTACTTTTTGCTTTATTAGTTCTAAAAGTTCCTCATTGTTGAGCTTTTCAATTTTTTCAATTCCTGCAACCACGCAACACATTTTCAATACGTCTTTTGAAATACTGTCAATTTTGTTAGAATGCCTTTTTAACAGTTCAGATTTTGCTTGAATGGTCCAGTTGGGATGAAATACAAGCTCTCTTGCTTTGTTAGTAACTATGAGGTAGTTCCCGCGGTATCACACCGTTATCTTGACAAGAAATGCCAGGGTAGAAAAGCTGTCAACACTCGTTCTTACAAGTAGAAAGGGGTATGCAGTAGAACTTGCAAAAAAATGACCAAACGTAAGAACTGCCTGTTTCCTTTTTCAGGGCTGTGAAACGCTACTTACAAGAGTGTTATCAGATGGAGGTGTGCAGCTGTAACACTATAAAAGACATAGCAGAAAAAATTGGAACATCCCCAGCAAAACTTTGGGAAGAGATAAAAACTGGGTGAAGTTTTAGATAGTTAGTGTTGGTTTTGCAATTATCAACTAAAACACAAACACTAGCCTGTTTCAACTATTATCTCCATCTCTTCAATGTTAACCATTGCATGGACTGGACAGTACTTCTTGGCACTGCTCATAAGTTTTTCAGCAGCTTCTTTTTCCATTCCCTTGAATTTAAATTTTATCGTTATTTTTTCGTAAACAACTGGTGGTTTTTCTGATTGCTGGGCTTCCACCTCTACTTCTACTTCTGGTAAAGGTAAGTGTCTCTTAGCAAGTATTAACTTTGCAGTAGCAATAAGACATGAGGGAATTGCAGCCAAAAAGTATTCCATAGGAGTTGGAGCAGCATCATCTCCCCCTGCTTCTTTTGGTTCATCCATAGATATTTCATGATGGCGCACCTTTGCTTTGAAGTTGAGTTTATTTTCTTCAGAGATTCCCTTAAAACTTTTGATTTTCACTAAAATCCCCTCCTTGACTAAAAAAAACAACTAAGAACCTTATTTTAAAATTATACCTCATAAAAATTTAGAATTAGCTATAATAATCGATAATCTAAAAAAATAGGGGGTGGCTTTATGAAGTCAGATATAAGAAAGTTTACTTCGCTTATTCTGGCTTACTCATTCTTATTTGTTGCTTTTTCTGGATTAGTGTTGCTCTTTACGCCACCAGGGCGCATAGCAAATTGGTACGGCTGGAGTTTCTTAGGTCTGAGTAAAGGACAGTGGGAAGCATTTCACGTATTTTGGGGAGTTGTCATGATTGTTTTTATTCCAATACACCTCTACTTCAACTTATCTCCTTTTAAAGCCTATGCAAAGTCTAAAACCTTCTGGGTAGCAACTGGATTGAGCTTAGTTTTGATAATACCAGCTTATCTTGATTGGCCACCTTATTCGTGGATTGATAAGGCAACAGAAAAGGTAAAAGATTGGT
This sequence comes from bacterium, assembly GCA_027062325.1. Lineage (GTDB taxonomy): Bacteria > JAMOTN01 > JAMOTN01 > JAMOTN01 > JAMOTN01 > JAMOTN01. Next base: position 13,294 of record JAMOTN010000068.1, read on the forward strand.
ACGATTCACGCTATGGAACTAGTAAAGGTGGTTACAAAGGTGGCAGGAGTTTTTTTCAGCAAAAGTCCGGAGTTATTCAACCACGTGTACACATGGAGTTGGAAAAATTGCGTGATTTGGCAGAACGTGATCTTAAGGCTGAATTTTACGAAGTGAAACGATATCTTGAGGATAAATATGGAATACAAGTCAGGGGGAGAGACAGGTTAATAGATATCTCAGAAAAGACAGGAGCATCACCTGCTCAAATTTGGGAGGAACTTGTGAAGAAATTTCTGAAAAAGTAAGTAAAAGGATGGCAAAGTAAAGGGACCGCCAACAAGCTGAAAGCGGCCCCGAATTTTTAGCTATTTTCTACCACTTTATCTTTACTCCTACGAAAGCTTCGCGTGGAGTTCCGGCATAGTTTTTGACCGGCTGATAATCCTTGTCAGATATGTTGTTAACTCTTACGAAAATCTCAACTTTTTCACTTACTTTATACGAAACGTTCAGATCCGCAACGGTGTACGAATCCAGTTTTTCAGTATTATTTGTATCAGTGTAACGCTCCCCAATTGAGCGTACACTCAATTCAGCTTTTACCTTCTTCTCCTTGTAGCTTACATTGGCAGTAAGTTTATGTTTAGGCTTATACGGAATGTAATTATCGGTGTTGTCATTTTTGGCATTTATGTAGGTATAAGAAGCAGACACATCTACATGGTTTGTAAGTTTGTGATTAATTTTAGCTGACCATCCCTTACTTGTAGCTTCATCTACGTTGACAGGCTGCCATTTGGTTCCAGTATTTTGCCAAGTTATAAGATCGTCGTACTTATTGCGATAGAAAGTCAGTTCCAGTTCGGTTTTTTCAAATTTTTTGGATATGCTGACGTTTATCTCACGATTGGTCTCGGGATCTAAATTTGGGTTTCCAGAGCTCCAGCCTGTGTCTGGCCAATACAAATCGTTAAGTGAGGGAGCCTTGAAGCCTTTTGAATAATTCATTTTGAAAGTCATATCAGAAACTTTTCTAGCAAAACCTACTTTGAAGGTTGTCTCTGAATCAAAGGCTTCGTTTTTATCAGTTCTAATAGTTACATCAACTACGGAAAGAGCATTCTTCTTCTCACTAAGTTTCCACTTGTAGCCCAACCATACTCCAAATGTGTCAACATCCTTTTCATAAGTTGAAGAGGATAAGTAGTGCCCGTATTCATGTTTAAAGTCAAATCCTCCTAATAAAATCTGCTTTTCATCTATAACGTGTTTCGCAAGGAATGATGCATCCTCTAATATTCCTGTTACATCAGAAGAGTAATACTTATAAGTATCATCGGGATCTTTTGTTTCGGTGTTTTCATAGTATTTGTGCAGTTTTAGAGTATAAGAGGTTTTATCTGATACATCTTTTTCTATGCTTATGCCGGCCAAAAATGCTTTTCTGTCCTCGGTATAATTGTTGTCATCGTTGTTCAAACTGAACCCATCAGAAGTTCCAAAGTCTAAATCGATATCATCATCCCAGTACTTAAATGTAGCTTTGTAAGTGTAGGCACCATCATGATTTACCACTTTTAAAGTGGCATAGTTTTTCTCAACTCCATCTTCTTCTGTTCCGTTGTAGTAGGCAGAAAATCCATCAGTTTTATAATGTCCAAAGCCGAGATACCAGGATGTGCTTTTGGAATTGCGAGCGGTGGATAAATAGAATGAAAATGTAGAATCTTTACCTCCAAACAGTTTCAAATTAGAAGTGGTTGTAGCATTTTTAGGGATAACTTCAATTATATTTATAACTCCACCCATAGCATCTGATCCATAAGATGAACTGACAGATGTATTGGATAGCTCTACTTTTGTTGGTGCAAAGAGAAATAACATGCCGAAGTCGAAGTTTCCTGTTGTGGGGCTTTTCACTTGGAAACCGTCTATCAACACCAATGTATCTTTTGAAGAAAGTGAGGAAGCTGTTATTAGAGAAGAGAGCTTACCTGGCCCTCCGTAGTTGTTAACAGTGAGATTCGAAGAGATGTTTTCCAATGCTTCTGAAAGCGGTTTGAATTCTTCAAGGGATAATTCCTCTGAGCTAATAATTTCGGTATGCACAGAAGTTAAAGTGGCAGTTTCAGGTATTCTATCAGGGGTAACAACAACTTCAATTTCTGTTCCCTTTGCATAATAATCTACTTTTGCAAATGTGAGATTGCCCAGCATCAATAAGAGAAGTAAGAGCAAAGCGAACTTTGCTAACAATGTAAAAAGAGAAAATTCACCTTTAGGTGTGGCCTTCATCTTTCCTCATCCTCCTTTTCAAATAGTGTTTTAAAACTGATCAAAAATTATACGGCCACACCTGCACCCCATAAACCTGCTACTGGAAAAAACACATCTTAGTGTTATATAACCAAAAATGGAAAGTTTGGCAAGCTTATAATAAAGTGACTCCTAATGAGGAACATTCAGTGTTATTAGGCAATAAATAAATTAATCGAAATAGAGATAAAGTACAAAGTATAAAAGGAGGTAGTGCAGAGATGTTTCATCATTTACATGAGAGCTTACATCACTTGATTCATACATTAGTTCACAACTTATCTTCTGCAGGATGGATGAGCGTTATAATCGCCTTTATGATTGGTTTTTTACACGAGTTTGATCCTATTCACAACAGGTGGATGCTGTTAGCAGCAGCGGTAGCTGTTGGGAGAAAGCAGCGTCAGTACTGGCTGTTTGCTGTCACTGTTGGAATTTTACATTTTTTTACTAACTTAATCATAGTTTTATTTGTAAAGGGACTAGTGTCACATGGAGGGGCAGGGGGAATCGAAAAAGTTGACATAAAAATTTTATCAGGCATATTTTTAATTATGTTGTCATTATATATAATATTTCACAAACATGAGCATCATTATGATAGTGGTGGAGAGAAGTCAGGGAAACATAAAGCTTCTCACGAATCAGATAAAAGAGATAAAAATGGCCCCCTTACTACCAAAGAGACATTTCTTTCAGCTCTTGCAGTTGGAATTACACCTTGTCCGCTGACAGTTCTTATCCTATCCACAGCCTCAACTTTAATGAATTGGCTTCAGACGGTTTTAGTTGTTTTCTTCTTCCACTTAGGCTTAACTTCTGCAGTCTTAATGTTTACCTATATCATGGCCAGAGTTGGACGTCCGTTTTTTGAAAAACATACAGCAAAAGCACGACTCATTTCAGCGATATTGATACTTATTTGGGGAGTTGTGTTGATTCTGCGCTCAAAGTTACTTGGATGAAATTTCATTTGCTCCCTTTATAGGTTCCAATACTATTGCAACTGTCTCTGCTTCTACCACTTCTCCTTCTTTAATGTTGACTTTGGTAACTTTCCCAACAAATGGGGCTTTCACTTCGTTTTGAAGTTTCATAGCCTCCAGTATAAATAGTAGATCTCCTTCTTTTACGATATCCCCTTCAACCACTGCAACTTTTATAATATTACCGGTTATAGGAACTTTTATTTCTCCAGATGAACTGGCGTCTTTTGATTTACGTCTTCTAATTGAATCATCCGACACACTCACAAAGTAGTTTTCACCTTCTATATTTAAACTAAAGCCATCTTCTCTCTTATAAACGTATATTTCAAAACTTTTTCCATCTATTATTGCCGAGAAAGCCTTAAACTCAAGTTTTTTGAGATCTATCACAACACTTTCAGAAGTTTCAAAATCAGTAACTTCTATTAGATCTTCGTGATTTTCTACTCTATTTACATCGAATTTGACCTCTTTCTCTCCACAAGAAACTGTTACTTTCATCTACACCACTCCTTAGGGGAGGTTTACTGAACTCATTTTGTAAGGGATATTTAGCAATCTCCAGTTTGAATAGGAGGCTGATTTTGAGTTGTCGCTAATTGTAACTTTATCTGTGGAAGAAGAACTATGAATGGCGGAGAAATCTGTTTCTGTTTTGGCTTTGAAGAACAATGCTGCTGCTATTTTCATTGCAAGACATTGATATCTTTGAGGACGTTTAAAGTTTTTCTTGCCAAGCCAGTACACGCTATAATTACCTAGTTTAAATGTCTCTTCTGATAGTATCTTTTGTAAAACCCAAATGTTGGTTTTGACTCCCTCTACCCTAAACTCATCGAGTGCTCGCATGGCTCTGGCTATAGCTTCTTCGCGAGTCGAACCCCATATTATCAATTTGCTAATCATGGAATCATACTCCAATTTCACCCTGTCACCGTAATAAACTCCGCAGTCATTTCTAACTCCAGGGCCTTCAGGAAGTCGCAACGCCTCAATCTTTCCGGCACTTGGCATCCAATTGTTCTCATAATCTTCTGCGACAATTCTCAGCTCTATTGCATGTCCTATAGGAATTGAAGGTACCTTGATAGATTTGAGATTTTCTCCTTGAGCAGCTAAAATTTGAAGTTTTATTAAGTCAAGTCCTGTTATAGCTTCAGTAACTGGATGCTCCACTTGGATACGGGTATTTACTTCCATGAAATAAAACTCATTTCCATCCACTAAAAATTCCACTGTTGCCGCACCATGGTATTTCGCTTTTTTTATGAGTTTCACCGAGGCTTCTTTTAATTTACTTCTAAGTTTTGGAGTCAGAGTGGGAGCTGGTGCCTCTTCTATAATCTTCTGATACCGTCGTTGAATTGAACAGTCTCTCTCAAAGAGAAATAAAACATTGCCGTGTTTATCCGACAGTAGCTGAACTTCTATGTGTTTAGGATTTTGCAAGAATTTTTCTATGTAAACTGCAGTTTTGCCAAATGCTTTTTCGCTTTCTGATACAGATATTTCAAAGTTTTTTATAAGTTCATCCTCGCTCCAACAGATACGTATTCCTCGTCCTCCACCTGCTGCAGCATTTTTTATTATCACCGGATAACCTATCTGGTTTGCTACTTTTAAGGCTTCTTGAGTGTCATTTATCAGATCGCTTGAAGGAACCATGGGAATTTTGAGCTTTTTAGCTATTTTTTTGGCTTCAATTTTGTCTCCCAAAAGTTTCATAGCGGTGTGGTCTGGACCTACGAATATTAGATTCATCTTTTCTATTTCCTTCGCAAACTCGTGGTTTTCTGATAAAAATCCGTACCCCGGATGGATTGCATCTGCTTGAGATTTTTTAGCTATGGAAAGTATCTCTTCCACATTAAGGTAACTCGATACTGGAAAGGCATAATCGGCCAAACGCACGTGTATTGAATCCCTGTCGTCTGGAGTGTAGATTGCCACACTCTCTATACCCATATCTTTACAGGTTCTTATTATTCTCACTGCTATCTCACCGCGGTTTGCTATGAGAAGTTTTTTTATAGTTTTCTTCTTAACATCTTTTTTAAACCACATGAGTTTCACCTCACTATTCATAAGGTGACGGAATTAATAAGTAAAAGGGAGGGGGCAGCGGTGAATCAATGCCACCCCCTCAAGGTGCAGGTGGGTGCAGGTGTGGTCAAAGGGGTAAGCTACAACGGTATGTTGCCGTTCTTTTTAGGTGGAAGGGAGTCACGTTTTGTAAGGAGATATTCCAAGTGTTTGTAAATGAATTTTCGAGTATCCTTTGGGTCTATGACATCATCTATGTATCCTGTTTGGGCCGCAACGTAAGGATTTGCAAAGTTTTGCCTATATTCTTCAACTGCAGCTTTGCGTGCTAAAGCTACTTCTTCTTTCTTTAAGTTCGCAAATTTTCTTTTATAGAGGATGTTAACAGCTCCTTCAGGTCCCATAACGGCAATTTCGGCCGTAGGCCATGCAAGGTTGATGTCAGTCGCAAGGTGTTTTGACCCCATAACGATGTAAGCACCACCGTATGCCTTTCTGAGAATCACCGTTATCTTTGGTACGGTTGCTTCACTGTAAGCAAACAGAAGTTTGGCTCCATGAGCTATTATTCCGCTATGCTCCTGCTCAATTCCCGGCATGAAGCCCGGAACATCGACGAGTGTGAGAATTGGAATTTGAAAGGCATTGCAAAATCTCACAAAGCGAGCAGCTTTAACGGCTGCTTTACAATCTATTGCTCCTGCAAAGTGAAGTGGTTGATTTGCAACTATTCCAACAACTATTCCTCCGATGCTTGCAAATCCTATAACTATGTTTGGGGCAAAATTTTCCTGAAGCTCAAAGAAATAGGCATCGTCAACCATTGCTTCTATAACTTTCTTTACGTCATACGCCTTCAGAGGATCGGAGGGAACTAAGTTGTACACATGACTAACTTCACGATTTGGATCATCTCTTGATTCAATAATCCTTGGGCCTTCTGCATTATTGGAAGGTATAAAATTCAGCAGTTCCCTCACCCATGCATATGCATCTTCTTCTGTGACTGCTGCATACGTTGCAACTTGAGTTTTGGTTGTATGAATCTCTGCTCCACCTAACTCATCTTTTGTGGTCTCAACTCCCATGACAGCCTTTACGACATCTGGACCTGTAACAAACATGTTGGCTATATCTTTAACCATTACCACAAAATCTGTAAGAGCTGGTGAGTAAACAGCCCCCCCGGCACACGGTCCGGCTATTATGGAGATTTGAGGTATAGTTCCTGAGTATCTAACATTTCTTAAGAATATCTCTCCGTAACCTGCAAGTGAGTCAACACCTTCTTGAATGCGCGCCCCACCTGAGTCGTTTATTCCTACAACAGGAGCACCTGTTTTATAAGCTAAATCTATAACTTTACATATTTTTTCTGCAGCAGCTTTCGATACTGATCCTCCGAACACTGTAAAATCTTGTGAAAACACAAATACAGTGCGCCCATTTATCTTTCCCTTACCAACTACTACTGCGTCACCGTAAATCTTCTTCTTCTCCATTCCAAAGTTATGACAACGGTGCACGACGAATCTGTCGATTTCCACAAAGGAACCTTCATCAAGAAGCAAATTTATTCTTTCACGAGCTGTAAGTTTTCCTTTAGAGTGCTGCTTTTGAATCCTTTCATTGTCATTTGAATAAAGTGCTTGCTCAAGGCGCTTATTATAGTCATTTATGACATTTGCTATGCTCATATCGCCCACCCCCAATTGAGTTTTCTGAATCGTTAAAGCTTCAAAGCTTAACTGATAGACTTTTCCAAGGTGGGCGATGTTGAGTTAGAAAGGGCTTCTCTCAAAATTGTGGGTATTTCATGGATTCTTAAAGCTACTTTTATACCCCTAGTCTCCAAATATTTCTGTTTACTGATGGCATCTCCCTTCCCACCTTCAACTATCGCTCCTGCATGGCCCATACGACGACCTTGAGGGGCACTTTTCCCAGCAATGTAAGCGACAACTGGCTTGGGGTAATTTGTGTTTTTAATATAGTCTGCTGCTGCTTCTTCTGCACTACCTCCTATTTCTCCGATCATGACAACTGCGGCTGTATGGGGATCATCTTTTAGCAACTCCAATATATCCAAATAATTAGAACCTATAATTGGATCCCCTCCTATACCAATGACAAAGGACTGTCCCATTCCACAGCTACTCAAGAGATTTACAACTTCATAAGTTAAAGTTCCACTTCTTGATATGACTGCAATTTTTCCTGGTGTGAATATAGACGCAGGCATGATACCTACCTTTGCAATACCTGGAATCATCAATCCCGGACAATTTGGTCCCACTATTTTTACTTCAGGATATGTCCTTTGGACAAAATTTTTTACTTCCAGCATATCCTTAACTGGAATACCTTCTGTTATGACAACTACATTTTTTATACCGGCTTCTACTGCTTCCAAGATTGCATCCTTTGCAAACGGGGCAGGTACAAAAACAAGAGAAGTGTCTGCTCCAGTCTGATCCACTGCTTCTGCAACTGAATTGTAAACCGGAACAAAGAATTCTTTATCTTCTGCTTCAAACTTTATGGTAGTGCTTCCTTTTCCGGGAACAACTCCTCCTACAATTTTGCTTCCATAAAGAAGGCACCTTGAGGCATGAAAACTCCCTTCTCTCCCTGTTATTCCTTGCACGATAATTTTATTTATGTTGAGCAGATTTGAACCTTTTTCTGACTTCAAATTAAAGGATTCTTGACTGAACTTTTGGAGGTTTATGGGTTTTCCCTCTGCAATTGCCACCGCTGCTTCTACCGCTTCCTTCAAGTCTTCAAATATGTAGCACTTATTGTTCAAAGAACGTTGTAGAACTTCTACACCTTCCGCATAATTTGTTCCGCGCATTCTTATTACAGTTGGGGGAACAGAATCAAGACCAATTTCTTCTACTGCTTCCTTGATACCTGCGGCTATTCTGTCACACCTGACTATGCCTCCAAAGATATTCACTAGAATACAGCTAACATCAGTTTCAAGAGCCAGTATTTTAAATGCTTCTTTAATCCTATCAACAGTAGCCGTTCCACCAACATCTAAAAAGTTGGCCGCCTTTCCTCCAGCTGCAGCAATTTCATCCATAGTTGCCATTGCAAGTCCTGCACCATTGACCATGCAGCCAATATTTCCATCCAATTTTACAAAGTTTAAACCAATTTTGGTAGCCTTCAACTCCACTGGATCTACTTGTGATGGATCAAACCAGTCGTTCCACTCAGGATGCCTGAAGGAGGCGTTATCATCTAGGTTGAGTTTTGAATCTATGGCTATTAGTTCATCATCCTCTGTTAATACAAGAGGATTTATTTCAACTAATGAGGCATCTAACTCTACAAACAAGCTGTATACTGCTCTTGCAATTTTTACGAAATCCCTCACCAGATTTGGAACGGAGTTAATCAAGCCTGTGTCAAAAAGACCGTAAGCTAGGTTTCTTAACTGAAAATCTTGAACTCCTATGAGTGGATCTATGTAAATTTTCTTTATAAGCTCAGGTTTCTCCTCTGCAAGTTTTTCTATCTCAACACCACCTTCTGAAGAAGCTATCATAACTATCTTTTCCGAGGCTCTATCCAAGGTACAGCCTAAATAAAACTCCTTTTTAATATCCACA
>JAMOTN010000069.1 GCA_027062325.1 bacterium
AGATTACGATTGGGGGTCAGGATTATTTTCAACTTGCTATTCCTGTTGGTAATGATGTGACAATTGGATTGGAGAATCCTCCCAAAGAGGACGATGCTAATCCTATGTTGAATGCTAATCATAAGGAACTTGGTGTTGATCTCAACTCTGATGGAAACATATCGGCTTTACCGAATACTGCAATTGTGAAAAAAGTTGATATTACGAGTGATGGAGTGCCAGATTTTTGGTCAATAGCTTTTAGATATGAGATTTACTATAGAGAAAAGGACAAGACAATCAAACTTGCAGATGTGTACTGTACTCCTACTACTTATACTACTGCTGGAGCAAAAAGTAGTAAAACTATGCAGTGGGTGGTTCAGTTTTACAATCCTAGTACCGGAGCACCTCAAGGGGGACCCATCGTCAATTCTACTGTAAAAAAGAACGGAACGAATACTTCTGATCCTACAGCTCCGGGAGAATTAGAAGGAATTTCATGGACTTCCTCTGCCCCTAATCCGCTTTCTATTCAGGTTAAAGATGCAATAGCATCTCAGCTTTCGGTGAAGTTTTTAAAAGGTGGTATATACGAGATAAGAGGATTTGTTGAATATTTGAAGTTGGACACTAATGCTATTAATAACTACTTAAATACGAATGTTGGTACTACAATTGCTACTTTAAATTCCCAAATATATAGTCAAATTAAGAGTTTGATTCGATATGTTGATGGTAAATCCTCTACTACTGGGACAGTTCCTAGCCCGGCATTTGTAAAGTTAGTTTCTAAACCGCTGGATCACCGCATACTTGTAAAGGTTGGTTACGATGTTTATCCAACGCCTCCTTACATAGAAAACATGAAGTTAACCTACACTGGTCCGAATCCTGTAGATGAAGATACCGATATTGGAGGTAAATTTATCATCGAGTTTGATATGCAAATGGTTGCAGGAGAAGGCACAGTTTTAACTTCAAATTATACCAGTTGGACGAAGGTAAAACCGGGAATTGGTTGTTTTGCCTACAAGGATTTTAGAGATGGAAAGGGAATAAAGATGAGTTCTATCACGGCACAACCAAATAACTATGCGGGGCTATGGCAGGCAAATGATAAGAGAAATGATGGAACTCCTGGACCGTATGGAACAAATGGTGGTGGAACTTCTGTTTACGATCAGGAAAGTAGAGTTAATGATCTTCAAGGTAAAGATAGGTACATTGTTCACTGGTTCTTAGTGTTTACTCCAATTTTGAGTAATGCCGGTTTAATTTCCACAGATCCTGCTAACAAGATTATGTTTTCTGAGTATCAAGTTGAGCAATTTACAAAGGGCAAGATGGGAACATCTGTTGGTTGTTGGGAAGGATGGAAATCAAAGGGAAGTGCAATGGACCCGTCTGCTCCAATGATACTTTATGGAGATTTGAGAGATGCTCAAATAACTGCAGGTTCTCAGAATGGAAAGTTCCATGTAAAGATAACTGTGGATGGACCATTTAGATTCTTAGTTCCGGGACAATACATAGTTCGCTTTGGTCTGGTTTATCCAACTTTAAAGTGGGTTGATGGTTCTGAGGGAACTTATAAAAATCTAGTGCCTGATAAGATTATGATTGCAGATCCTGATTTATATAGTAATGCTTCTAGCTGGTTTGGAACTAATAAAGTTCAGCAGATTAGCTTGTCTGATGAAAATGGAACGAATCCCAGTGGTCAGGTACTTATAACTGTGAATGACAAGACACCACCAGAGCTTATAAAGTTTGATGTTGCTGATAATATGACGACGGGAGATATTTATCCGGGACCGGTTACTATTAGAATAAGAGAGAATTACGTTGATTATATGCCACCTACTAATTTTGTACCAACTATAGGATTCTTTACAAGTAATGATCCGAGTTTCTCAAGCAGTAGTTATGATAATCCGCCTGCTAAAATTGATCAGCCGGATTACTTTGTAGATTATGGTGGTAAGAAGTGGGTAAGTGTGATTCAAACTGTAGGAGGAATAGCGACACAGGAAGCTATAAAGATGGCTTTATTTGATGGGACAATGAACAAACCTAATCCTTACAATCATTACATATGGAGAGAGTTTGAGTGGACTTATCGGTATACAGGTGGAGCAACAGGCGTTGGCGGAGGAAAAAGCTTTAGATTTGGAGACAAAGATAGGGTCGCGTATGTTACGGCGGGATTGCAATTCAACGGTTTGAAGCTTGGAGATACGATTGGAGATCCAAATGGTACAATTGATATAAATTCTTCGATTCAAAGTAAGTCGCTTTACAAGTCAACGTTTGTTGATTGGGATAGGAGAGGTACTCCGCCGGTTGGAACGATTACAATTGATCCAAATACTTATCCGTCATTGCCAACTCTTGTTCCCGGCACCCGGGAAGTCAAAAAACTTGGATGGAAGCCTTTGATACGCAAGTTTACAGTTTACGATAACGATCCTGCAGCTTTTGGAATAAAGTTCTTTAGTTATGCTTCTATGAAAAGTGTTAGCATAGAAGTAAAGTTTGGTAGTTCTGCTCGTGATATATTTGAGTACGATGGAAGTGCAATTCCAGAAAAAAGAGACTTGTTGGGTAAAGTAACTATTAGGACAATTGGTGCTATAGGACCAAATTGGACAGATATAACTAGCTATTCTAGTGAAGTAATAGAACCTGATCCTGCTATGGAGCCTTTGTTTGTGGGTAGTAGTTGGGGAGCTTATACCTCTGCAGGAGGCACTGTTGAGGAGAGCATAGACTTGACAGATACAACTGAGACTGATACTTTGATTCCGGCAGATGTCTTATTATTTGTCAGGTATGCCAAAACACGTGTAGAGATTCCTGCTGATGCTTTTGAGGATAATATTACGACGTTTACTGACGTTCAAACTGGTGCTGAGCATGCGAGTATTAGTGTAAAATTCATTCCTGCAAACGTGTTTAGAATTTACAATCCTTATATTTCAGCAAAGGCTTATTATATGACAGTGTTGCCTGTGGCAACGTGTGAGATTGGGACCATTGAGGTGAAGGCTGTTGATAAGCAAGGAAATGTTAGAAGAGTTTTTGTGCCGTTTAAAGTAGTGCCAGCTCTTCAGCAAAATACGATCTACAACATCCAAGGAGGAAGAAATAGTAGGTAGTAGATGTAAAATTTGATATGAAAAAGCCACCTTAAAAATTAAGGCGGCCATTGAGGCCGCCTTTGCTTTTCATAAAAAGCGGGCGACGGGACTCGAACCCGCGACCCTCAGCTTGGGAAGCTGATGCTCTACCAACTGAGCTACGCCCGCTTGAGCTTAAATCTATGTATAAAACCCACTTACAATTGTAAAAAAAGTATTTCTTTGGTGTCAACATGGAGATGTTAGAAAAGACATTTGGAGTTTGGGTGGTGTGATACAGAGGAGGGATGATTTATTAAAATAGTAATGCTAAAGGTGAAATAATGATGTCTAATGCAATGTAATAGAGGGCGATTCTAAAATACGATAAAAACAATAAGAAATGCAGGTGAGAAGGAGAGATTAAACGTGATCATTGTTTGATAGCAGGTGGTCAATTTTGACACACGATACCTAATTTTTATTAAAATAATATTGCGAGGGTAGAATAAAGATATGGGAAAGACTCGAAACGTTTAGAATGGTGAAAGATAATTACTCCGAGAGAAGTAAGGAGTAGCCCAGAAGAATGGAGGAGGGGTGAGGAGTATGAAGAAGGTAGCTTTGTTGTTGGTGTTGTTGATGGTTGGTGCAGGATTTGCTGCTACTGCAGAATGGACATTCATGGTATTGGTCAATGGAGACAACAACTTGGAGAAGTTTGGTTATGATGACATTGATGAGATGGAGAAAGTAGGTAGCACTGACAAAGTCAACATTGTTGTAATGTTTGATCGTGCAAATGGTTACTACACTGGTGATGGCGATTGGAAAGGTGCAAAGATCTTCCACATTCAGAAAGGTGACAAGCCATTTGTCATTGAGTCCACTCTTTTGAAGGACCTGGGAGAAGTTGACTGTGGAAATTGGCACACAGTAGTCGACTTTGTAAAATTTGCTGCAAAGAAGTTTCCAGCAAAGAAGTACGCTTTGATTATCTGGAATCATGGTGGCGGTTGGAAAAAGAAAGAGGAAGTAAATGTCACCAAAGGATTGTCCTATGATGATGAGAGTGGAAATCACATCAGCACTTGGGAAATGGCAGACATGATGAAAGCAATAGATGATGTTTTGGGTAAGAAGTTGGATCTTTTTGGAATGGATGCTTGCTTGATGGGAGCAATTGAGGTAGCATACGAGATTAAAGATTATGTAGATGTAATGGTTGCAAGTGAGAAAACTGAACCAGGAGATGGATGGCCATACGATGATTTCCTTGCACCATTTGTAGCAAAGCCAGAGATGGATGCAAAGGAACTTGGAGTTTTGATTGCTAAGAAGTATGTTGAGTCTTATGATGGTGGAAGCCAGGGTAATAGTGCTGCAACTCAGGCGGCAATTGATCTTGCAAAAATGGTTGAGTTGAGAAAAGCACTTGATGTTTTTGCTGAGGCTGTAATGAACGATCCTAACAAGGCAGCACTTCAGAGAAGTATGAAGAATGCTTATGGATTCGGCGGATGGTTCTCTTCTGATTACAAGGATATTGCAGCTTTGGTTGATGCTGCTGCTTCTACCGCTTCTGCAAGCAAGGCAGTAAAAGAGGCAGCAGAAAAGGTAAAGGTAGCATTAAAGGATGCTGTATTGTGGGCTGGAGAGACCAGACGCTTGGGACATAAGACTTGTGGTTTGACCATTTGGTTCCCAGGAAATTCTTCCGGAAGTATGACAAATTATGCCAAGATCAAACTTGCTAAGGATGGTAAGTGGGACGATATGCTCCATTACCTCTACGGTAAGAAGATTGAGATGGAAGAATAAATGATTTGTATAGTATTTAAAGTGCTAAAGGGGTCGGTCGATTGGCCGGCCCTTTTGTTTTTTTTGTTAAAATTTACTTGTAATTTAAAACATTTTTAGCTTTTATTCAGCAATTACTCGGGGAGGCTATTTAATGAAGTTTAGTAATAAGAATGTGGACAGTGATAATTTGAGCTCTGAAAAAAAATCTGTGACTGGGCAAAATTATGCTGATGAAAGTTCTAGTGCTGGTTATTATAGGCGGCGTCGAGGAATTCTTTGGTTTTTCCCGTTCAATGTCATAACCTTGGCTTTGATTGTTTATCTTGTTTTTGCTTCTTTTGCTGCCTCTTCTCTCTTCAAAACTTATGAAGTAAATGGTTATATAAAAAAAGGTTCATCTGTTAGGAAGGCTGTTTTTGAATTGGCAGGATTTGGTTGGTTTGGTTGGTTGAAGTTGAGAATGCTTGATTTTGTGATAGCTCATATGTCTTCAAAAGCGAAAAGATTTTTCTTAGAAACTATGTTGAGTATTAGCGAAGATGATTATGATTTTCCGGATTCTTTATATAAGAGACTCAACAGTCCACGTTTTTACATGTGGCAAAATGGTGTGGGAATAATTCCAAAAGTGGTATATCCAAAAGTAGTAAAGGGAAAGTTTACATTGCTTGAATTATTTGATGAGATTTCCCAGAAACCTCATGTGTATTTTCAAGTCCGTCTCACTCCAGGGCAGACTGTTGCAGAGTTTTGGAAAAGATTGGAAGAAAACTTGATGCAGGTAGGAGAAAAGAGTGGATTTCTTGCTCAATACATGCGGGATGAGAAAGTTGGTTTAAAAAAAGCTGTAGAGGATTACTTGAGAATTATGAAAAATAATTTAAAGAGTTTGTGGGAAGAGTACATTGCAGAGTTTGAAAAAAGGGGCTATAAAAAGCCCAAAATTGAGTTGAAAACTCTTGAAGGCTTGATATTGGCTGAAGATTATAAGTTTGATAGTGAGTTGTATCCTGAAGAGAATGCTTACTATTTTTTTGAGGTATTTGTAAAAGAGCTTAAGGAAAGAAAGAATCAATTGAAGAATTTTGCTCAAAAACATGGGTTAGATTTGTATCAAATTTTGACTTTAGCAAGCATAGTGGAAAAAGAGGCGACTGCAGGTGATAAAAGATTGGTAGCTTCTGTATTTTTGAATAGATTAGGCTACGGAATGAAATTGGAGTCTTGTGCCACTTTGAATTACATTTTGAAAAAGAAGAAAGTACATCTGACTTACAAAGATTTGAAAGCTGATTCTGAATACAACACTTATAGGCATGAAGGTTTGCCTCCGACTCCTATCTGTTGCTTTTCACTGGATACGTTAGATGCTGTTTTAAACGCTCCTAAAACTAAATATTACTATTTTTTCACACCTGATGGGAAACGGCACCTCTTTTCTAGGACCTACAAAGAACACAGACGTAAGATAAAGAAATACGGAGTTTACGGCAGAGTGTATCAGCGTCAGCGAAAGGGTAATGAAGGGGATTGGTGATATACGTTAAAATTTGTGCGGATAAAGAGAGGGGTGGCGATGAACTTATCTAAGTTTATAGGACTTTTATCTTTATTTTCATTGTTATTCTTGCTTTCATGTGCTTCTGGAGATAATAATGATGTTGTGATGGTGGGAAGCTTGATAAAACCTCCTGTTGAGAAGTATTTGAATTCGCTTGGTTACAAGGTTGTTGGAAATGGCATGGGAATGATTGTGGCTGCAATAAATACAGGGCAGCACGTAGCAGCATGTTTGATATCCGATGTGTATGTGGATCGTATTGATTATGAATATAGAAGAGAGGCAAGAATTTTTAAGTTAGCTTCTGTTCGTCTTGTTGTGTTTACTAAAAAGGGTTCAAGATTTGAGGAAGATGTAAAAAAAGGGGATATAGCAGCTTTAATTGAGAAAGGAGCTAAATTTAGTGTGCCGGCGTATCCTCAAACATTGGTAGGAGTGATGCTTCACAAAGCTGGAATTTATGACCGGCTAAAGAAAAAGGCACTATCATTTGAAAGCAAGGCAACGCTTGCTGTGCTGAAAGTTGAAGAAGAATTGGTGGATATTGCTTTTGGAATGGAGCACTATGTGGCTAAGCAAAAGGATTTAGTGTGGTGTAATTTAAATGTTAGAATGCCACTTGTTTGGGTTTGTTGGGATGATAAGTTGGCTAATAAGAAGAAAGTTGATAAATTGCGGGAACTTTTAATTAAATATGGTTTGAAAAAGTTATGAGTAATAGTTGGATCAACTTGATTGTAGGTGAGTATCACGGAGGTGTTGATAGTGAGAATTAATGTGTTGAGTGTACTACTTTTCCTATTAGTTTTGACAGTTGAATTTTCAGAGGCACGCCAGCCAAGTGTATTTAAAGCAGAGTTTATAAATACTCCTTATATTGTTAAAATACTTGGTTTGGATGAGGAAGAAAAAGAAGCAGTTTACTGGGTGGATAATAAATATATTCCTCGTATAAAAGAGTTGAAAAGAGAAATAATAGCTCTTTACGTGCAGCTTAGAATTTTGACAGCTTCTGGTAAGTTGAAGGTTGAGGAGTTTGAAGCTATAAGAGAAAGGATTTTGCAGCTTGAGAGGATGTTTTGGGATTGGTTGTGGACTTATTATGCAGCTTATAGGAATGTTTTGGATGAGGAAAAGAGAAAAGAGTTTGACAAACTGATATATGCTCAGCTCAAAATGTATGGGGATCCGGATGAAATTTTGAAGAAGATGAGAAGATATGTGGAAGAGTATTTGGGAGAGGAAGGCGATAATTCTGAATCGGGTAATAAGTAGTTAAGATTGGGTGCGGATTTATTAGAAGTGATGTTTTAAGGAGTGATGATTTTGAGAAGAAGTGTGTATGCTCCACTTTTAGTGATTTCTATTGTTTTTTATTTGGCTTCTTTGTGGTATCACTCTCACATGGAGACAGTTGTTGCAGGGAAGGGGGCAAAGCTTGAAATATTTGCCTTTTCGCGTGAGAAGAGGTACTTAGTTGGAGTTTGCAGGCTATTAGTAGATGGAAAGAGTGAGATTGTGACAGGGAGGCTCTGGCTTAGGATATATGTGAGAGTTTCAGATGAAGAAGGAGATAAAGTTTTTAAGGTTTTTGATGCGGCAGCTGATGTTGGAAGATCTAGTTGGAAGGAGATGAGTATAGGAGTTTCAATTTTCAAGAAAAAGGGGAAATTTTTACCAATTGGAGAAATAGATATGAATCCGTATATTTTAGATGATAAAACTGAGTGGGTTGTAGATGTGGAGTTTGATACTAAAAAGTTTGGCAAACTGAAGAGTAGGGTGATAGTTGAGAATTTAAAGAGGTGAGGTTTTTTGATAAACTAAAACAGCAAAAGGGAAGAGTATAGATTTGAGCTTGTTTTTACTATATTGTGAGCTATGAAAGTAAGGAGGGGTGGAGAGTGAAGTTTACATATTCGATGTTAAAGGAGTTTTTGAATTTGAATATATCTCCGCAAGAGGTTGCAGAGGTTTTGGATAAGCAATGTGCAGAGGTTGCAGAGCTAAAAGAGATAGGTGGTTGGCCAAATGTTGTGTTGGGAAGAATAGATGAGATTGAAAAACATCCAAATGCGGATAAGTTAAAAATTTGTCGTATTAATGTTGGAGATGGTTACAAGCAGATTATAACAGCAGCTCAAGTTCATGAAGGAATGTGGGTAGGAGTAGCGTTACATGGAGCCAAACTTGTGTCGGGCACTATTAAAAAGACGAAGTTGCGTGGAGTATTATCTGAAGGGATGCTGTGTGCGACTTCTGAACTTGGAATTGATGAAGTGTGTGATGGAGTTAGTGATTTGCAATCGGAGCTTCCAAATTTTGAGTTTAGGGATGAGTTATTAGGTAAAGATTTAGGTGAAGCTCTGGGGTTGAAGGATTGGTTGTTTGAGATAGAGGTTAATCCCAATAGACCCGATTTGCTTGGAGTGGTTGGAGTTGCTAGAGAATTGGTAGCGGCAGGTGTAGCAGAGTACAGAGGAGAGTGGAGTTCTGGTTATCCAATTTTTGCTTTTGACGTTGAGAAAAGTATGCCGCTTTCTATAAGGATAGAGGATCCTATGGCTTGTTACAGATACACCGGTGCAGTTTTTGATGTTGAAGTTAAAAAGTCAGATTTAAGAATGCGCTTTTTACTTAAGGAATGTGGGTTCAAGCCAATAAACAACGTTGTTGATATGACAAATTTTGTGATGCTCATGTTTGGACATCCAGTTCATGCTTTTGATTACGATAAATTTGGAAATGAAGTGGTTGTTAACTATTCCTTAAAGGGAGAAAAGTTTGTAAGTTTTACAGGAGAAGAGATAGAATTGCCTGAGGGGTTACTTGTTATCAGAAATGGTGCTGGAAAAATTGGAGCTGTAGCAGGAGTTGTGGGAAGTCCTGAGTTGTCGGTAAGTGATGATACAAAGAGAATAGTTCTTGAGGTAGCAGCTTTTAATCCTAAAGTTGTGAGAAAATCTCAGAAAATTTTGGGAGTGACGGAGAGTTCATATCGTTTTGTTAGATTTGTTGATCCTGATAATCCACTTCCAGTGGTTGGTTATTTTGCTGAAGGTATTAAAAAGAAGGCTGTAGCTTATGAGGATATGTATGTAAATAAAGTTGACCAGGCAAAGGTTAAGGTTAATTCTCGATGGCTGAAGAGATTTTTGGGATTTGATGCAACGGGTGAGTTTGAAAAGATGAAAAGGTTGGGATTTGCGGTAAATGTTGAGAAGGATAATGTTGAGATAACAGTTCCTAGCTGGCGAATTGAAGATATTAAAGCTCGTGAAGATGTGGCAGAAGAGTTGTTGCGCCTTGCAGGTTTTGATAAAGCTCCTTCTACACTTCCCCATATTGTGGATGGAAATGATTATCCGAAGACTTTTGATTTCAAAGTTAAGTTGTCTTCCATGCTTAGAGCGGCAGGGTACGATGAAATTGTAACGAACTCTTTGGTAGAAAAAGGAGAACTACGTTTGGAGAATCCTGCAAGTGAGAAAATGGCTTATTACCGAAAGAGCTTATTGCCGGAGTTGTTGCACGTTGTGTTGAGGCGATTCAATTTTGGGGGTGAGATGTTTAAAGTATTTGAGATAGGAAATGTTTATGTGCATGGAGCTGAGCGCCTTGTAGTGGCAGCTGTTGCTGGAGGTAAAGAGGAGTTTTGGCATGCGACTCATGAGTTTGGTTATCAATGGATCAAATATGCTCTTGAGTTAATGGAGAGGGCATTTGGAGTGGAGTTTAAGTTTGTTGAGTTAGATAAAGTGAAAGTGAATAAGAAAGAGGTTGATGTGGATGTGGAGGACAGTGGATACCTTCCCGGTAAAGTAGCTGCTATATTGTATAACGATGTGGTTGTGGGAACTGTTGGAATGATATATCATGGTGAGTTGGAAGATGTTTTGGAAAGGACAGAACTTTTTGCATTTGAGCTGTGTTTGGATTCGTTTGATTTCGTGGAATATAGATTAAAACCTGTGTTTGATATGGCTGCTGCTAAAAGAGATATTGCGCTTCTCGTTCCTAATGGTGTGACTGCAAGGGAAATTGAAAAGGTGTTTGCACGGAATCGCTTGATAGAAAGTTACCGTCTTTTTGACGTATATACTGGGAAATGGCAGGATAAGAGAAGTTTAGCTTGGCGCTTGATTTTCCGCTCTGATAAGAAATTAACTGATAAAGAGGTTGATAAGGAGATAAAGAAAATTTTGAAAGACCTGGAAAAGTTAGGAGTTGTGTTGAGAGATGAGTAGTGTTAGGTTTGAATTGCTGATAGATTAAGGGAGGGGTATATATGACAGAGATGCACGTAAAGGCAATTTCTCAAATAGTGGATTGCTCTGTTTTAATTTGGGTAATTTACAACTTTATACGTGGAATGGTGAGAGGGCCTTTAACAGAAGGCTTTAGATTAGCAGGTTTTATATTTGGAGGAGTTTTGACTTGGTTTTTTAATAAGAATTTAACAAATTGGTTTGTAAACTCTTTGAAGTGGCCGGTTAGTATGGCAGCTCCAATTTCGATAACTCTCATTTTCTTTGGTGTTTATCTTGGATTTACTTATCTTGGAATGATACTTACCTGGGCATTTACACGAGGAGGAGATGAGAAGTCTCCTATGTCTTTGAGTGATAGAATGCTTGGAGGACTTGTTTCGTTAGTTACTGCTAGTGTAATAGCGATTTTATTCCTTGTGGCGCCGCTTGCTTTATTCGAGAATATGGGCTTTAATCCTGCTAAGTATTCTTATAGCTACAAGTATACTAGGAAGTTGTCTTTAAAGTTGTTTACAATGCTTGGAGGAGCTGTGAATCCCAATCTTGTATCTACTGCTAAGGTTGGTGGGGGATCTTCAGCTGGTTCTAATACTTCCGGAAATACTCTTGGAGGTATGAAGGTGACGCCTTCTAATAGCTCTGGAGATTCTGGTTCAAAACCTCTCAGTATGGCTGATATTTTTAAAGTTTACAACGTCGTTTCGCAAAATCCTGATGTTGCAATGCAAGCTATTATGAAAGATCCAGCAGCGCAGAAGTTGTTAATGCATCCTAAGATAAGAGATGTTATATCGGATAAGGAGCTGATTGAAAAGGTGCGTCAAAAGGGTCCAATGGTGGTTATGGATCCATCAGTAATGGCAAGAGTTAATGAAATACTTACTGATCCAGAGATTGCTAAGCTTTTTAGAAATATCGATTGGGAAAAGATAAAGAAGGAGATAGAGGCTGCTCAAGAGACAGAGACAGGAGCTAAGTCTAGAAATACCAATACGAAGACCAATAGCGGTTCTGGTGGAGGACTCTTTGACTGGTTCAAGTGATGGAGGGATAGAGTATGGAGTTTAATTCAGCGGCTTTAAGAAAACTGTTTGAGAGTAGAAGGAGCATAAGAAAATACAAAAGAGCTGCCACATTGGAAGAATTGAGGAAAATAGTCGAACTTGCTAGGTTGGCTCCCTCTGCGAAGAATATGCAACCTTGGAAAGTTAGTTTAGTTACGGACCCGGACTTGAGGGTTAAGATCAGAGATGAGGTTTGCAGGGGGCGTGAGTTTATAGCTCAGGCTAGTTTAATTTTGATATGGACTGAACCTGCTATTGCCTATAAATCTTGGAGAGCTGTTGATGGAGATAATACTGCTGATGTAGATGCAGCGATATTCACAACTTATGCCATACTTGCAGCGAAGAGCTTGGGATTGGGAAGTTGTTGGATAGCAGCTTTTGATGAAGATAAAATTTTTGACATATTTCCGGATAAAAAGAGAAAGTACAGATTATTTGCTATACTAACTGTCGGCGAGCCAGCAGAAGAGCCAGTGCCGCGCGGTAGGAAATCTGTGGATGAGATAATTTTAGAGGAAAGATAAGTTGTTCAACTTTGGCAAATATAGTTAGGTTGGTGTTGTGGAGGGGGCGTTTTGAAGTTACTGGTCAATAAAAAAGAGAAGAGGTTTCGTGGATTTACGGGAATTTGGAAAGGGTTGAAGATTTTTTTAGAGGAGTATCCAGAGGCCATTCATGATGGAGCAAGAGTAGTTGTAGGTGTATCTGGTGGAAAGGATAGCTTGGTTTTGAGCTATATTGTGGAGATTTTAAGAAAGTCTAAAAATTTTGAGGTTGAGTATGTGTTTGTTGATGCAGGTTTTTTAGAAAAGGAAAAAATTAGTAAGTTCAAATGTGAATTTGAAAGAATTATAGGACGAGAACTGCTTATCTTAAAACATCATGAAATAAAAAATGCTGTAGTGGAAGCACTTGATGAATACAACGCATGTTTTACCTGTTCGCGTTTAAGAAGAAAGTGGTTGTTTGAGTACTGTAGAAATAGGGCAGAAGTTTTGATGTTGGGACATCACAGAGATGATGTGGTGGTTTCGCTTTTGATGAGCATGCTTTTTTCGGCACGGATTGAAACAATGCTCCCTGTAAAGCCCATATTCAATGCTACTCTCAAACTTGTTAGGCCGCTTTACTTTGTTTGGGAGAAAGATATTAGGTCTTTTGTAAAATCTAAGGGTTGGAAACTTCTTGATAAGAGCTGTAATTATGCAGATGATACTGGAAGAAAATATGTTGAGGATGTTTATCACTATATGGTAAGGAAAGAGCCGCGTTTATTCAAATTTAATCTTTTCAACAGCATAAAAGCAGTAAAAAGGTCTGGGATTTTGAAATTGCATCCTTATACGTAAATATGTAAAGCTGAAGTTGCTGCTTGATGAGTGGTTGGGATGGAGATGGAGTCGAAAGATATAACAGAAGTTGTAAATGAAGTAAAAATCAATCCACAAAATTCTGAGCAAAGAAGCGAGGTAAAAAATTCTTCACCTGTTTATAGGATAAAAATGTATGGGGTTTTTAAGCCCTTTCCTATGCTTACATCGTTGGTGTTACCGTTAGGAATATACGATGAATATGAACTTCAATTGATAGAGAGTAAAGGTGATACTGTTCCTCAAGGAAAAGTTTTGGTGGCAGGAAGAAGGGATAAGTATCAGGTCGGTATTGAAGTTGAGTCTGGATACAAGTTAAAGATTTTTTCCCACATACCATATGATGAGAGGTTCTTCTTGCACTTTATCGATCAAATGGCTTATAACAGTTTGAAGATGGGGGGATTTCCTGATGCTTTTAACAATTTAAGAAGTAATCTTGAAGTTGCTATTGCTTCTTACGAAAATGTGGCAACCATTTGCCCTGAGCAGATAGTTTCCAAAATTGGGGTAGTTCACTACCACGTTGGATTTGTTTTTAGCAGAATATTTGAGCGTCAAGTTTATAACTTCAACTTTGGAATAAATCATGAGATAGTAGATTATATAGCGGAACTTGTTCTTGCTATATCAAATGAATATCGTGATGAATTTTTGTCTAGGTTAAAGCGAGTCTTTAACGCTTTTTACGTGCCAAGAAATTTTCCATTTGCAAATTATGTTTACTCCATCTGCAACGCTCATGAGGTAGCTTACTGGTTGGTTGGAGATGGATTTATAATGCTGATAGGAGATGAGAGGCTTAAAGGGGCTTTAGGAGCTTTAGTTTCCTTCTTGGAAGAAGAGGGATTTGAGGCTAAATATGAGGAGTATCGAATGAAGGTTGACATTTAAGGAAAGAGGTGTTTATATGAGTGAAGTGCTTTTGGTTAAATACGGTGGAACTTCAGTGCGTGATGCGTATCACATAAATCAAGTTGCTAAAAGAATTGCAGGGGAAGCTGAGAAAAGAAGTGTTCTTGTCGTTGTCTCGGCTATGGCTGGTTTTACAGATTACTTGAAGGAGATGGCTGAGCATTTTTATCAGCATCCAAGTGTTGAAAAGGACTACATACTATCTACTGGAGAGGAAGCGACGGCAGCTCTTTTGAGCTTGGCTTTGAAGAGTTTGGGAGTGCGAGTTAAGTTGTTTTATCCTGATATGATCAATCTTGTTGTGAGTGGAGGAGCTTCTAATGGTAAGTTGATTGGAGTGAATGTTGATAGGTTAACTTCGGCTTTGCAAAATTCCGTAGTGGTGGTTCCGGGATTCTTTGCAGTTAGGGCAGATGGATATCGTATTACACTGGGAAGGGGTTCTTCTGATTTGATAGCGATTTTTTTAGCTCACTGTTTGGCTAAGGCAGGTTTTGATAATATAGATGTGAGAATAAGAACGGATGTTGATGGGATTTACACTTTTCCCCCTGAACTAGAATTTGCTAAAAAAGTTGATGAGTTATTTCACGAAGAGGTAACGGAACTTGCAAGATATGGAGCAAAGGTTATGCAGTATGAAGCTGCAAGGTTTGCTATGGAAAAGAAAGTTGATTACTGGGTTGAAGCTTCGCATATCAATGTGAGGGGGAGTAAGGTTCACGATGACGTAGAACGTAAAGCAAGAGTGATTGCGGTTACTAGACAGAGAGTGGCTTTGGTGGAAGATGAGAGTGGAGTAAGAGTGGTTCCGCGTGCAATGTTGCGTGAGGTACTAGAAGAAGGAAACGTTGGCTGGCGGCGAGTTGAAACGGAGTATGAAAGGGTGAGCGTAGTGGGATATGATATTCAAAAATTAAGTGTAGTCGATGATGTTGTGAAAATTGCGGCTTATTTGGCGGCTAGAAATGTGGAGACGGCGCGACATCGTATAAGTTTTGTTGTGCACAGCTTTAAGGTTACAGAGGCTATGAATAGATTGAATGCTCTCGTAATGAATTGACTTCAATAGCTTGTAATAGCGTTAAATGGCGCGGGCTGGTAAAGTTTTCTTAAAGTATTGTGCAAACCTTGTGTTATTATTTGCAGCATTTTTCATTTAGCTCTTTTAAAAATTCCTCATTCATTTCGTAGTTGTTTATTCTACAAAGATCTTCTAGGGTTCCCCAAAAAACATCCCCGCATGTTAAAAGTTTTATTCCATACTTCATGCCTATTTTTATGGATTCAGGACAGTTCTTCAGAATATCCTCAACCGGAGTTGTCCAGTTAATACAGTTGTTAGAAGACATAAAAAAGCCTCCTTTCGTGCTTATATTACGAGTGAGTTGTTAGCTTATCTTACTTCTAAATTTATCCTAAAGTTCGAATAGAATCAATTTTGGCCGGTTGAATTAATTGTCTTGAAAAACTAATAATTACGGTATTTTCAGTTCTAATTCAGGATGGACAGCTTCATGGATTGCCTTTTTTGTTAGATATAGAATTTCATCTTCATCTTCAGAAAAGATTGCTGGCATAAATCTCAATTCCACACTGCCGGGGCGTGGTACTATCTTTCCTTTTGGTAGAACTTTGTGAGCTCCAATGACGGCACATGGAATAACCGGTACTTTTAATTTGGCGGCAAAGCGTGCGAAACCTTTTTTAAACGTGCGAAGTTTGCCGTCAGGAGAGCGGGTACCTTCTGGAAATATTGCCAAAGTTTTACCGTGCAGAAGCTTTTCTTTGACTTTTTTGAATAAGGTGGCAGGAGGATTACGTCTATCTATGGCTATGAAGCCGGATCTGTGCATTGCAAAACCTACAAAAGGTAAGTCAAAGACCTCTTTTTTGCTTATAAAGACTACTTCTCGCCCCGGGGTTGCAAAGATTAGAGGTCCCTCTATGAGACTGACGTGGTTAGCGGCTATTATGCAATTTGAAGGAGGAAGATTTTCAAGACCTGTAAACTTGTAGTCGATGCCGTACATCTTCATTATATCCAATACTACTTGCTTTGTTTTAAGAATATATGGGTCTGAAATTGGAATTACAGAAGCTCTGCAATTTTTAAAATTAATTTTTTCTAAATTGCGCACTCCCCATGCCTCCAGTTACTGCTTTATTCTTCTACCTGAGTTGTGATTGATACATTTTGAATGCCAAATTTGTTGACAATATCTAAAACACGGACTACTATTGCAAACATGACATTTTTATCGGCACGTATGCTTACAAATTCTGGGGTGTCTTTCATTAAAAAGTTCGGAATCTGCCATGCTTGGATTTTAGTTGGTTCGGTTTGCTTATAGGAAGAGTAGAAAAGAGCTGGTTCTGTAGTTATGCTAATCTCTGCCCATTTTGAGGGAGAGGAGGCTTTGGTACCTCCTTTTGGAAGTGATACTTTGATTTTGCCCTCTATGTGTGAATACTGAGCCACAACAAGCAAGAATGCCACGATTATCAAAACTGCATCCAACATTGGAGTTAAATTAACTAGTTGACGCTTGGGTTTACGCCATGGGAGATTTGGCATACCAAAGCCTCCTTTTGCTTTGAATTTGGAATTTACACTACAATTTCTACGTTTTTTACATCTCTAATTCTGGATAAAGTGGGAACTCCTCTGTGAGTTTAATCACTTCTTCTTTTACCTTTGCTACAACTTCATTTATATTTTCGGATTTTGCATGTTCGATTATTTCGGTTATAAAGCCTGCGATTTTTTTCATCTCGGCTTCTTTCATGCCGCGGGTTGTAACAGCAGGGGTTCCCAATCTTATTCCACTTGTAAGAGTTGGCTTACGGGGATCAAATGGGATCGCGTTTTTATTTACGGTTATGTTTGCTTCTCCCAAAAGACGTTCGATCTTTTTACCAGATACATCTTTTTCGACAAGGTTTACCAGCATTAAATGATTATCAGTGCCGCCGGATACAAGCTTAATTCCACGATCAATGAGTGCTTGTGCTAATGCCTTTGCATTCCTTACCACTTGTTTTATGTACGATTTGAAATTATCGGATAGTGCTTCTTTGAAGGCGACAGCTTTTGCTGCAATTATGTGCATGAGTGGACCACCTTGTATTCCGGGGAAGACGAGCTTGTCAATCCTTTTTCCTAATTCCTCGTTGTTTGATAGAATCAATCCTCCACGAGGACCACGTAAAGTTTTGTGAGTGGTTGTTGTAACAACATGAGCGTATGGGAGTGGAGATGGATGCTCTCCTGCTGCTACAAGTCCAGCTATATGAGCCATGTCCACAACGAGGTATGCTCCCACCTTATCAGCAATCTCGCGTAAGCGCTTGAAGTCTATGATTCTAGGATAAGCACTTGCTCCAGCCATTATAAGCTTAGGTTTGTGTTCAATAGCCAGTTTTTCGACTTCATCGTAATCAATTGTTTCTGTTTCTTTGCTTACACCGTAAGATACAACGTTGTATAGCTTTCCAGAGAAATTGACAGGAGATCCGTGGGTTAGGTGACCTCCAGCTGCAAGATCCATTCCCATTATTGTGTCGCCCGGTTCCAAAAGAGCCATGTACACAGCCATGTTTGCTTGAGATCCAGAGTGAGGCTGTACATTTGCCCACGCACAGTTAAAGAGTTTTTTTGCACGTTCGCGTGCAAGTTCTTCTGCTACGTCGACGTATTGACATCCACCGTAATAGCGCTTTTTTGGATATCCTTCGGCATACTTATTTGTCATAACACTTCCTGCTGCTTCCATTACTGCAAGTGATGTGAAATTTTCCGAGGCTATTAATTCCAGATGATGACGTTGACGCTCTAGCTCGCTTTTTATGGCTTCGTAAATTTCAGGATCACTTTGCTTTAAAAATTTGAAATCCATGTGATTCAACCTCCTTTAAATTTCTTTGTTTACGTTGAGGATGATAGACCATTTGTATTTTTACAATCCCTTATTATCTTACAAAACGCGTTGTATGGATGGATACTTTCAAAACTTTTAACCTCTACTGTAAATTTAACATTTAGATTTTCTAATTTAGATGCAATTAAACGAGCAATATCTTCTACAAAATTGGGTTTTTCGTAAGATGATTCGGTTACAACTTTTTCATCGGGGCGTTTTAAAATTGGAAACAGAGGGGATGAAGCGGCTTCATCCACAATTTTTACGATCGAGTGGAATAAATCCATATCACTGTAGACTCTTACTATTACACGAGCGCGTTGATTGTGGGCGTTGTATTTTGAAATTTCCTTTGAGCATGGACAGAGAGTCATAATTTCCATTGTTACTGTTTGCCAAATTTTTCTTAGGTTTTCGTCTATCAAAACGCCAAGCTCATAATTCACAGGATAGAACCCATTTCTTTTCGTAGCAGGAGATGATTTTCTCACAAAAACTTCACAAATGGCTTTTATCATTGCAAGATCAGATGCGAGTTTATCTTTTAAGTGCTTCGCTTTCTCCAAAAATGAGCTTATACTGATCTCCAAAGGAGAAGATAGAATCTCTTCAGAAATTCTACTCATATGTGTTCCTTTGTAATTTTCAGAAAGAGAAACCAGGGCAGAAACTGTTGCTACAGAGGTTGAAGGTTCTGCAAATTTAAGAATACATGGAACTTTTACATCGGTGATACCCACCATATCTATTGGTATTTCAATTTCAGGCTTTAGGCTTTGAACGTCAATGAGCAACAGGATCCCTCCGTTTCCCAAACTTTTACAAAGCTAAGTTTAACTCGATGGGTGAGATTTGACTCTTTTAATTTGATTTCAAGCTGTTGAGATATAAAGTCAGCTATATTCTCGGCAGTTGGGTTTTCTATCAAATCATTTATTAAAGTGTGGTCTAAGGAGTTCAAAATTTCTTTAAGCCATTTTTTTAGAAGTTTAAAATCAACCACCATTCCATTTTCGAGTTTCGAAGAAGAAAGAGCGACTTCCACTTTCCAGTTATGACCGTGTAAATTTTCACATTTACCGTGATAATTTGGCAAAAAATGTGCTGCTGAAAAACTAGCGGTAACGCTTACTGTCCACAGCTTTTGCATATTACTTTTAATCCTCCTTTGGTTTAGTTTATGAATAAAGTTTTCTTATGGCTTTCTTTATCTTCTCTTCAGCTTCTTGAAGAGTGCTGTTTTTGATTGTGGTTCCGGATGCTCTAAGATGACCGCCACCCCCGAGTTCAACTGCTAACTTTTGAACGTCTGTTTCTTTACTTCTAAAGCTTACAATAATATCTTGTTCTTCCGCACTCATAACTACTGCAATATCGGCTTCTTGTATGAGATTTATGTGAGAAGGCAAGGCGGCAACTGCTTCGTTTTTCAAATTATAGCGTTCTAGCATTTCAGGTGGAACAGAGCATATTGCTGTTCTTATAGGAAGTTCAGGTGGAGTTATCAACTTTGTTGAAATGGTTGCTTCTGATACGAATTTCATAACCGTATAAGGTTTTTCCCGCACAGCTTTCCTATATATAAACCATGGATCGAGGTCATAATGGTTGGCGAGTTTTAGCATCAAAAATATCGACTCTGGATTGTCAAGAGAGAAGGCAAAACCTCCTGTATCTGTTACAAAGCCGAAGAATAGGAATTTAAATGCTTCTTTGGTTAAAGGAAGGTGTGAATTCATTAACATAAGTGTAATAAGATACGTGGTTGATGGAGCGTGTGATACTAGATTTATAGATCCAAATTTACTATTTGTACCATGGTGATCTATTACCAATACAGGCTTTGAATTGGATTTAAATTTTTCTAGTAATTTGTGCTTTTCATTCAAAAATCTATCAGGACTACTTGTATCCACAACTATGAGTAAGTCGTATTTTTCAGGGACTATCTCTTGCCATTCGATTCCAGCTTCAGGATTTAGAAACTCTGCTTGAGATGGAAGATCCCAAATTTTAACAATGTCGGCTATTTTTCCTGCTGCTCTCAAGGTGTTGAGAAGTCCATTAGTGGATCCGACACTATCACCATCAGGGCGAATGTGACCGCTTATGAGAATAGAAGAGGCGTTATCGATTGCAGCTAGTGCTTTTTCAATATCTTGTACAATTGGAGTGGTTTGTTCCTTTATCATGGATACTAAAAATTGGTCAGTTAGCATATCCATATTAAGTTTGCTTTTAAAAGAGTTTGTTTCCTTCACAGTATTTACCTCCTTTAAGCACTAATGTTGTGTTTTGGAAAGACGTTCTGCCTCTTTTGCTACTTTCTTAGCAGCTTCCTCTAGCCATTTTCTGACGTCTTTTCCTGTATTGAGAGCATTTGCAAGGGCTTCACCTAAGAAAATTCTTCCTGTCATCCATACAGGATCGAAAGGTTCGTATTTAGCGTACTCA
>JAMOTN010000070.1 GCA_027062325.1 bacterium
AAAGTTTGGTCCTGTTAAAACAAATCACATTCTATTTATAGCAGCAGGAGCCTTCAATATGAGCAAACCTTCTGATATCATACCGGAACTTCAAGGACGTTTTCCCATACGTGTAACTTTAGATAGACTCACCAAATCCGATTTAGCCCGCATATTAGTTGAACCTGAAAACTCCCTAATAAAACAGTATCAAGCACTCCTTGAAGCCGATGGAGTTAAGGTGGAGTTTACACAGGAAGCAATAGAAAAGATTGCAGAAATTGCAGAAGAGATGAACGAAAATCTGGAAGATATTGGTGCAAGACGCCTTCACACAATAATGGAGAAAGTTTTAGAAGATATATTGTACGAAGCCCCAGATATAGAAGAAAAGATGGTAACTATTACAGGAGAGTACATCACAAATAGACTAAAGGATGAAATTAAAACATCTGAGGAAAAGGAGATTGAAAGGTTTATAATATAAAAATCGCAAACAATTACATACCGCATTAGCTAGCATAAGGAATCAATCTAGATAAACAATAATTTTGCAACTATGGCAGTATCTTTTTAATTTTTTTATCTTAACAACTTATCCTCAACAAGTCTATTTACAATGCTTCTAACATCAAAGTTCACTTCATCTCTAAAGAGTTCCCACTTCTTCTCAATCTCTGACCATTTTTTCAAGAAAACCTCAGCCATATCCGGATCAAATTGTGTTCCTTTTCCTCTTTCAATCTCTGCCAAGGCAACCTCAACAGGCAATGCTTTTCTGTAAGGTCTGTTCGAAGTCATAGCATCAAACGCATCAGCAACTGCAACAACGCGAGCTCCCAGCGGAATATTTTCACCCGCCAAACCTGCCGGATACCCTCTTCCATCCCAACGTTCATGATGATGGAGGACAATCTTTCTTATCTCATCCAAAAACTCAATCGGTGCCAAAATATTTGCTCCTATCACAGGATGCATTTTTATCAACTCATACTCATCATCTGTTAAGCGTCCAGGCTTGTTCAATACAGCATCTGGAATACCAATCTTTCCTATGTCATGCACTAACCCAGCCTGATATATGTTCTGAATTGTAGTCTCTGGTAAATCAAGCCAGTAAGCTAAAACACATGCATAAACTGTGACACGCTCAGAGTGTCCTCTTGTATAAACATCTTTAGCCTCAAGAGCTTGACTAAATGACTCCATCAAATAGAATGGGAATTTTTTAAGATCTGCATACAACTTTGCAGTCCTCAAAACTGCCGCAGCATAATTTGCAAACTCCAGAAGTATTCTTTCATTTTCAAAACTAAAAGGAATTTTATCTATTCTCTCAGAAGCTGTTATAACTCCGACAACTTCCCCCTCCAACTTCAATGGAACTATCAAAAAAGACGGATTCTTATAACTATCGCGTGGAAAACCCGGAGGTAAGTAATCTTTATACTTCTCTATATCCTCTGCACTTTCTATCCTAAAAGGAAATCCTTTATCAAACACAAACTTTACAGCCCCTGAAAACTTAGGCTTCTTCAAAAATTTTTTACTCATTCCAACTGCTGCTAATATTCTCAAACCATCTTCTTCTTTCAAAATTATCGAACCACGTGTTGCACCAACAATGTCTAATGCCTTTTTCAAAATCAAAAGCATGGCATCCTCTAATTTCAAGTTCAAATCAAAAGCCTTGACCAAGCCAACAAGTGAAGAAAGATGTGCTTCCTTTTCTTTGTACTTTTCGTACAACAAGATGCGAGTTATCAATTCCATTATCAGACGTGCAATCAAATCAAACTCTGGCTTATCATAAGATCCTTTAAACTCAAAGTGCAACTCAAACCAATCAAGTTTAGGAACATTCCACGTGTATGAACAACTAAAACTTCCTTTTCCTCCACGATAAAATAACACCCTACCACTGGCTATAAGCTTTACTTGACGCAAAGGATAAATTTTGCGCAGTAAAGAGTAGATATAATCCATCAACTCTTCCAACGAGTACTCACGTTCACCCACCTCAAAATTTTTCAACAACTCGCCTACCACACTAATCTCATTCACGCTCAATAACCCTCACTTCCCACCTTATTTCTACTACCATACATTCTTTCATTCTATTGTCTCTAGCACAAGAGCAAAGAAAGCTTCAGCCACCTTTTTTCTATCCTTCACACCTTCTAGCAATTCCCGCAACAAATCCTGCTGCTTTATCCAAAGCCTTCTAAATTTATCCGGATCCAACACCTCTGCTACTGTTTCAAAATTTCCACTACTTCCACCGCTAGACGCACCAACTTGCCTCTCATCTTTTATTTTAGAGGTTGAAACCCCAGAAGAAACCCCCTTTAATTCTGTTAACTTCCACTTTACCTCTTCTGAAATATCGGCAAACTCCTCCATTATCTTTATTATCTCTTGTTTAATCCCCTCTGCTACACTATCAACAACCTCCACAAGAACACTTGCAGCATCCCTGCTTTTCATCTGCTTTATTGCAAACAGCGCAGCCTTTGCAGTATTTCCACCTTCCTGAATTAGCTTTTTCAACTCCTCCAATATATCTGCTCTTCCCATCTTTGACAAAAAACGCACAGCATTTGCTCGTACGCGGGGATTCGGATCTTGTAACATTGGAATGACGTACTTCACAGCAGCTGGATTAGATATAATTTCTAAAGCCTCAATGGTATTTGCCCTAACTCTTGGATCCGCCTCTTTCAGAAATCGAGCAACTATCTCTACCTCTCCAACTCCCCCAAGACGTGCAAGTGCTTTAACAAGTGTTGCCTTAACAAAGTCATCCTTTTCAGTATTTGCCATCTCTATCAAACGAGGCAGAGCCTTTTTTATCCCCAATAGTCCCAAACTTTGTACAGCATACAGTCGCTTTTTTCTAGATTGGGAATAGGTAAGCTCTATAAGAAAATCACAAACCTCTTCATATGGGAACTCAGCAAGTTTTTTTATAGCCTCAACAGCTTCATCTTCATTGGACCCCCTTGCCTTCTCCATCAATTCCTGTACAACTGCAGGAAGCGTAGATTTAGGGGTAGAAGACAAAGTAGAAGCTTGAGAGGAACTATCTGCTAGTCTAGGATCGGTAGCTCTACCTCCTGCACTTGAAGTTAAGCTCTTCACATCAACTCCTGCTTTCTCAAGTAACCTCTTTATGAAAAACTTTGTAGCAACATTTTTTTCTCGAAGATAAACTTCCTTTAAAACCTCTACAACCTGAGGATTATTGACGTATGGTATTACTTTTCTCACAGCCATTTTTCGCATATTCTCATCTGGGCTTCTTAAATCCTCCAAAATCTTCTCAAGCACACTACCAACCCCTCATTAAAAGATTTTAAAGCCCTTTTATTTCAATTCCCAACTTCTTCATCCTGTATATGAGGGTCGTTCTCTTTATCCCGAGAAGCTTAGCAGCACCTGCCACACTTTTTTCCAAACTCAATGCCTGCTCAATTAACATTCTCTCCACAACTCTCAAATTTTCATCCAAGCCTTTTTTCAAATTTAAACTTACCCTCAACTTGTCAATTCCGGGCTGCAAGTTAACAACCTTTTTAGCACTTTTTACCAAATTTTCTAGCTCCCTTACATTACCTTTCAACTCCATATCAAGTAACGCCGCATAAGTTGTCGAAGTAGCCTCTTTTGAATGCTTATTTAAAAGATAGTCAAAAATTGGAATTATATCTTCCTTCCTCTCCCTAAGCGGTAGTATCTCAACAGCTTCTGTCTCCAATCTACTCATAAGCTCTTGTGGAAGTTTGGTATCCTCTAAACGCGTAACA
>JAMOTN010000071.1 GCA_027062325.1 bacterium
CAAAAATGGTGGTGAGTGGAGTGAAAAGTATAGGGAATGCGTTTGTGCTGAAATTGATTATTGTTTTGATTCTTAGTTTTTCCTTAACGGCTGGAACGGATGGATACGCTGCAGATAAACTGTTTTTACTGTGGCACATGCATCAACCACCGTATTTTGACAAAATGGGTAGAATATTGATGCCATGGACGAGATTGCACGCCACACACGATTACGTAAGGATGACAAACTTGATTTTAAGGTACGGGGTGAATGTTTACGTTAATTTTTCTGGTTCTTTACTTGAGAATTTACTACTCTATGCTTTTGGTAAAGAGGATATTTGGCAGGAGAAAGAGCATGAATTTCTTCTTTACTATCCCCGAGTGCCGAAGCATTTGAAGAAATTTTTTGTGGATAACTATTTCAGTTATAACTGGGAAAAGATAAAAAGTATTCCTCGCTACAGAGAGTTGTTGGATAAAAGGGTAATGGGTAGAGAGTTTTCTAGTCAAGATATTATGGATTTGGTGGTTTTATTTAACTTAATTTGGATGGACAGGGAAAGCCGCGATAAGAATTTTGGTGATTGGAGAAAAAGAAGGCATTTTACCGTTGATGATCTCATTTTAATTTGGAAAATTTCACGCCATAAAGTTATTCAAACACTAAAAAATGTTGCTCTCCTTGCTCATAGAGGACTTATCACTTTTACTCCGGGGATGCATCCAATACTTCCGATAATAGTGGATTCTGGATGTTTAAAAGAGGATTTAGGATTGAGTAATGTTGTTGAATTGAGTTATCCCAAGGATGCATATTTACATATATGGTTTTCCAAGGTATTGCTTGCGATGTTAGGAGTAGATTCGGATAAGGTGTGGCCAGCAGAGGGTGCGCTTTCAGAGAAAGTTTTAAAGATATTTTCGAAAGAGGGGATAAGGTGGGTTTTTTCAGATGAGAGACTTTTGAAAGAAATTGGTAAGAAAGCGGGAGGGGCTTACGAGTATTCTGGTGTAAAGATGCTTTTTAGAGATACAGAACTTTCGGACAAGATTGGATTTCGCTATTCAGCAATGAGTGGGGAAAGTGCAATTAAAGATTTTATTAATTACTTTGGTGCTAAGAAAGTTCCAATACTTACGGTGATTTTGGATGGAGAAAACTGCTGGGAGAATTTTGCTGATGAAGGAGAGGATTTCTTGGTTAGGTTGTACTCAAAGTTTAAAGATAGATTTGTCAGGCTGGATGAGGTAAAACGTGTTCAAAAGTTGGCTAATTTTACGACAGGTTCATGGATAGATGCCAATTTGGCAACTTGGTATGGTGAAGATGAGGAGATTAAAGCTTGGAAGGCATTGGCTGATACAAGAAAGAAAGTGAAACTTGATAAAGATAATTTCATGTGGGTAATGTGTGCAGAGGCAAGCGATTGGTTTTGGTGGTATGGGTTAGATCAGGAGAGTGGACGAGATAATGAATTCGATAAACTTTATAGAATGTACTTAAGTTATCTTGGAGGGAAGTATTCTTCTTTTCTTGAGAAGAGAAAGCCAGAGTGGAAGGGGAGCGAGTTACTACTTACTGAAAGTGGTGGAGTTATGCAAAGTGCTAATAGAAAGAAGGTTTTAGTTGACGTGGATTATGAAAGGGGTGTTTTGAGGGAGTACAAGGGGCAAAGATTAATACGGGAGAAGGTGTTCAGAAAAGCTTTCAAAGTTAAGGTTGGACAGGAAGAGTATTTTATAGATGTTCCAACAGGGAAGTTGTACACTGATGGTTCAGAAGACGAGATGGTTACTTATCCTACGGATTCAGTTTTTAAAAGAGGAGCTTTTGATCTTCTAGCTTTAGTGCTTGATAGAAGGAGAGGATATGGATATGTGAAATTGAAGAGGTTGGATAATCCGTGGAAGTCGCCTTACGGTTTTTCGCTGCCATTGGTTGTTGTAGTTGTTGGAGCTGGGGATACTGAACTTGAGGGAGCTGGAGTTAAATTTATGGCTCAAAAGCTTTATGTGCTGAGGGGGTGGAAGCCGTTTGTTAAGGAGGGAAGAAATGTTAGGCCATTGAAGGAGTGGCGAACTGGTAGGTGGATAGGTTTTGAGTTTGAGAGTTTGAAGGATTTAGAGAATGTTAGGTCAGTTTATGTATTTGGACATGATGGATATGGTGTAGGAATAGGGATAAGAAAAGTTGGTAAAAGAGGACGTTGGAACTTTGGAAGAACTGCCCAAAGCTGTGGAAATGCCGTAGATGTGCTTAAGGTAGAGGATTGATAATGGGATACATTTGCCGATATTTAATTTTGTGAAGGGAAAAAGGATTAATAATTTTGAAAAAGTAAAGTATTTAAAGTTGCGTTTTTCTAAATTTGATTTTATAAGATTTGGAATATTGCTATTTTTTGCACTTTGTATTTTTGCTTCAGCAGGTAGCTTTATGAAATTTGTAGTTGGTTCCAATGCTTACCAAACTTTTTATTCTCAATTGATGGGAGCTCGAGATGTTTATTTGATCACAGAGGGCTTTTACGATGCAGATATTGCTCAGCTTTTGATAAACAAGGCTTTGAGTGGATACACAGTTGAAGTTGTGGTGAAAGCAGGAAAAATTGCTGCAGATTTCATAGCTGAGTTTAACGATTCTGGAGTCAAGCTTTTTCAAGAGGATGTTTATATTCAGGGGACTACATTTACAGATGGGGTAAAATTTTCTTCTTTTAAAGGGATGGTGGATAAGTCTAGTTTTTACGATGTAAAAAATATGCTTTTGTATGGAGAAGACAGTAAAATTGCGGAATTCATAAAGAAAAAAATAGAAGAAGCAGCTGATGGTGTATTTGAGGAGGAAAGTTATTATTCTCAGAATTTTGGGCTTCAAATAGAATTTTCAAGGCCGGGATACTATTTTAAGGGAGAAACTTTAGCATTTGCAGAAGGAGGAGAAGAGGATTCATTTTGGTTAACACAGCTTTTGGCTCAGTTTTTGAATGTTTGGGTTGAAGGTGTGGTGAATGATGATAGGAAGTGTTTTCAGATGAAAAAAAAGGGAGCTTTGATACTTTCTGATAGAGTGGGCTGCAGCGTTTATGTGGAGAAGAGTCAGGGGATATTTTACACGACTTATCTTTCAAATAGGTATAGAGATTGGAGCTTTACCTATGTCTTTTTTAATAAGGGGCTTTTGAGTGATTTAAGATCAGCTCTTTATGACTTAATGAATTTTGAGAACAGATTCAAATTTGCGTGTTTTATCAAAGATGCAAATACCGGTTGGGGAATAGGAGGTGCTGAGGCATACTCGATTGATAACGCATATTCATTTGTTGCAGATGAGGCTGGATGGATATTTGCAGGGAGTGACTTTGTTCCAACTTCTCCGTTCAAAGTATTTGCCCGGCATTATGAGGGTAGGGTTGTTTCGTTTCCAATGAATGGTACTTATTCAGTAGTGTTGAACAGTATAAAAACCGGAGCCAGTATAACGGGAACTGTTAATGTTGAAGGGTTATTTTCTGTTGAGGTTAGAAAAAAGCAGCCGAATTGGGATGAGGTTAGCTCGTACTTTTCAAATGGGGCCTTTACCTTGACTGATGTTCCAACTGGTGAGGTTGAATTGGTGATAAGAGCTTTTGGATATGAAACCTATGTTAAAGATATGTTCATTGAATCAGGA
>JAMOTN010000072.1 GCA_027062325.1 bacterium
AGGTTGTTTGAAAGAGGATATAACGACGAATATGAGAACTAAAAAGACGGTGAGAGTTATTAGTATGACGATTATCTTTTGAGGTGTAGGAAGTTGTTTAATCTTTCCGAAGAATTCTGAAAAAAATCCCATTCCCCCTTATCCCCCCTGAAGGTGTTAACTAATTGATTAGACTTAAATAATTGTCATATGACAATCCTTCAAAAAGTTACAAGATGATTTTAACATATACTTTGGGCTCATACCACTTGCCATATAGTTTGTTTGAGAGATTTTATTTTTTTGATACAATCCAAATGTATTTTGTTTGATTAAAAAATGATCAATGTTAGAGTGGAGGGAGAATTATGGGAAAAGGAGTGTTTTTTGGTTTGGTGCTGGTGTTTTGGTGTGGAGTAGTTCTTGCTGATAGTTACTATTCAGATTTAAAAAAGACTCCAAGTTATTTAATCTTTCTCAAGAGATGGGGAATAATGATTGGATATCCTGATGGCACTTTCAGGGGAGAAAAAACTGCCAGTAAATTTGAAGTAGCAGCTTCCATATGGAGAATGTCAAATTATTTGGAGATTCAAAGGGAGTATCCCCCTATAAAGCCAAAAGGATTTGAAGATTTAATAAATGAGTTGAATGGACGCTTAGCTCTGTTGCAGAGAAATATGGTTAATATTAGAGGCGATTATAAGAAAAGTAGGATTGAAAGGGTTTTTGAGTATTTGAGTGGCTGGTATGGCTTAGATGATTATCATTTTCAGGAGCTAAGGAATAAAGTTGCTTTAAAGTTTTCAGGCGAAAGAGATGATATAAGGTTTTATGTTCAGGGGAAGATGCAAAAAGATTTAGCAGATGGAAAGGATACTTTGGGAGTTTTAAAGTTGGATAAATGGTATGTTGGATTGAAGAATTTACGTTTGGATTTGTTTTACGATTACATTACTAAAATTGGGTTTATGCCTAAAGGAGTTCTTGCTGGATATTTTGATTTTTTAACTTGGTTGAAGCCCAAAGGGGCTGTTGGGGTTGAGTTTGGAAAGTTCAGAGTTCTGTTCACGTTGGGGGAAGATAAATTTGAGGCTGGGAAAAGAACCAAAGATCTCCAAAGTTGGGGGGGATTTTACAATTTGAAAAGTAACAAAGGAATGTTAAATGTACTAGTATGGCAAAAGTTAGATTCGGTAGGAGCAAAGTATAGGTTAGATCCGGTATTTTGGGGGTTGAACTACAGGAAGGATTTTAGGAATAAAAAAGTAGTTTATAGATTTTATTTATCTTTGTGGCACGAGGAGGGAAATGATAGTAGTTTTGAAAAAGCGGTAAATGATTTTGATTTTACCTCTTCAAAGTATTTAAGGAGCATCAATCTCACTAATTATAAAGCAGATATGAGTCTTGCTTATAATATTGGAATGGCATTTGAGAGCCAAAAGAATTCTTTGAGAGTATTTTATTACTCTTCAGATAAGGATTTTGCTGCTCCGATTCCTGAATTGGGAGTTTTCAAAACTTGGAGAAGCCTGCCTTCAAAAGGATTAAATGCAATACCTGTGGGTAGCTTTTGGGGCTACTGTGTAAAGAAGAAAAACGATGATAGCATTTATTTAAATCCGTATGTTTATACGAATGTTGATAAGTTTTGGTTTAACTGGGATTATAGGGTGAATAATAGGGTTTTATGGCGTCTATTTTATGAAAATTTTGAGCAAGCTGAGGAAAATGCCTTTATTGAGCATGCAGATTTTGACAGTTATGGAATTGTTTTTGACTATACTTACAGTAAAAATGTGAAGCTTTACTTTTATGTATCTAAGTATGAATTTGATGAGAGTGAATACAAAGACTACGCGAAAGTTGGTTTACAGTGTGAGGTTAAATTCAAACTGTGATAAAATCTAAATGTGAATTAAAGTGAAAAATCGGAGGGATGTGAGGTGAAGATGGTGGGGAAGTTTTTTATGTGGATTGCGACAGTTGCAGGGTCCATTTTTGCATGGAGTTGGTTGAATCCTAAGGATAAGAAGGTGGCTGAGGATCTTTCAGAGATTGAAAATGCTTATGAAAAGTATGGGGCTGATTCGGCTTTAGCTCAGTTTTTGGTATCAAGTGATGCAGAGGGAGCAGCAATTTTTGTTTATTCTGAGGAAGAGGAGAACTTTGTTAAGGTAGCAAAGAGCGGAGTAGAGGTTGGAGAAGTTAACAAGCATAAGATGGATTTATCACAACCTTTAAGTCTGAAACGTGGAGATTACGATGTCAGACTTTGGCCTGTTAGAAGAAATGATGTGGTGGTAGCTGTGGTGGCAGTTGCAGCTGATGGAACTACTTTTGAGGTTTACTTACCTCTTTTGAAAATGATGGCTCTTTCTGAATACATGGCTTATACCCTTAACCATGTGAAGGGTGTGGATGAAGTTTTACAAGTTTACACTCAGGCTCACTTTGAGAAAGTTTTGAAAAGAGAACTTGAAAGGGCAGAGAGGCAGCATGGAACTTTGACTTTGTTGTTTGTAGAGGCAGCAGAGGAATTGACTCCAGAGCAAAATAAAGCTGTTGTTGATAAACTTCGTAAATCGACTAGAATCTTAGATGTTATATTCTCACTTGGGAATAGATTTGCAGTCATATTGAGTGAGGCTGGAGAAGAGGAAGCTGCTAGAGTCGCAGATAGATTGATATCAGAGCTTTCAAAACTTGAATTGCCGCAAATATATTTAGGCAGTGCTACGTATCCTGCAGATACCACTGTTCAGCAGAATTTGGAAGATGCGGCTATGGAGGCTTTGAAAACTGCAAAAGAGAGGGGGGTAAAGTACGTTAAGTACTCAGAGCTTTACAGATAGAGGAAAGTTAAAGGATTGATTGAAAAATTAGCTTTAACCAAGCATAGGATGATGGTATAAGGCGTTTAATACGTTGGGGTTGGTGGATAATTCTCCAGAGCCACTCAGCCCCTTTTTCTTGCCATGATTTGGGAGCTCTTTTTACTTCACCCGCTATTACGTCAATCGTTCCTCCAACTGCGAGAATAATGGGAAAAAAAATTGGTGACTTAGTGTTTAAAAGGGATTTCACCTCAAAGTTTTTTTTAAGTTTATATGAAAAAAGCTCTTGTTTAAAAGCTCCCATTCCGCAAATAATGATGAACGGATTTGTGTTATTGAGTTCCCAAACTTTCATAATATTTTCAATTATTTGATTTTCTTCTTTAGAGTGTGGCTTAAAATAACCGTGGTGATAATATAACACTTTTTTTCCTTTTTCTTGTAGTTTGGATATGGCTTTTATCAGAACTTCTTCCTTTGAGCCCACTAAAATGAGTTGTGTGTTTGAGAGTTGGATTAGTTTGAAAGTTAAATCTACCCCCGTAGTTCTTTCAGTCGAGTTTAGTATTTTGCTATTCTTAAAATTTTGTATTAGTTTTAAAAATTTTACAACGGACATACCATCAGGAAGTAGAAAATCTGCATTTGCGTATAGAGAGAATAATTCAGGAATATTCATAACTTTTGGAAATGTTGTGAAGTCCACAGAAAAAACACTAACGAATTTTTCTTTACTCTTTTTTATAAGCTTTCTTGCTAATTCATCGGTTTTTCCTGAAAACCAGTTTAATTGTTTAAGTTGTGTTAAAAAATTATTTGTCATACCTTACTCCTTAAATTTTCCTTATTTTCTTCATTTAGAGAAGCAATTTTCAACTTTAAACCTTCTCTTCCAATAACTTTTACTTTATCTCCGGGTTTGAGAGAAGAGGTATCAGATGTTGCTATGGCTTCCCAAAGTGTCCCATCCCAAAAAACTTTGAGTTTTGGAATAACTTCTTCAACGGTTGCTTCGCCTTTGGCTTCGTAAACTTCTGAGTGTCTTGGACGTGATTTTATTATCAGATACACCATAGTGGCTATTGCCAGTGCGAAAAAAATTGCAATTGGTATGAAGAATTTGTAGAGTGAAAAGGAAGCAGGAAGAAGAATAGCTGATCCTATTACAAAAGATATTATTCCTAGAATTCCAAGTATTCCAAAGCTTGGGATGGACATCTCAGCCACTGCAAAAAACGCTGCTAAGAGTATTAGAGCAACTCCAAAGTAGTTTACAGGAAGACTGTTTAGACCGTATAGAGCTACTATTATGCACATTGCTCCCAACGTGCCTGCAATGAGTGAAGGAGTGAAAAATTCGAGGATGAGAAGAAGAGCCCCCAATGATAGGAGTTGATATGCAATTTCTGGTTTTGCTATCCACATTAGAAATTTTTCAGTGGCTGTTGGAGTGAATTCTACAAGTTTTACTTCGAATCCAACAAAATGCTTAGCAACTTCTTCGGGTGAATTTGATATAAACGAGATGAGTTGAGCTTTCAATGCTTCTGTAGCTGTTAGAGTTTTACTATTCCTTATTAGTTGCCAAAGCAATTCTTCGTCCTCTTTTGTAACTAGTTTTTTTGTTTCCCAAAATGCTTTCAATGTGTTGAATAAAAACTGTTCTGTTTTTTGTTTCAAGGATTTTTTTAAGTCCTTACCACTGAGTTGGATTGGTGTAATACCGCCTATTATTGTGTGAGGAGCAGCAGATGAGTAGTGGCCTGCAAGAAGCAGTATTACTCCTGCTGAAAATGCACTGGCTCCTTCGGGATAAACCATAGTCATTGTTGTAATTTGATCATCACGTAACAATTTGCCGATTTCTACTGCGGATTCTATGAGGCCTCCTGGTGTATCAAAAGCAAATAGTAGGTAATTAAAATGTTTTGTCTTTGCATAATTTATTGCTCGCTTTAAAAAATCTGTGAGCGCAGGCGTAATAGCTCCAGAGTATTTTACAAATAGCACTCTAACTGTCCCTGAATTGCTTGCTCCAATAGTTTGAATGGGTGATGTTAAAAAGAGTACTATGAGAACAAGTATAAGCTTACCTGATAACTTCAAATTCCCATCTCACCTCTTCTTGAAGCCATACGCCATCTTTTGACTTTACAGAGTGGGGAAGAAGCCTTACCATGTATTTTCCAGTTTTTAGGGGGAGGAGTGGTTTGAAATACACCCCGTACTTATCAGTTGTGACTTTACCAATTACTGGAGTTATATCAGGTAATTTGTAAACTTTGAATTTAACAGCAATGTCCTTACTTGCTTCTATCTCATCTTCGAATATTACTCTTATGGTAGTTGAAGAGAGGACGACTTTTCCAGTTGGATAGTACTTCTTGACTTTGGGAGGTGTAGGAGTATTTGATTCCTTTCTAAAATCCTTTGTTTCGGCGTACTCTTCAAGTTTTTTATAACTTTTAGCTAGGACATTTCGAACAAGAAGTGTAATTTCCGAAGTTGGTGGAAATTTGATGGTTACAGACCTTGTGCCAACTTTTGCTCTTTTCCAACGAATCAATTTATTAGATGCAATAAGACGAACAGTAAGCCAGTTTACAGTCGCAGGTAAAATTGGCTCTGTGAATATTACAGTAACGGAGTTTGTGCTCCACTTGACTTCTTGAACTTGGAATTTCTTTGGATAGGAGAAGAAGCGCCAGATTTTCTCGGAGAGGTGCCTTCCTGTTAGATCAGTTATATCGCTTGATAATACTAATTTAAAGCTTTTCCCTTTGATTTCTTTTATGAAAGGAGTAATGTAGAGAATTTGCTTTTCCATGTTATATAGAAGTTTCGAATAAATTGGCTCATTATCTGCGAAAAAGGCTACAGTAGTTGAATTTAAAGTTTCTGGTTCGACGGGGGCTGAAAAAAGAACTTCTATGGTGGATAGAGAATCAATGTTTGAATTTGGTTTGGGCTTTATTAGTTTTGCGTCAAATACGGTATTTGAAGCAGAGCGTGATAATAACCAAAAGCTCCAAGAGATAGGTGTACCCAGTTTGTTTCCAGCTTCATCAGCAAGTTTTCCTGAAACAGTTATGGTGTACATATCGGGAGGTAGAGATGTGAACGGAATAAATTTGAGAGTTAGCTCTTCTGGGATCCAGACTATTTTACCCGGAATACGAATACCTTTTGAATTTTTTAGGGTTATGGCATTTTGATCAAGACTATCTCTAGACAAAGTTTCAGAAAAGACAACTTTTATCTCTGATAAAGAAAGAACTTTATCTCCTACTGATGGGAAAGTTTCGAGAACAATTGGAGGAATGGTATCCTGCTTGACTACAGTATAGAAAGAGAAGAAAAATTCCTTTCTAAGTTTCTCACCTGTTTCTGCAGTTATGTCCGGTTTTATAATCAGAGTGTATTTTTTGTTTTCCTCAAGAGGAGATATTGGTTTTATAAAAATTTCGTTGGGATCGTTAGGATTTTTTGAGACGTTACACTGTATGTAGGTTTCAGGAATTTTTAATGAAAAGTACCAATCGTTTAGATAACTGTCTTTTATTGGTGAATCAAACCTTATCTTTATTACCACATCGAGTGGAACATTGATTTGACCGTCCTGCGGATAAGTTGAGACGACGCGTAATGCCCAAATGTGGGCTGAAAATAGTAAAATTAAAAGCAAAATTACTTTACTTCTCTCCATAGTTTGTATTTCTCACCTGCCCATTTGATTCTGTATTTGAATTTTAATGAATTTACTCTTATGATCGCAGTTTTTTCGTCGGTTGCTATAATTCTAAACTCGGGGATTTCCTCTGAATCAAGGGAGGTAATGTTTACAGGTTTTAGCTTTTCAAATAGATTTGCGTTATTTGATAAGAGGTGAACTGTTAAGGATACGGGGAAAGAGTTTTCAGCTGTAGATTTAGAAATCTCAATCTTTTCTATTTTAAAGTTAGGTTCTACTGTTCTGCCAGCAACTTTTAAATGCGGTAATACGTAATGGCTTTCTGACATTATGGTATCAACAGTTAATACAAAGCTTCCGACATAATCTTCAGGAAGGTGCAGTATTAAATTGTTGCCATTTATTTCTATATTTGCATCTTCAACACCTTCTCTTGTTATGAGACGTGCAGATTCAAAGCGTTTGATTTTGTCGTTAAAGGATATTATAAGTTCTCCACCAATGTCACATTTTCTAGATTTGGGAATTATGGACAAAAGCTTTAATTTTCTCCCAATCCAAACTTGCCATTTGTAGTTTTCTTTTTTGGCTTTCCTTATCCAAGAAAGTGATATGACATTTTTGCCGGGATTGAATTTTACATCTTCTGCTGTTAACACTTCGTTCCAAAGGTAGAAATCGGTTATTGGTGAACCATTCACCTTTAGGTGAATATCTCTAGGGGTTTCTCTAAATTTGACGATTATTCGAGATGCACTTTCAACTCTACCCGTTGGATGTAAACTTATAATATTTACGGGTTCTATAACATTGAACGAAGCTTTAGCTTCTTTTAATGTTTGGCCATACTTATCCTTGATGTTTTCCATTATTATATTAGCTTCCCCTCCAAATTTAATCATAGGAAGTTTTATGGAAACTATGGCATAAGATATGTTGATATTTTTCTTATCAACATTTATGTCAAAGTTGTCGGTTTGGACTTTAACAGAGTCTATTGTTTCTACTGGATTTGAGAATACAAATACTACTTTAGAATACTGGGGAAGCAGTGTTCCTTCTTTAGGGATGACTCTGACCACCTTTAATGGAGATATGACTGTAAAATGCCAGGATTTAGTGTACTCTTGTCCGCTTTCATTTGTCCATTTCAAAACTATGACGTTATCTCCTTCTAATACCACATCATCAATGGAGAAGTTAACAGCTTTTCTATTATAGAACTTATATTCTACTCCGTTAACGATGACTTTTAAAGATTTAAATTTACGGGAGAATGCAAACTTTGCTTGAACGGGTTTAAGAACTTTTCCAACGGGGTAGAAGCTTAGGAGTTTTATAGGAAGCTTTTCATACATTCTGTTTTCTATGACTTTAAAAAATGGGTGCTGCATCTTTCCACCTGTTGTTGATACTAACCCACTTATGGTTAATTTTACATATTTC
The DNA here is from genome assembly GCA_027062325.1 of bacterium. Lineage (GTDB taxonomy): Bacteria > JAMOTN01 > JAMOTN01 > JAMOTN01 > JAMOTN01 > JAMOTN01. The sequence continues at coordinate 7,957 of JAMOTN010000072.1, forward strand.
GAATATATTGGATTGAGTGGAATTATCTCGATTAGACGTGGATCTACAAATTGTATATCGCACTTTATTGGTTCGTTTTTATCAGTTGTGAGACGAACGGTTATAGGATTTACACTTTCGGCAATGACAGATGTGGAAAGTTTGACAAAGAGTTTTGAGCGTAAAACTTTGGGATATACGGCAATTACTTGTGGAATCTGAGGTGGTTTACGTTTTTTCACCGTGAATGAGTATTTAAAGCCATCGAATCTTGATGAATCATATGCTATGAAACCAGCATCTATTGAAATCGTGTATTTACCAGGTTTCTGATCAAATTTTATAGCAATGGTTCTGTCTTCTGGCTGTTCAACTTTAAATCTGACAAGCTCCGTTTCATTTCTAACCACACTTACGAGTTTTGATACTGCCGATAGAACGACAGGTTTATTAAAAGTTATGTGGCACTCAAATCCTGGGAATACTTTAGATTCGTTAGTAGGAGAAAATTCAACAACAAATGTTTTTTCAAGTATTTTAAGGAAGTTAAAGCTCCAACTTATAGCGTGATCTAACATTGTAAAGTCCCTTGCTTGTATTACTGGTTTTATATCTACTCTGTAGCGCCCTTCCTTATAGTCATATGGATAAAATTTTAGGCAATTCTTTTCTATTACCCATCGTCCGGGGACTTTTAGGCCATTTGCTAACGTAACAGTGGCTGCATCTTTGGGAATGAAAAAGTTAAGGCGTTTGTTGAAGCAAATACTTATTGTGAATGAGTTTGCCCGAAGAGTTCCTGTGGGAGAAAAAGCTATAACTTTTAAAGGTGTTTTGTTTTCTACACGCTCAGTTTTCCAGTGGAATTTCATGATTTTTAGGTCACCTGTGATTGGTTTGAGATCCAGAAGTAAGGTATAGTCTGTATCTGGAGCTAAAGTTACTAGGGGTTTTATTACAATGGCAGACAAGCTTTTAACCCAAGTTACTGATAAGGGAACATTTTGGTTCTGGTTTTTCAATTGTACGTATTTATCAAGAGATGTCATAGAAAGTGGTGGCTTGGAGAGGAATATCATTATTGTTGGTTTTAAGGGAAGGGTTTCTGTAGGTTTAGGAGATACATTTAAAATTCTACCATGCCAAGTTTGTTTGGTTGAGAAAGACCAGGAGAAATTATAGCCCATTTTGTTGCCAGCTAGGTCTTTTATCTTATTACCTCGAATGAGGACAGTATAGTTGGAGGAACTTTTGAGGATACCTGTATCTAGTATTATAGCTTTATTTTCAACTTTAAAGTTTACTTCTTTAGTGGATTTTGAATTTTCTATGAAAAGTACGGCCCCTTTTTCAGCTTTTATTTTTTCTGAAAAGATTGCGAAAATTTTTGGGTTTATAGGAATATTTTGAGAATTTGGTGCAGGAGAAGTTTTAATTATTTTTGGAGGAGTTGTATCAAAGAGAGAGTAATCAAGAATCACACTTTTTTGTAAAAAAGCCCCACTTTTGGATTTAGTCAATCTATTTACTACAACTCGCAGATTGAAGCGGGTTTTACAACGCCACACAATAACTTTCCCATTGATTTTGTATTCTCCTTTTATGCGCTTGTTATTAGAGATGAATATTACTTCTGCAGAACTTAGTGGTTCATCAAATGTAATTTGTCCGTTGATAATGGGAGATGTTATCTCTTCATAGACAGAAGGATAGTGAGATATCTTTGAAAAGAAATGTTTTGGCAATTTTACAGGAGAAGCTATTTCTTCAACATAATCTTTCTCTAAAGTATTTCCGTACTCTGAGCGTAAAAGGGCAGAGGAGATTATAAGAGTAAAATTACCAAACATATGCGTTGATGGGAGTAAAACAACAGTTGTAGGAGAAGATTGGGAAATCCAAAAAGTATAATCGACAGGATTGGCAGTTTCATCTATGAGCATTATTGCTGTTTGTATGCTGGAAGGATCGGGAGGTTGAGAAAATTTTATAAAAACTTTATCTAATGTTCCGTTGTAATATTTGGGTGTAACTGAAATTACGTAAAATTCGGGTGTAGAAGATATAACTTTAGTGTAAAAAATGGACAGTGCAAATATCAATAATAACGGTATAAATGAATTTTTAATTGGCTTCCTGTATCCAACCTTCACAACTTTCCTCCTCTCCATAAAAGTTAGAGATTTTTCATAATCTCTTCTGCTTCGTTTTTAGTTTTTTCTTCTTTTTGAGGAATTGATGTTGGTGCAGAGGCTAATGAACCTCTCATCTCCATAAGAAGTTTAGTAATAAGTGGTTTTAAATCTGGATATTTGGCTTTCAATTTTTCTAGTTCTTCAACAACTCCTTGACCTACTGTTTCAAGTATAGCTTCTAAAGTCATTTTGACGAAATCGTCAGACTCCTTCATTGCTAGAAGTACTCCCTCTGTTATTTTAGGTCCCAGTTCGGGAAGTTTTTTATTGACTATACCACGCACCAAATTGTTGTTACTGGCAGCTTCCGGGGCAATACGTTTAATAAGCATTGCCACGATTTTACTATCGTTAGTTGTTTTAACAAACTCGATTGCTTTTTCAAATATTATTTCTTCAGGCCAATTGACAAGAATTTCGTAAATTATCGCTGTAACTTCGGGATCCGAACGATCAGCTAGGTCGAGGAGAGCTTGTCTCTTGGAAGCACTTTGAGCTGCGATTTTCAGAAGCTCGATTATAAAGTTCCTGTACTTTGGAAATTTCAGGTATGCATCTAGTAGTGTAGCTAAGAATGAGTTATTTTCTATATCCATTATTGCATGCTTTATACTTTCCGGAATTTCTTTACCATGAAATGAGAGCAAATATTTTAAAACTGATTTCTTAAGGACTTCGCTTTCTGATATGGAATTCCCCATGGTTTTGAGCAGGTAGGAGGCAACAGCAGTATCTGGCTCAGATAGTAGGGCTTTCATAAGAAGCTGATCAAATTTAGCAACAGTATCAAAATCTGCAAATAGTAAGGCTTCAGCAGCTTGTTTTCTTATTTCTGTGTTCTCTTTTCTATTGGTGATTATATTTAGTAGGACTTTAAATGTTTTGTCAGGAACGTCAGAAGATAAATAATAGCTTAACACTTTGATTGTTAATTTTTTCAACATTAGATCAGTTTGAGGAGATGTAGCAAGTTCAAATACGACACTTCTTGCGTCAGGTCCAACTTCTGAAAGAATATTAAGGGAATGTTCAACAAGGGGAATTTCTTCAATGTTTTGCTTCTCAGTTTCCCTGATTTTCTTTACAACATATTCTAAGAGAAGTTTTACAAAGCTTATAGAATTCATACCTGAAAGATTTTTTACAATGATTTCACATTCTTCAGGATCTCCATTTTCTAAAACATCAACTATTATTCTCAATGCTTCTTCTCCACGAATTTGAGATAAAGCAAGAACTGCTGCTTTTCTCTCCTCTAGATCTTCTGAGTCCAAAAGAAGGGAAATTTCAGTTATTGCTTCACTTCCAAATCTATTTAGAACATTTCCAGCCCAATAATGTATGTCCGGATTATTTTCTAAGAAAGCCATGATTAAAGGCTTTATAACTTTTTTTCCCATGGAAAATAGAATATCTGCTGCTTTTGCTCTGAGCCCCCATTTGGGGTCTTTAAACCTAGATATGAGGATGGGAATTACTTCGTCAGTTTTAATATTTGAAATTGCAGTTAAAGCGTAATATCTTATTCTTTCATTATCATCTTCCAAGGCTTTACTGAGATAATTTATAGCATCTTTTCCAAGCTTACTTAAGGCTTGGAGTGACCAGTAGACCATATCTTCATCGGCACTTTGAAGTTGCTCAACTAATAAATTAAAAGCTTTCTCACGCTTGAGAATCAAAAGAGTTGCTGCACGTTCACGGATTGTCCAGATTTTATCTTTAAAGGCCTTTATCATAAGCTTTAGACTTTCGGGGGAGTCAATTTCGCTAACAGCTTCAAGAGCGAATAAGCGCATATCTGGATCTTGGGAGTTCATAAGTTTTGCAAGTGTTGGCAGAATTTTTTCTTTGTTTCTTGCAGCAAGAACTTTTAGCCCCCAGTATTTGGCTTCAGATGAGGCTTTTGTGTTGGAGAAAATTTCTTTAATTACTCCATCCACTTCAGGGCTATTTGTAAATTTTAAAATGTCAGCTGCCAGTCTTCTTATCAACCATGAGTCTTCGTCGAAAGCTTTAACAAGAGTTTTAATTGCTTCAAGAGATTTTATCTCTCCAAGTGCAACTATTGCCCACATTTTTTTATTATTGTCTTTTGAAGCTAAAAGGGCTTTGGCAACAGGAAGAAAATTTTCTTTTTTGAAACGAGCAAGAAGCTTTAGTGACCAAAATGCTATATTTTCATCTCCGAGATCGCTCAAATTTTGCTTGAAGGCTTTTTCAAGATAGGGAATAGCCTTTTGAGCGAAGTTTTCTTCAATGATTTGAGCTGCTGTTTGTCTTACTGTCCAAACTTCATCTCCCAGAGCTTTTATTACTGTGGTTAGAGCTACCGGGGACATGTGATTTCCAATTGCTCTTATTATGTGTTCACGTATCTTATAATCTTTTTCTTTGTTGTATAAGTTGGCAAGTTCTTGCGTAGCTTCTGGGGATTTAATATCCCCCAATGTTCTTATTGACCAGTACCTGAGGTCTTCATTATGATCTTTTGCCAAACCTGCTTTTAGATATGCAACTGCTGCTTTACCAAATTTGGAAGTGATTATTTCACTTGCTGTTTTTCTAGCAATCCACATGGGGTGTTTGAATACTAAAATCAGATTTGGGATGGCAATTTCCGGTTTAAAGTTAGCCAGTTCTTTAACTCCTTCTAAAACGACTTCTTTTTCTTCGCTGTTTAATTTCTTTTTTACAATGCTCAGCGACCCCATTTTTATCCCTCGCTATCTTTTAGTTCTCTCCTCTTTTTCCTTTTTTCTACGTTCTTCCTTAGCGACTTCTTTTTTACTTTCAACAGCTTCTTTGATAATATCTTCGACAAATTTTCCAATGTATTCTTCAGAAAATTCGTACTTATATGGAAATTTACTTTTCTTCAGAGTTAACAAGTTGCCAAAACCGTCTTGGAGAACAATTGCATTATCTTTTATTGTTTTGAGACGCCAAAAAGTTCCAATTTTGTCTCCAGGAAAAAACGTTTCTACTTTTCCACTTGCTGCATCTTTTAAAACTACACTAACAGCGCTATAGGGAGTTTTGACAATTTCTAAAATCCAGAACTTCTGCCAAGGTTTGAGTCCAACTTCAGGAGTAGGAACAATTATTCTTAATTTAGGGACAAGTTTTGTTTCGTGAGTAGGTTTTTGTGTTTGAAGACTTTCATCTTCAGCTAGAAGATCCACTAAGCTTTGATGGTCTTCGGCTTTTATCAAGGTGGAGAAGAGAAGAGTAAATAAAATAAACGCTAAACACTTTAAATGTGCTGTTTTTGCCAAATATATTACCTCCCTTTAGCGAACTAGTCAGCTTAATTTAGTGTTATAATTATAACATCAAAATCTAACAATATAGAACAATTGAGGCAAGCAGCTTAGTAGTGGTTTTAGTTAGGAGTGAAACGTTTAATGTTAAGAAGTTCTAGGGTTTTCTTTGCAATGTTTCAGTTTATGGCTTTCTATAGCGTTGAAGATTTGGTTAGTTTGACGGGAACTTCTAAAGTTACAATTTACAAGCAGCTTTCTAACTTGAAGGAGATGGGGTTACTTTTACAGAAATCCTCGCTCTATCTGCCTAATTATTACAGATCAAGTTGTGTGAAATTTAAGCTGGCACTAGATTTGTTGTTTTTAGAGGAGAGTTCTCAAAGTTTGAAAACAAAAAGTGTTGCTGAGAGAGAAGGATATTCAAGAGTAGAGGTTATTGCCTCGTCTGTTTTGCCTTTTGAGAGGGAAGAAAATGTAAAAAAAGGGTTTGATTCTGTCAATAAGTATCATATTACTGTTTCTGAGATACTCCAAATAAGGGAAAAATTGCCCATTGATTTGAGGGAGGTTATTGATTACAGGTTAGAATTTTTGAAAAAATTATACAAACGATAGTGTGGGAGTGATGTGGTTGTGAATTTTAAAGAAGTTGCTGTTTTAAAAATGTTGAATAAAAAACAGATTGAAAAATTATGGGAGACAAAAGAGTTAAAACTCGATTACAAGGTGCCGTGGCGTAACTGTTGGTATTTGACTTTTAAAAAAGGAAGAGAGTTTTACCTTGGGCGTATAAACTACTTGAAGGTTGAAATAAAAAAAAGGGAGGATGATAAGTTTCCTTATTTAGAGGCTGCTTGGATATTGAAAATAAATGAACCGGTTAAGCTTGAAATATCCAAGTTTTCCAAGTTTTTTGAAGAGCTTTCTGACATAGAGTATCTTTCTTTTGAAGAGATGTTGAAAAAGGAGAAGGAAAAGGAACGTAAGATGTCTGATGAAGAAAAGAAAATGTTGATAAGTCGCTATATGGAGCGTATAACAATTGCTTCTGCAAAAGGGAATTTAAATGAAGCTTTTTGGAGCGCGGATAGGTTAATGGATTTTACCTCTTCATCTGCTCTTGCAAGCTTTTACTATGGTATGGTGTTGGAGGCTATGGGAAGATTAGAAGAGGCTATATGCCACTTTTTAAGAGTGATAGAGGAAGATAAGAGAGCTTTATTGGCTTATGTTCACCTGGGATTTTGCTTGGAAAGAAGAGAGATGGTTGATGTAGCAACAAAGTTTTACAAAGAGGCTTTAAAGCTTGCTCCAGATTCGGAGCTTGTTAAGTTTCACCTTGGAAAGGCACTGCTTGAGTTGAAAAGGTATGAGGAAGCTGCTAAATACTTGGAAGAGATAGTAAGCAGTGGAGCAAAGAATGTGGAGATTTTAAATCTTTTAGCTGTGGCTTATGCCTTTAGCAGGCAGGTTGAGAAAGCTTATAAAATTTGGAAGGATATTGTGGATAGTGGAAAAGCTACTCCAGCTGTTATTTTCAATTATGCAAAAGCTTGTTTAAATATTGGTAAGATTGCTGAGGGGTTACGATACCTTGAAAGTTTAAGAGAAGAAGTAGAGGATCCAAATTTCCGTGCGATGGTCGAAGCAGTTATAAAGGAGATAAGTGAGAGTGAGGGGATGAAAAATGCTAAGGGATTGGCTGACTACTTTGAGGGCAAGTTTGGTGTAAGGGTTGAGGGACTCACAGAAGAGGTTAGAAAGCATGTGGATATTGCAGAGTTGGAGAAATTCTTGGAAAAGTATGATTGGGATGATTATGACTTGAAAGTTATACGTTTTGAACCTGAGGAGTCGGATAAGGATTACGAAGTTGAAAATAAAGTTTTGTCTATATACAAGCAGGTATGGGTGCGTTCCAAAAAGTTTGGGCGTAAATTGTCAAATGTATTGAAAAAAGGCATAGAAAAAACACGAGTTGAGGTAAAGGATATGGGGAAGGATACACCAGTTGTCATAGATAGGCGTGATTATACGCAGATGAGTGAAGAAGATTTTAAGCAGATATATGAAGAGCTTATGGAAATGATTTCAGAAGATCCAGAAAATGCATGGTATTACTATCATTTGTCGAGAATCCTTGATATGAACGGGCGAGAGAAAGAGGCCTTTGAATTTATAAATAAAGCTGTAGAATTGGAGCCAGATAACCCCATGTTTTTATACTATAAAGCGCTGTTTTTAGAAAGGCGTGGGGAGCTGAAAGAAGCTTTAGAGTTGCTTCAGAGAGCACTTATAGTGGACGTGGATTCGGAGTTGGAAAGAATTTTCGAAGAGATTGGTTTTAAGAAGTCAGACATATACTTTGCTATGGGAAATATTTTGGTAAGGATGGATAGGATAGAAGAGGCTGTATCAGTTTTGAAAAGAGGACTGGAGATGGATCCCAAAAATCCCATTGCTCACTTTCAATTGGGAGCTTGTCTTGAAATTTTGAAGCGTTACGATGAAGCAAAACAACACCTTATAAATTCAATAGCCATAGATCCGCAATTTGCTTATTCTTACATAAAATTGGGATTGGTTTACTACAGGCAGAAATTGTATGAGGAGGCGATACTGAACTTTGAAAAAGGACTTGCGCTTGCACCTTACATTACAGAAGGGTTGTACTGGTTAGGAGAATTGTATTATGAACTTGGAAATAAAGAGTTGGCGTGGCAACTGTGGACTGCAATTTTGAACAATTCCACTCCAGAGGATCAGTTTTGGAAACTTGCCAAGATGAGAATTGAGGAGTTGGAGGGAAAAGCTGGACCTGAAGGTGAAGGAGATGTGGGTAATAATAGCGGTGGTAAAGGCAAAAAAGGGGCAACTAAAAAATCTGCTTCTAAGAAAAAAAGAGATGAAAATTTAAAAGATAGTGATAAAGAAAGTGGAGACAATGAAAAGAAGTAGTTAAATTAAAGAATGTCTTGAGGGACTTTAGTTATGAAAAGAGTCAAATTTGACAGAATAAAAGGGATCAAGCATTATATTAAGCTTGTTATTTTGTCTTTGTTTGGAGGTTTTGTTTTTGCTGTGTTTTCAAGTTTTCTGGTTGGAGGGCTATTTGTAGTTGCAGGTAAAGTATTTTTAAAAGGAGTTTGGTATGGAGCGGTTGGGACTGCACTGCTATTGTTATTTGCAGGAGTTATGTACTCTGCAAATTTTGTGATGCCCGCAGAAGTTTGGAAAGTTGAGGATTGGAAGTACCGAATGGATGAGTATTACGATTATCTATTCTTGGTTAGGGAACGTAATCTAAAATGGTCAGTTGTTTTTATAACTTCTGGGGTAGGGGCTGCTTTGTTTTTTGCAATTATTGATTGGTACCTAAAAATTCATTGAGGTTTAATAGGAGGGAAATAAGAGTCAACCAGTGAAGAACGGAAAACGGTAAACCACTAGAATAAAGCAGATTGTTCATTTATAAGTCTTCGTCTGTATTTTACAAGGCTGTTGTGAGCAAGGCGAGTAGGTTCAGGAAGACGATACTTTGCTAGTTTAAGAGTAACTTTTATAGCGAATGGTAATTTTACTTTAAAGCCGCTTGAGACAAATATCGGTTTTGTGTTAGTGCGAGTTCTAACTGCTGCTCCGATAACTTCAGTTTCATGAATTAGCATAGATATACTTCCTCTTTTATTGCCAAGTTTAAAGTGCTTACCACACAGGATTTTTTTTGCACATCCTATTGTTGGAATACCTGTGACCATTCCAAGGTGGGTTGCGATTCCAAGTCTTCTTGGATGAGATATTCCATGCCCATCAACTATTAAAAGTTCTATTGGATGGGAAAGTTTTTCAGTGGTTTTTTCAATAACTTTTATCAAAACAGGGAGTTCTCGAAAAGCAAGAAGTGTTGGGATATATGGGATGTTAACTTCAGTTTCTTCTACTGTGATGAGCTCAGACTTTAGTGTCTGAGTGTTTAAAATCACTACACTTGCAATTGCTGTGGTAGGGGTTTTGTAGGGATTTAAGAATGTTACATCACATCCTGCAACAAGCTGTGGAAATGATTTGAATTTAATTGGTTCGGTTTTGAGTAAAACCTTGCGTAAATTTTTTTGCAGCTCTACAGCATTTTTGTAGGAAAAATTTTCAATTACTTCAAATGTTTTTTTCTTTATATCCTTCATATACTGCTTACCTACCGATTTGATTGGTTGTTTAATGGTGCGTTTGTTTTGAGAAGGTAATAGACTTTTGCTTTGTGAAGACCAAGCTCCTTCGCTTTTTTTTCAAGAAATATGGGATTTTTAAGTTGTTCAATTTTAACTTTTAGATCTTTTAGTTGTAAAGATAGCTTTGCAGTATTGTTCTTGAGCTTCGCAATTTCACTTTTTAGTGTTATGAGCTTTACTTGGAGCCATACACGTCCCATCAGTATTGTGGCAAAGACAAATATGAGTAAGATAAATCTAAAGACTAATTGCCTGTCCAAGCGAGAGGATTTTGAAGTGCTCCTCAACTTTTATCACTCCCTGAAACTGCTATTCCTCAGCTATCTTTTCGGCTATACGTAAAGTTGCACTACGTGCCCGTGGATTTATCTCTATCTCTTCTTCGGTAGGTTTGAGCTTTGCTATAAATTTTACAGTTTTTTTTCGATTACACGTGCATATTGGTTGTTTTGGGGGGCAAACACAACCTCTTGCAAATTCTTTTAGAGTATCTTTTACGATTTTATCCTCAGCACTATGAAAAGTTATAATAGCAATACGTCCACCAACCCTTAATGAAGATATTGCTCTTTTTAAACCTTCTCTCAACTCGGAAAATTCGTTGTTAACGGCAATTCTTATAGCTTGAAATACGGGGGCAACCACATTTTTACGGAATTTCTTATTTTTGAAAGTGCGTGCGAATGCACGCTTTACTATCTTGGCTAGTTCTGTTGTTGTTTTGATAGGAGCGATTTCTCTGGCTTTGACAATTGCGCGAGCAATTCTCGTTGGAATGTTTACTCCTCCTTCTTTTAGAATTTTAACGAGTTCAGCAAAACTTGAACCATTCACTATGTCATAGGCTGTAATAAAAGTGCCGTGTTGATCAAAGCGCATATCCAGAGGTCCTTCTTTATCGTAAGAAAAACCGCGCTCTGGGTTGTCAACGTGTGGGCTTGAGATTCCAAGGTCGAACAAAATGCCATCTACTTTTTCTATTCTGAGCTCCTTGAGTATGTCGTGAAGGTTTAAGTATGAGGTATGAACAATAAAAACGCGTGCATCATTAACATTTTCCTTAAAAATTTTTACCATTTCCGCATCTTTTTCAAGGGCAATGATTTTACCGTTTTTTAGTTTTGAGAGAAGTGTTAATGTATGTCCGCCAGTGCCAGCAGTGGCATCCACATAAACGCCGTCTTCATTGATAAGTAAAAATTTGAGTACTTCTCTTGGCATAACTGGAATGTGGATTTTACTTTTCATATATGTTATCTTTTCAATGATTGTTTTAATATCACCGAACTGTTCTGAATTTTTATTTGATTTTTCCACCTAAGTCCCCCCTATGGATTTACCACAATTTTTTCAAGAATCCGTAGCAGCCTTTTATTATTTCACTCGCTGTATATATAGAACCAGTGACAGCTATTTTTTTATTATTTTTAACTGCTTTGATGATATCGTCCAATTCTACGCAGTTGGCTTCAATTGAAAATTCAGCTTTAATTAAGTTTTGCAATTTATTAGAGGAAATTGCTCTTGGATGATTAGAACTTGTAACCCACAGTTTTACTTGAGGATGAGAAGTTAAAAATACGCTTATCTGTTTTAAAA
>JAMOTN010000073.1 GCA_027062325.1 bacterium
GTTGCTTAGTCGTCTTTCTATTGTTTATCTCAGAAGGGGAAAAAGATTTACTAACGACTAAAAAAGCCTTCCAAGCCTCATCCTCATAAGAATTGGCTCCCCAACCAGCACGCAAATTTACAGATAACTTGTCATTTCCAGAAGTAGAAAGAATAGACAACTTTTCTATGTCCTTTTGAATACTCAATACAGAATAGAATCTACGGCACACAGGCGTATTTATGTCTAAATTCATCTTCTTAATAAATTTTTTCAATTTTTCTTGATATTTCAGCAATTGAGAAAAAGTTAAATGTTCTAGACTAATTAATGGCAATTTTAAAGCTTTTAAATTATTTTTAACCGAACGTAAATTGTAGTTATTTTCCTTTACCTCTGCTTGTGTTTTGGAAAGCTCAGCTAATACCTCCAAAAGACTTGTTTTTGTGGTCTTGCCAGTGTTGAGTAGGGCTTCAGTTACTTTTTTCAACTCTTTCAAAAGTTTTATTTTTTCCTGCAAAACTTCCTTTTGTTTTAACAACACAGCATAAGACACAGAGAGTTTTATTGCTTGGAAAAGCGCATCCCACTTTGCCTGAGTAAACAACAACTTTTGCTTCTCAACTTCGCGCCGGGCTGCCTCAACCGCATTTTTTATATTTACGTTAATAATCGGCACGTTGTAAAAAACCTGACGCGTCACAAAGTCTTTATGAGCCGGAAACGGCATTTTTGGATTGATTGTGAATTCTTTTGCCATCGCATCTTCGCTTTGTCTTACCACTGTTAAAGAAAGCGTTAAAGAACCAGAACGATTAGATTTCGCTGCTTTGAACTGCTGTAAGGCCACTTTGTAGGACTGCTCAGCCTTTTTCACAAGTAAGGATTCCGTAATCTTATTCCATAAATTTTTATAAGAAATCTTCTCAGATTTTAGCGCTTTTTTTATGTTAGAATTTTCTTTTGAAGAAGAAAGGGAATTAGCTTCAGAAATTGGCAGTTTTTCTATCAATCGTGAAATCTTATCCTTATGTATAGCCAATTCTTCTGCCTTTGATGATTTTGCAAAGGTTACAATTGACATACACAAGATAAACATTAAAAACAGCAAAGAGCTCAAAGTTCTCATATATCTACACCTTCCCTGTAAAACTTACATTCAAGCTTTATTCTTTGAAAAGGTTAGCAAACGAACGTTCGTTTGTCAAGGGTTATTCATAACAGGTGAATATTGCTGGCAGAAGACAGGAGTAGTATTGGTTATTTGCTGCAACGATAGAATTTTTGCATTTTCTTACAAATTTGTTAATAGTTCTGTTAGTTAAAGGTTTTATTTTTCATAGTGGAGTGTAAAGATTGGAAAAATTGACATAAAAATTTTATCAAAAATTTCCTTAGTTTTACTTGCACTTTACGTAATATCTCATAAGCATATTCTGCACAATTCCAAATTTGATTTTCGAAAGATAAAAGTTTGTCTTCATATGAAATTTTCATCTGCATTAGGCATTGTGATAACACTTCGTCCGCTTACAATTTTGATTTTGTCCGCAGCTTTATTTCTGCAATATTAATATCGATCTGGGGGATTGTACCGATGACTACAAGATTAAGGGACTAATATGAATCACAACAAATTAAAACAGTTAAGAGCATTTTGATTAGTAAAAGCTGCAACTGTCTCTAAATCTGTTTGCTTTATTTCTGCAATTTTTTGAACTATTAAAGGCAAGAAAAGTGGGGAATTTACATATCCTCTGTAAGGAGTTGGTGCAAGGTAGGGTGAGTCTGTCTCCAGTAAGATTCGATCTAAAGGTAAATACTTTACAACTTCTCTTAGTGTGGTAGCGTTTTTAAAAGTTACCACTCCCCCTATTCCAAAATAACAATCAAATTTTTCTAAAAACCTCTTAGCCATTGCAACATTCGAAGAATAACAGTGCAGTACAATTTTTTTTAAATTTGAAAAAGAGGTTAGTATTGAAAATGCATCTTCATAGGCTAACTGTTCTCTCAAGTGCAAGATTAGAGTTTTTTCGGCTTTCGTGGCTACATTTACCATTGCTTCAAAAGTTTTTTTTTGAATCTGGGGTTCGGAGAAATTGTAATAGTAGTCCAAACCAACCTCTCCGATGGCTACACATCCTTCAGTAGATGCTGCAGATAGCAAGGTGGATAAAAGAGATGTTTTATACTCCTTTGCATCATGAGGATGTATGCCAATTGCCCAAAAAATTTCAAGTTTTGGGCTAATATTTGATGCTAGAGTTTTTATTTTTGCAATCGAACTCACTGATTGCATGTTAACAGCTGGTATTAACACTTTGAAATGATTTTCTTCTAGAACTGTCAACAATTTGGAAAAATCAGGATCCTCTGCAATTCTTGGATCATCTAAATGGGCATGTGTGTCAAAGTAGGGCAAACGTTGTAGGTTGACTTTATTATTCCAATACTCTAAGGATATCCTCAATCCTCCTCTCAAGCTTCATCGCTCTCCTTACCACTAAGAAAGTAGTCAACTATGCACAAAACTAAAGATGCAACTACAACTAGTATACTAAAAAATACGGCTCCACTTGCTGTGTCCTTGGCAAATTTTGCTTTTGGATTATAAGCCGGTTCTGCTAGATCAGTTACTGCCTCTAACGAGGAGTTTATTAACTCTGTAGATAATAAGTTGGCAATCGACATGAATAATATTACTTTATAAGCGAATCTTACGTGCTTTACCAAAAGTACAAAAATCAGAGTTGGAATACTTAAAGCTAACTCTATCTGAAAAGCTCTTTCTCTTCTTGCAGCGGCAACCACCCCTTCAAAAGCCCATTGGGCATTTTTAAAAAAGTTGTAGTGTTTAGATTTAGGCATAGGCACACTCCTTCCCCACAAACTCAATGAACAGTTTTGAATTTGGAAATAAGTTTATTGCACAACTCTTTCGATACCTGATCCCACCTATCCAACTTATGTTTATACATGAAGCTAGCTGTTTGGTAAAGAGATATAGCAAGACGAGGTATATCTGGAAGTTTTCGAGAAAAGTTCGCCGTGTCGGAAAAATTCTTCATACCCCACTCTCCAATTTTTTCGTAGTCTGATGAATATAAATCGTAACTTTTGATCTTAAAGAATTTAACAACTCTATTTGGATCTAAAATTGTTAGAACTCCCTCTTTTACAAAACCAAGGCGTTGATAAACTCCGATAAAAGCCCGTGGTTTATAATCGGTAGCAAACACACTCTGACCATAGAACTTTGATGGATATGTCCAGTTCATCAGATCAAGAAGGGTGGGTAAAATATCTATCTGAGAGCACATTTTATCAACTCGTGTGGGTTTTATAAGGTAAGGTGCATAAAATAGACATGGAATTCTATACCTATGAATTGGTAGCTCAAGCTTTCCTGCACTCCTCGCATTGTGGTCTGCCACAAATATGAACACAGTATTTTTAAACCATGAATGCTTCTTAGCTTCTCTGATTAAATATCCAATGGCCCAATCGGCGTATTTAACTGAACCAAGTTTACTTGGGGATTTTATATCGATTCTTCCTTCAGGATAGGTATATGGGCGATGATTGGAAACAGTCATCACAAAGAAGAAAAAAGGTCTGTGATGAGCTGCAGTTTTATCCGCTTCTTTTATGACTCGCCTAAAAAGATCTTCATCACACACACCCCAAATTGTCTTATGGGTTATCTCACTCGTTTTGAAATCGGTCTGATCAACTATGCCGAAACCATTGTGTGAAAAAAAGTAATTCATATTGTCAAAATAACCGTGTCCAGCGTATATAAACTTGCATTCGTAACCTGCTGCTTTGAATAGTTGTCCAAAAGTGAACATATTGTGACAGTCTGGCCTTTTAACAATACTTCTCCCAGGAGTTGGAGGAACTGACATCATGACTGCTTCCATTCCACGAACTGTGCGAGTTCCTGTTGCAAACAAATGAGTAAAAGTTAATGATTCTCCACTCAGTCTGTCAAGGTTTGGGGTTAGTCCTCTATTATCTCCTAAGAAACCGCAAAAACAAGCACTTAAAGATTCTTCCATAACCAATATTACGTTCCATTTAGAAGTTTGGTTGTCAAAAGTGGGTTTGTTAGCTTGAGTCGGTTTAACAACACGCGTTATCGGTTGGGGAAGTGAAGAACAGCGAGAGCAATCCAGTAGATAGGATGAGTTTTTGAGCTTTAAAAAATCCCTTGTAATTTTAAAAGCTTCATCGTCCTCTATAAAAGCAAAATAGCGTTTATAGTCTATGACATTGTGTCTAAACTCAGAAAAAAGAGAATAAATTCCAGACTTTGAAAGTTCCCGTACGTATACATCATTTGAAACTGTTTCTACTAATGGGTATCCATCATGACCATAAAATGTTGCTACTGCATACAAAACTGTCAAAACAAAAATAAAGGCTTTATACTTCAAAGTAGGAACATTTTCTTCTCTTGCGAAAGCACCAATTTTTTCAAAGAACCATAAAATCAAAACTGTGATTATGAAACAGCCGGCTAAAATTTTAAAGATAGGATATGACTCCTCAATATTTCCTACAACTTCGTGGGTGTACACAAGATAATCAACAGCTATGAAATCGAATCTACGTCCATACTCTTGCCAATAAAAGTATTCTGCTATGTAGGAAAACAAAAGTAGAAATGTGTTTATTCCCCAAAATAACCAGTTCAACACTCGAATTGGCCATTTGCCATACCATTTGTTTGGGATAATGACCAACCACAACACCACGGGAACTAACCAGTAGATAACTGCCAGAGCGTCGTAAAACCAACCTACCAAGAAAATTTTTAAAAGCGATTTAAAATTGTGTTCAAACAGTTTCCAATTATTTATGAGAATGAATACCCTAAATAAAATTCCAAGCGCCATGAAGAGTAAATACCAAACTACTACAAGCTTAAACCTGTTTTTGGGAAACAGAAAATCCCACACTTTGCGAGCAATTTTTCTCATCTAGCCACTCCAATCTCAGCGCGATTATAAAACTTCTCACTTTGAACTAATAGCGTTTTGATACGATCTAATACTATTTTTTATTACTCCCTTGATAGCTGTCAACTCACTTCTGATCGTCTTTTCTTTGTAGCAGCAGAACTGTTCTGTTTTCTTCCAAAAAGCCATTCTTCAACATAAAGATACTTTTAAATCCCTACTGTGAATAGGATTTCACAGTCAGCTTGCCGCGTAACCCAGCAACCACAACAAACAATACTTTCTGCCTTTACCATAAGTCTAAACTTGTTAATTTCAGAATAATGAATTTCACACCCCCCACTTGTTTGCAAATATGTATGAGAAAACAAGCGTCAAATTATTTCTTTAACCGAGGAATCACTTTTTTCTGCACAAAATCAAATAACTCCTCAAATGCCTTTTCTTTTAGAATTGGAAGTTTTAAATCAGGTTCCACCTTAAGTTTGGCACCATCAAAAATGTCAAACTTCTCTCCACATTTTGGACAAACCGCATAACTGAAATTTTCAACAATTGCCAAAATTTCAAGATTTAAAGTCTTAGCAAAATCCATGCTTCTTTTTACATCTTCTACAGCCAAAGTTGCTGGTTGGTAAACAATTATCACTTTAGCATCTGGAATCATCTGAGCAAGGTTGAGAGATTCATCCCCAGTTCCCGGAGGTAAATCTATGAGTAAAATATCTACATCCCTCAGATCGCTAAATGCCAATAACTCCTGAAAAAGCTTAAATTTCAGGGGACCTCTCCATATCAAAGCTTTCCCTTCATCCAAAATCATAGAGGAGCTTACAACCTTAATTCCATCAACTTCAGGAGGAATTATTGTGTAGTTATCTTCAGTCCCAACTGCCTTAGCTTTCAAAGATACAACTTTTTCTTTTATAGCATAAGCAATATTCGGACCTGTAAAGTCAGCATCAAAAACAGCAACTTTAAATCCTAACTTTTTAAGCGATAGAGCCAGCCATGCGCAAACAGTAGTTTTTCCCACTCCACCTTTACCGCTCATAACTGCAATTTTTACTGGAATTTGGGATAAATTTTCCCTAATTTTGGGGAAAAGAGATAATCCACCTTTACTTGAGGAAGAAGTGTTCTTTTCCATTTCACACGCCCCCTTTCTCTATTGCTTTCATATTATAACCCACCTAAGCTAATCGAAAAATTTTCCTGATGAGTATTTCCATATAAGTATTGTTTCTGAAATTAGAGAAAAAGCTACTACTCCAAATATCACGGAAGTAAACTCTTTAAAGAACAAAGATAACTCCAATAAAGCACTCTGGATTAGTATGAGTATTAGGGCATACATCGCATTGCGAAAATTATGGCGTCCACCTGTTGAAAACCAAATTATTAGTAAAAGTTGAATGGTAGTGATGGTTTTTAATACCCCAGAGTAAGTTATAACTAATCTGTCAATATTGTCCAAATTCTCTGCTAAAAAAAGCATTAGAGATATGTGGAGTCCAATCGTTATAAATTTATTTACCTTAACCTGCCATTTAGATAAAGAATACTTCTTTAATAAAAACAAAGTTATTTGCAGCATAACTAACTCAAGTGCTGGAATCAACCACAGACTCAGCTTCCAATCTAACCGAAGCATAAGAGGCACTCCTTAAATAATTTTTAGACATTCATAATAGCTTCTATCTTAAATTTTAACCAAAATCCTTTATTTGTTTGAACTAACTCAATGCCAAACATCTCAGCAACTTTTTTTTGAAAGTCAGAAGGTACCACCCCTTCTACTTCCACTACTACAAACTTGTCGTGTTTTCTTATCTCGATTCTAGTATTGTCTGGAATTTCAAAGAACAGAAGCTCTATTATATCTTTTGAAGATACAATT
The DNA here is from genome assembly GCA_027062325.1 of bacterium. Taxonomy (GTDB): domain Bacteria; phylum JAMOTN01; class JAMOTN01; order JAMOTN01; family JAMOTN01; genus JAMOTN01. Next base: position 6,847 of record JAMOTN010000073.1, read on the forward strand.
TCCACGTCTTCTCCTCTCACCAAAACCTCAAGTCTCAAATCTTTAAAGAGGGAAGTTAGAGTATCTCTCAATTTTACTTTCTCAAATTTGAAAAACTGTTCAACTTTGGGCATAGCTTCCTCTATCTTTTTAACTATCTCGAGAAACTTTGATCGTTCTTCTTCAGGTATATTAGCCAAACCAATGTTCAATCTCAATACAGTCAACTTATTTCGCAGTAAATCCATTACCTTCCAATAATTCATCTCTTCAATCAATCTAAGCTCCCGATCCTTCAACTCCTTATATCTTTTTTCCTTTTCGGTAAGTCGTACCTCTTCCCAATCAAATTCCAAGGCAATCGCAAGAGCAATCATCCACAAAGGAAATATTTGGTCTAAAAAACTTTCAAGTTGGGTAAGATTACTACTGGATAGCTTACCTTCTCTTATAAGACTATAGGCTGTTAATAGCGTAAAAAGTGAAGTCCCAAGAAACATCTGCTTAGGGTTATCTAAAATTATAGGCATGAGAAAGATCAACCAAGATTTATAAGTTGATAAGTATATGAAGGAGAAAACTATTGTTAGAGCAGCCAAGTTGTAGATCAAATCTGATCTTGCTTTCCACATAACGTACTTGCAGACAACTATTAAAGCCACCACAAACCAGAACAACAGATCAAGATCATGAGTGTAAAACATCCAAAAGGCAACTATTATCGCCAAGTACCAAACTTTTTTTAAGCTAGCTTTTCCTAACATTTTCCAATTCATTTTGCCTCCCAATACCAAACTACTCCCCAACTTATAATTGCACAAACAGCTGATATTAAAAGGACTTCAGGGAAATGTTGAAAAAATTCTGACGAGAGTAAACCCAAAGCTGTTCCTGCAGTCATAGCAGACATTAAGGCAACTCTTTTCAAATTCGGTTTTCCCCAACAGTAGGCTATCCAAGCAGTAATGAGAGAAAATGCAAATGAGAGAAATTGTAGAGGTGCGGGATAAATTTTAAAAAATAGGAACAGAGCCAGCAAAATCAGCCCAACGGTAAATACGGATGCCCACGCTGCAACCAACAATGCCTTAGCGGTAAATTTTCTAAGATGAAAAGCCATAATCTAATTTCATCACCCTCGGCTGCCTTAACGTGCTACAAATAACTTTCCAAATCGTTTGTAGCTGTTTCCATCTGCAAATTCAATTTTTATCTTGAATAGGTACACTCCACGTTTTGCATCTTTAAAATCATCTGTGGTTAAATCCCATTCAATCGTGAAAACTCTGTCTGCCGGAGTTTCGACAATTCTCTTTACTACCTCACCAGCAGAATCATAGATGGTCAGATAAACTTTGGTAGGAGTTTGATCTGCTGTGACAAATACTCTGAATGGAGGGGTCGATACCGGAACAGGACCCCATTTTACAGAATTTACAACACTCCTTCCTAAACTATAAAAGTTTCTTGTCAACTCCGTAACATTACCAGCTCTATCAAATGCTCGGAGGGTTAATCTCCATTCGCCTTCAGGTAGATCAAGATCCTCTAACCTTCGTAAATAATAGTCGGATGCTTTGATAACACGAGTTGTAGGTTCCTCAAGACCAGATTTATCAGTTAAAGTATACTCAATTGTTGCCAGACCACTTCCCAAATCAATTCCAGCAATTACAAGCTGAGGAGGTGAAGAGGATGAGCTTCTTGTTTGATTATCGCTGTTTCCAATATCTCTAACATTCAATAAAGTAATCTCAACTTTGGGTTTTTCCAAGTCTTCAATTGCCAAGAAAGAAACACCGGATGGTATGTAGTCTTTTATCCAACGACCATCTGAGGTTTTAATTCCAGTATAAGGAGGAAGTTTGGCACTAACTGTAGCATTTTCGTATTCGATTACGTATTTAGCAGTAAGAGGACGGATGCCTGCTGCGTAAAGTGAAGTGGTAGGTGGAAGTGGAGTTGATTGTTCGCCATCCTTTCCTGAATTGTCTTGGTTAACATCACCAGTTAAAGGAGCTACTGTTCTGATTAAGCTCCTTGAATTTTTTATAGTCTTGATTACAGCCTCAGCGTAAGAACGAGTTGCAACTTTAGAAAGAGCAGCTTCAAAGTCATCTGGTAAAGTATCTGAGACCATGTACATCTTAAAACGAGCATAGTCACTCTTGGCGGATACTTTAAGTTCAAGCGAAGAAGCAAGTGAGATGGTTCTCGTTTGGGATGACTGTATGCTAAAGTCAAATATGGGTCGTTCACTTTCTCCAACTTTAACCCATACATTTGCTGCTTCTGCCTCTGTTCTTACAGATGTTGTAGCAAATACTAGATCTGATTCATTGAGTTCAAAGTCGCTTATATAATAATTCAATGTTCCTTGAAGATGATCCACTTTTAATTCTTTCCAGCTGTGTAATGAGGGTAGCCAAACCTTGACTTCTGGAGTTCCATAGTTGTTTTCATCTTTTATTAGAATAAACCATCGCTGTGTTCCAGGGGCTGAAAAATGCTCTGGGGCAGGAAATGCATTCCAAACATAGCGCTGCCATTGATATATCTCAAATGTCGGAGTTTTTACCTCAGAGGCAACTCCTGAATAAAGCACCGGAACATTTTGGAAGAGCAAGTGATAATCTACAGTAGATGACCAATAGTCAGGATCATTTGTCCATATATAAGTTATACCTGTAAATACCCCTTTGTTGTTAAGATTCTCCCATTTAACAGTTGAGAACGAAAGAGGCGGTTTATCAGTAGAAGGAATGAGAAATGCTTTGACTTGCACCGCTGCTTCGGTAGTGGTAACAGGATAATTAAACTTAGCTACAGCCATTATACGTGCTAAATCTCCTATAACCTGCACATCAACTGAGTAATCTTCACACTTAAAGTTTATAAAGTTTATGTTGAGTTTATTTCCGTTATAAGAATTACCATCCACATCTCCTGCAGGTATTTTCACTATACGTCCTGCAGTATCTTCAACATAAAGTGAAACTTTTACTTCACCGGTAACAGTATTGTCAGAATTGAATGGTATAAAGATTGAAATATTTTCGGGCTTTACAGATCCAAGATTCGTTACTTCCAAAGTTGTAACTTGAAGCAAACTCGCAGTCGGTACTGGAGTAAATGGTATTTCAGATCCATCCGCAATAATTTTAGTTATAGCATTTGCAGGGTAATCTGTAAATTGAGTAACATTGCGATAATCCAGTACTACTCTTATTCTATTTATTCCAGTGGATTGAGAGTCATAAAAAGCTTTTATTTTTATTTCAACCGTTGTAACTCCAGAATTTGTAACCACAATTGAAGGTATACTCTCTGCAGTAGCTTTGTAAACGGGAGCAATAACTCTGAATTTTACAGGAATTGTGGCAGAACAATTACCTGCTAAATCACAAGCGGAAATATAAACAGTTTGTTCTCCCAACTTATCACGTAACTGTGCTGCTGAAAAATTGACAGACCAACCAACTTTGTAAGGACTCGTACTTCTCAAGAAAGAAGCTTCTTTAACAGGATCAGCTGGATCTAGCACATCGCACCTCAAGTAAGATTGAGAAGTAACAACAGGTTCTGAAACTGCGGCTTCCACGGTTGCTTGTCCAAGAAGAGGATCAACATATCCTGGAAGAGTCTCTACACTGTAAACAGTAGCATTTGACAAAGATGGAACAGTTGAGTCATCTATGGTTAAATCCGCATTTCCAACAGCCTCAACACTTGCAGCGCTCACAAAATAAGGGAATGAAGCAAGGGAAATATAGGTTGCGTCTGTAACTGCTGGATAAACCCCAGCAATTTTCAAATTTATTCCATTTCCTCCTATTCTGATTATTACTTCTCTTGTACTGCGACGACTTGTAACGTTTAGAAGGGTTGCTGCATCTCCAGGACTTGCTCCAGCAGGTTGAAACATCTGGGCTATCAACGCTGGAGTCACAGTAGTTATGTCTCTGTTTAGAAACACAGCACGTGAAAAACGGAGTACTACATAATCACCTTCATCTACAACAGCATTGTGATTGTTGTCAATGAATTCTGCCTTTTCTAAAGCAGGAGCCGTTGTATCCAGACATTTGATATCAATTCCAACTGCGTTAGTAGCCATTTTAGCTGCTGATCCATTAGTTCCAATAATGTTGGAAGAGTACCTTCCCTTATCATAGGTTGTTAGAAAAGTGTTGACATTCAAAGCTGCTCCTGTGATAGAAGTATATGCATCATCCCATATATTCAATTCTGGATTGTCTCCAAGTGTTATAACAACAGAATTTACATTGTACTTAGTAATAGTAGCCCCTGCTCCAAAACTACCCGTGTCGTGAGATATTGACAGATAAGTAAGTGGATTGTTCCCAGATTCCAGTTCTTGAATAGACTTTGAGAACGTAACAACTATCCTGTCTCCCTTATCCAAACCGTTGTTGTCATCATCGTAGTAAATAGCTTTCACAGGATAAGGAGCAGACGCATCCTCAATTCTTAATGAGTAATCCAACAGATCCGGTAAATTACCGCTAGTGTCTTGGAAGGTAGCAGTTGTTCTTACATGTAATTGATCCCCCTCTGCCCAACCTGATACTCCATTACCATTGAAAACAATGGCAAGCTTGTTATCATTACCAGAATCCATCGTATTAAAGGTAGGATTATCACCAAAATTTATTACTCCAACAGTTTCAAAACTGTTCAATATTTCGCCCGCTTCATCGATAGTGGTATCGTTTATAGGTCTATCAAATATCAATATCAAAACATCATCACTGTTATCATTTGGAGTTGCTCTCTGAGAAAAGCCATCTGATCTGTAAAGCACCTTTATCAAAGCAGGTCCACCAGGGACTTGGATGTTATGCCACTCATAGGACGAAGGTACGCCTCCCCAGATAGACTTTATCTTTCCTGGAACGCAAGATATTTGAGTTTGATCATGAATTGGCAGCTGAGCAGAAGGAGCTACGTTTATCTCTATTACGGAGTCATTGGGCGTGGCACCAGTTTCAATAACACTGCCAACTCCAAAACTACCTACTTCTCCTGAAACTTCAAAAATATAAGTAGCATCTTGACCTACACATGAAGAATCATCAATCGGTTTATCAAAAACTATTACTATTCTGTCATCCGAGACGTCGTAAGTTCCATTTCGGTTCCAAGTTATAGAAACAATATGAGGGGCACTTAAATCTGGTAAAATTCCCAAAGTAACCTGTTGAGCAGCCAATGGATTTCCTCCTTGATCTCTAGCAGAGTCCGCCGCAAAATCTAGCTCAAGAGTTTGAGATAAGTTTTGTTCAATTTGATTAACTTGATCAGCTGTTAAATCTAACGTAACTGTTTTGTTATCACCACTCCACGTTGGAACTGCTCCATTTAAGTTCCCAAGAATTTCTGTTCCATCGGATTGACGCACTACTCTTATAAGGTTCAAGTTGAAAGTGGTTGGAGAAATGGGTTCTGAGAAGTGTATTACTATTCTGTTATTTGCTACTTCATAGGTTGCTCCTTCAACAGTAGGAGGTATGTTATCAGAAACGTTTACCATACCTGTATCATATACAGTTGTTCCTTGAGAGAGGACAACCTGTATATTTTGAGGCAGAAAACCTGTAGCTGGTGGAGTTATCCTAATTTCGCAAGTATCGTAACCACCAGCAGCAATATTGGCTGTAGTGTAAGAGGTATTCCAAACACCATTTTTCCCAAATTCAACAGTCCAACCTGCTAATCCCGGTGAAGATAACAGGTAAGAAAGCGCTGCATTACCGGTATTTATAACCTTTATTTCAAGAGTTCCGGATTGTCCCGGATTTAAATTCAATATTCCAGAAGCCCCGCCACCCCCAACGGGATCTTTAATACCTTCACCATTTCCAGATATAACCAAATCTGCCCCTGCAGTCAATCCCACATTCACAGTAATAGTAACAGAATCTGTGGTCGTAGCTAAACCAGTATTTGTAGAAGTTCCGGCCACGATTATATTGTAGGACCCTTGAGGGGTTGCATCCGGAACATGAACTTGAACAGTATTTGTCAATCTACTTGCTGCCAAAGAGCATATACCGCTCCAAGAAGTAGCTCCACCAAATGTCACCGACCACCCAGCTGGGGCATTTACCGTGTTAACTGCAAAGTTTAAATCAACATTCCCAGCATTTATAACCACTATATCAGTTGCCACTGTTTCACCAGCTGAAGCTGATAGTGTCACAGAACCACCTGCTCCTGTAAGACCAGAAGCACTAGTATCAATAACACCTTCACCACTTGCTGAATTACTAACATCTCCAACAGCTAAGTCAACTTTAGCTTCAGGATGCCAATTTACAATCAGTGCTACAGACTCAGTAGAACCATCTGGTAAAGTGACTTTGAAATATATGTAGTAAACAGTATATGGAGTAGCTGCTGGAGTCTCTGGATCCGGAATAACTTCTAAAGTTATATCCTGTTTATTAGTTGGAGGCGTTCTGGTTAAAACAGAAGTTATGAAACTCGTAGCCTCAACACCGTTAAATCTGACACGCCATCCAACTGGAACATCATAGGCTCTTATTGTAAATGAGGTATCGTAGTTACTCTCGTTTTCAACAGTCAAAGTTTGAATAATCGTTCCAGAAGATGGTGATGCATCAACAGTTACTTGACCTCCAGAAGTGCCATCACCGTATTGGCCATCTCCATTTCCAGCAATTATCAAATCGCACGTTGCTTTTGCATTAACAGTGTAAGTTATTCTAACTGAGTCCACTCCTGTAGAAGTATCCCCTTCTCTTGAAGCATTTACATATAGGGTTAAAGAATCTCCGGCTACAGCATCTGAAGGTGGGGTGATATCTACTCTGTAAATTGCCTCTCCTGTAAAGGCAGCCAAATCTGGCGAGTCTTTTGTTGGTCCTATAGCAAGACCTGTCCAGTTTTCATACACTCCAACATTCCATGTGGAGGGAGTTATTGTACCTGCAGGTGCACTACTTCCCCATGAAACTTCAAAACTTGTAGTCACATTTGACTCATTTTGAAGCTTAACATAAACACTCTTAGTTTGACCCGGATCTACACTCAAATTTATCGCTCCGCCACCACCGGAGAAGAGATTTGAGTCGTAAACATTATCTCCAATAGTAGTATCACCTGGTGATTCACCCAGCAAAAGATCCGCTTTTAAGCTTTCTCCAATGTAAATTCTCAAGACAACTTCTTGAGTTGAACCAAGGTTATTAGCACTATCTGGACCAATTACTATTTTGAATTCATATATACCACTTGCTGGCAAAGGATTGGGAATCTTTACGTGCAAAGTGGCGTATTCCTCCTCATTAAAGATCTCCCATCTTCTTACTTCAGCTCCAGAGTAAGCAGTACCGCTACCTGTTAAAACACTACCATCAGAACACTCCAAGGAAGCAGTCAAACCTGCTGCCGCAGTGTATTCAAATTTAAATCTGTCATTAGCATTCCCCCTGTTGCGTACCTTAATTCCAAAATTGTATATTGTACCTGCAGAAGGAGAATCAAGAGCAAACACTTTGTAATCTGGATCGTTATCTGTAACTCCCGCATCAAGAGAATATATCTCTGCCGAAGTTTTACCAACGTATAATACCTCAATGGTGATACCAACACCATCGGTTGCATTAGCAAAATTTCCAGCTCCGTCTTGAAAATATGTATTAGCATTGTAAGCATGTTCAGAGGAGGCAAACACAACATAACTGTAAACTCCAGCAGTAGCAGCAGGAGAATTTGGTACCGTCACATTTACCGAAAAACTGAATGGTGCAGACGTATAGGGACTCTGTTGATAAAATTGAGTTCCCGTCTCACCAATAACCCTTGGATCTGTAGATCCAGAAGCAGCAAGTCCTGAAGCACTCACAGCTCCGCTCCAGTCAGACAGTATATTTTCTCCAGAAACCACTCCAATATAATAGTTTTCTATTGTATTAGCTAAATTGTAGAGCCTGATATTGAATACAGCTGTATCTCCTGGCTTAACGGAAATTGTACTCCCTGCACCTGCAGTATCATAAGCAGGAGTTCCAATGGGATCAATCAAATACATATTGCGTGCCCTCTCTACGCCATCATCTCCAGTTACACTCAAATCTACTCCTGAATAAGGAGCAACCGTTAATTCTATTCGTCCTGCGTCTCTTATACGATTTGGTATTGAAGCTTCAAAAGGTACGGAGTAATGCAACGCTTCAGTATGGTTTAATATATTTACTGTCAAATCTGTAGAAACTGTAGAGAAAGCTGCAGCAGCTGGATTAGGAGTTGCCGGTATAACTTCAACTGAAGGGTTTGGCACTGAAAATGGTGCAAATGTTATGGTGAGATCTGAGTTAGATCTGTTTTCAGCCGTAGCGTAAATTGTAGCATTACTTCCAGGCAATATTGCGTTTGGAATAGTAAACACTGCACCATTGTGAGGAGGAGTCACATCTGTATCAAAATTTCCGTAACCATTGCTATTAGTACCATCTCCTAAAACCAAATCAACGTCAAACACTGAACCTATTGTAACGTGCATGGTGGCATAATCCTCACCTGTAATAGTATTATCACTGGCAGCTCTTGAAATAACATGAATAATAACTTCGTACAAAGTTCCGGCCACTATCTGATTATCCGCCGCATTAGGAATTGAAAAGTTAAACTGTAGAAGTGCGCTCTTCAGCTTCCCAACACCATTGTAAGGAGGATAACTCAAATTCGCACTACTAGAAGTCCCCGGACCTGCTGACCACTCAGCTGTCCAGTTATTGCCATCTCCATCAAACACTAAGACCGATTCTATCTCTACAGATAAATCATCGTTAACGTCAGCTGTAACTTCCGCCGAAACCGTGCGTGTATAAGTTATGGAAGCAGCAGCTCCTGTGGCAGGTAGTAAGGTTTCAGTAGTTTCATTAAAAGGAGGGGTAGAAACATTCGGGAATTTGAGATTTATAGGAACCGTGGCAACTACTGGAACAGTGAAGTTCATCAAAGCCGTAACTCCAGCAGCGGTAATAGAACTACATTGAACAGTTATTTGGTAATCCCCAGCTTTCGGAGGATAATCTCCCACTCCACCTACGGCGGGAGTGCGGGGAATATCTATATTAAGAGCAACTTCTTCAGTTGCTTGGGGAGCTATATCAGATAAAGTTGTAGTAGAAGAGGGTTGAGTAATGGTTACTGTCCAACCAGAAGGGTAATTTGTTATGCTTAGATTAACACTTTGAGTTGCATTTGAAAGATCTCCATTCAATACTTCAAAGGTTGCACTCATGGGATAAGTCCCATCATACTCGACATCACTTTTACTAATTTGAGCACCATTTATGGATTGTAAGATCTTGCTTCCCGGATCCGCACTATCTCCTTCATGATTAACTCCGTCTATAACTATGTCTACATCATAAGTAGCTGGCACTATTACAGTAAATTTAATACTGTCTGTTCCATAATATTCAACATCACTGTTATAAGGATTGTTGTATCGTGTCCTAACATAAAAAGTATATGTACCTGCAGTAGCATAAGCTGGCACTGTAACTTCAATAGTGACCAAGCGCTGAGCTTCTCCATCTACTGTAACAGTTGTACTATTATTAGTACTCCCATCCCATAGGTCTGTGATTGTTCCGGTATCTAATGTTATTCTCCACCCAGCAAAAGCCTGTGCTGCATTTCCAAGTGTAGAACAAGCCATTTTTACAAGATCAAATCTTATATCTTGGGAAATAGACAATTCATTCTCAATAGTGGATACAACTTGAAATACCGTATTATTTGCCACTTCAGATTGAGTCAATGTCTTTGAGACAGAGGATGCATTGCCTGCAACACTTAAGTCGTACTTGTTATCTCCATAATCCACCACCGAACAATTATCCACAGTGTATATCACTAAGTCAGTTTGCCATTTTCTAACTTTGACTTTAAACCATGCTTTATCACTTATTCCAGGCTGTTTGGAATCCGCCCAAAATGGCACTACATAATCTCCGGGTGATAGCAATGATGGGTCAGCTGGTGTAGTCATTGTAAGATCAACTTCAATAGAAGTATCAGGGCCAGCACCAATAGTTACGGTATCTCCAGAAACAAGAGGACTCCCTGCATCGGATGGAGAAGTTTTATAAACTGCGCTAAATCCCCAACTTGAAAGTGTAGTCCAGTTTATTTTCACACTATCTGTGCTGGGAATTTCATTCTCAACAAAAAACACAGTATCTGTCGATAAAGGCAGGGAAGTTAAACTGTAATCAACATATATCGTTTCCGTTCCATCATTGTAAACATCTTGTCCCTCAACAC
>JAMOTN010000074.1 GCA_027062325.1 bacterium
GATGGAAAGGATACGGTTATTGGGAATGCAGCGGTTGTTGTTACTAATATAAGCACGAATAAAAGATATACAAAGCTGACTGATAACTCAGGAGTTGCTTTGTTTATTGGTTTAGATATTGGTGTTTATAAGGTGGAGGTTTCAAAAGAAGGATATCAGAGTTCAGAAACAACTGTTGTTCTTGATACCCCTAAGGAGATAATAGTTTATTTGAAAGTTGAACAGAGTCCCAATACTGTTAGTGGAAAAATATACGATGCAGATACTAATGAGCCAATTAGTGGTGCAGCAATTGAAGTAAGGGATGCAGACAATGCAATGACTTTTTACGGTTCTGCTAGGAGTGATTCTGATGGAGAATATGTGGTTTACCTAAAAAATCTTCCTACTGATAGGGATCAGGTTTATTTGAAGGTTGGAGTTACAGCTACAGGTTATAAACTAGCTGAGAAGTATCCAATTCTTACAATAGGAGAGTATATTAAAGATTTGGATTTTGCTCTTAAAAAAGCAACTACTGAAGATACAGGAAAAGCTCAATTAACTGGTATTGTAAAAGATGCTGTTACAAATCAATTATTATCAGGAGTTCAAGTTTATCTGAAAGGAGAAGGTTTTGAAAATACGAAAGTGACGGATAGCTTTGGTGTTTTCAGTTTTTCAGATTTAACTTCTGGAAAATATTTACTGGTAGTGAAAGATTCTAATAATAAGTACCAACCTTATATGACAGAGTTGGATTTAAGTAGTGGCTTAAATACTATTACAATAGAGCTTCATTTGGTTGGAGAAGGGGCTACGTGTGAGTTAAGAGGGTTGGTTATTGACAAAGATACAGGGGCTACTGTAGAAGGTGCAGTTGTTGGCGTACTGTTTGAAGGAGGTAGTAAAGAGGTAACTACTGATTCAGCTGGGAAATTCGAGTTTAAAAAACTGGAGACTGGTCAAGTTACAATGTATGTTCTAAAAGATGGATATAAACCTTATAATGAGACGTTTACTCTTAATGCTGGTTTAAATCTTAAAACAATTAAACTTGAGAAGTCTTTTAAAGATAGTGCTTATCTTGGAGTTACAGTTTATGATGAGAGTGGCAAAATATTAAGTTTTCCAAGTGATGAGGCGACAATCTACGTACAAATTTTTGGAAATGGTAGCACTATTGAGATGGAGGCTACGTATGGACTTGCTTTCCCTTATGTAGAAGTGAGTAGTGAAATTGATTATGTTATGAAGGTATGGGCGGATTACTATTATCCTACAGTTGAGACTGTAAATTTGAGGCCCTCAGAAGTTAAGCAAATGCCGGTTGTTCTTTTCCATTATAAAGGGAGTATAGGAGGACGTATTATAGATAAGGATAGTGAAATGCCGGTTGCATCTGCTACTATTGTCTTAACTTCAGATATAAAAACTTATACTGGTCAGACAGATGATAATGGTTATTTTTCTTTTGATACTTTGCCTTATGGGACGTATGATATATATATTACAGCTGATTATTATCAATCTACTTCTGAGGAAATTGTGTTAGATGCTACTAATCCGACCTACTTTAAAGTTTACAAGCTTGAAAATAGTCAAACAGCTAATATTGTTGTTCTCTTAAAGGATTACAGTACAGGACAGCCTATAAAAAAAGCCAGTGTTGAATTGGTTTATAATGGTTCGATGTATGATTTTACTTCTCAGGGAAGTGGAGTGTACGTTTATCAAGGTGCTACTGCGAATGTTCTATTGGTATTACTTGTCACAGCAGAAAATTTTGTAACTACGACGGAGAGTTTTACTTTGAAACTTGGAGAAACTAAAGTAATGAATGTTAATCTACGCCCAATGTCGTTTACAATTGGTGGAGTTGTTGTGGATAAGACTGATCATAGTAAGATACAAGATGCGTTTGTAGTGGTATATGGAGAAGGAACATACGCAGTTACTACAAGTGCTGCTGATGGTAGCTTTAATGTTACAGGACTTAGAGCTGGAACCTACTCTGTAAGAGTTAGTGCAGATGGTTACAATACTTATAGTACGGAGGAAATCCTATTAGGTAAAGCAACTCCATCTGTATTTTTAGAGGTTGAGTTGTCTAAGTTTAAAGGAACTTTAATAGGATGGGTATTGGATGCTTCAAGTTCTGCTCCAATAAGTGGAGCACAGGTGAACTGTGTCTATGGTAATGAAACTACGGATACTTCTGGTTTCTTCAAGTTCGAAGATTTGCCTTCAGGTGAGATACTTTTAAACTTCTATGCTGCAGGTTATGAGTTTGTAACTAAATCTGTAACGGTTAACGGTGGAGATGTTGCTAGTATTACTGTTAAGTTGCCGCCTGCAGCGGGGGGAATAGAAGGACGTTTGAGAACTCCGGACTTTGAGCCTCTTGAAAAGGTGAGCGTTGAGATAATACAGCTTGGATTAGTGGCAACTACAGAAAGTGATGGTAGTTTTAGATTTACAGGGGTTCCTGCTGGAGATTACCTTATATATGCGTTTTCTCCTACAATAGAGGCTACTTATGATAACATCACAGTTAATTATTATGCTACTGCTTATGTTGAATTGATTACTGAAAGAAAAACAACTCCGGAATTAATGTTTTATGTATATGACGCTTCGACTTCTTTAGGAATTGAAGGGGCAACGGTTAGGGTTTTGTGGGTAGATGAAAAAACTAGTGAAGAAGTTAAGACTGCAACTTATGGTTTTACCACTCTAGGTGTAAAGGTTATAGGGAAAAAGTATATTTATCTTGTTTATAAGGAGGAGTATGCCACTTATTCTTCAGATGTAATAGAAGCCCCTACTAGTAATGTACTTATAAAAGTACCGCTTGCTCCAATTACTCGAGTTGTTACAGTTACAGTTGAGAATACAATTGATAATTCTCCAATTGCTGGAGCAAGAGTTGAAATAACAGAAGGAGATAATGTTGGCTATGTGGGCTATACGAATAGTAAGGGAGTCCTGGTGTTACCGCCTGTTTCGAAATATTCCACAGTATCTGTGCATGTTACAAAGGGAGATAATTTTGAGGACGGTTACGGAAGCGCAGGTGCAAATGAAAAACAAATTTTAGTTAAACTTATTCCAAAATATGCATTGGTGTATGGTACTGTAGAAGATTCGGAAGGTTATGGAATGAAGAACGTGCATGTTTATGAGGAAAGTGAATTACTTGCTACAACAAATTCAACTGGAGAATTTTCTCTTACAGTGCTTTTGACAGATGTTGTGGGGAAAGTTGTTAACTTAAGGTTTGAAAGGGATGGTTATGAAGTTTTATATAAAACCTTCTATGTCTCAAGGGGAGCAAGCTATGAATTAGTTGCTACAATGGAAAGCTTACCTTCTGGCTCGGTTACATTCAAGTTAATGGATAAGGATGGAGGTTTAATTTCTTCTGATAAAAACGCGACTATTGAGATTGTTGGAGCACTATACTCTACTACTGCAGTTTTCAAAGGACCAATTCAGACTATAGAGTTACCTTCGGGAGAGTATACAGCTATTGCAACAGCAGATTGGTACTGCTCTAGTGTGGATAGTTTTATTGTTGGAGCTGGAGAAAGTTTAATTAGAGAAATACAACTTTCTCCTAAAAAAGGAAAGGTTTGGGGTTATGTTTATATTCGCCGCATAATAAATGGTGCTACGTTTGAAGAGCCTCTTGAAAATGTTAGTGTTGTTGTTAAGGATTCGGCTGGGAATGTAGAAGAAGTAATCACTAATAGTAGTGGGTTGTGGTTTGCAACTGTAGAATACGGTACGTGTTCAATAGTAAGAGCTTATCATCCGACGTATGGAATTTATGATACTTATGAAGTGGTAAATAAAACTGGAAGTATTAGCGTTTTTCTAGATGAGCCTGCTACTCAGATGGCAACGCTTATATTCTATGATAAATACTGGTATATAACTGGTGAGATTTATATGAAGTATCATAAGGATTTAAATGATATTGATGTTTCACAGGAAATCCCTCCGTTTGCTTCGGTAACAGTTAAGTTATTAGGTTATGATGAAGCTACTTGGTCTACTGCAGTTGTGAATAACGGTCAGTATATTTTTAGAGGCGTCCCGGAGAGAAAAAGTGGTTATAAAATATATGTTATTTCAAACGAGTTTTATCCATTGTTTGCTGATGTAGGTTACACTGTGGAGAGTAGATTTACGGGTCCAACTTTGGAGCTTTCTCCTAAATTTTACAAAGTTTCGGGACGGGCCTTGGATTTATTCTATTATAATTTAACAGGGAACGATAAAGAGATTCCGGGGGTTACAATTGAAGTTTATGACTTATTGGAAAATTCTGTGGAAACACGTGTGAATGCTGATTTTGCAGGTAGCTTTGAGTTTAGTGTGCCAATTGGTGTTTACAGAATTGTTGCAGCTTCACCTGAAAGATGTTGGTTGGAAAAGATAGTTTCTTCTTCTCTTGTGGCTACAGCTGATGTGAATTTAGGGAATGTATATTTATTTCCCAGTACTGAAACTGTGACGGGAAGTGTGTACTTGGATGAAGATAAAGATGGAGTTAAGGATGCTGATGAAGATTGGATAAGAGTTGCTAAAAATTATCTTTATAAAGATACCAGTTTGAAGATTTTATATACATACAGAGGGTTATGGGTTTCTACAGAAAATTATGTTGATTCAAATTCAAGTTTTGAGCTAGTTGTCCCGGTAGCAACCTCGAGTTGCTCGTATTTGGGGGTTGATGCTTATAGAACTATAAGAGTTAGTGCGGAGAATAAACTGGCGAATGCTGATGTGAATGTGTGGTTGTATAAAAAGAGCAAAAGTTTGAAAATAGGTATGACTGAATATTCCAGTATTGGGGCTTGGATATGTGGTAGGTTAATAGATGCTTATCTCTACAATTTAAGCGGAGCAGTGTTAACTGTAAATCAAGCTACAGTAGGGGTCTATTCTCAAGATGGAACTGTTAAGTACGCCTCGGCAAATGTGGATGCAGCAGGTGTATTCCGCGTTTATATTCCAAGATGGCCTGAAGAAAAGGTTTTACTGAGGATAGTGCCAACGGAGGAACTTAGCTTAAAGTGTAATAATCAACTTGTTACAGAGAGAAGATACGCCACATTAGAGCTTTATCAAAAAACTTCTGCGGAATGTAATGTGAATACCACATATGAGATAAACCCAGTTTTTGGTGTTGTTAAATTGGTAATTAAATATGATGCGCGTTTTTGGGAGTGGGAGTTTAAAAAGAAAAATGAGTGGGCTGTTGCTTATGGTGTTAAGAGTAATACTCTTCATGCTGGGGATTGGAATATGAAGCCTGATCCTACGGAGGAGCTTATAACGAATATTACTCCAAATTATTACAACGAAAAACAGAGTGATTCTAGCAAAAAAATTGCAGTTCAATATCCGGGTATAGATTTATCAAACTTTACCTCTGATATACGTTACAGTTATTGGGTTAATGGATATTCCATGTGGGTAGAGTTGCAAAATATGCCGGGAGCTGTAATAACCCTTACTCATGTTCCGGTAGGAAGTCATGAATTTTATGTATCAGCGGAAGGGTTCTGGACTTCTCGTGTTTACAGGTTGATTGAGTATAATGTTGGCGATGGGACTGGAACTTGGGAGGGAATAATAGGAGTTTGTAAAGACGTGTTGGTTACGGCTGAAGCTGCGATGATGCCGATGGGAGTTAATGCCATAGTAGGTTATTATGGATCATTTAAAGTTACAGATGAGAGTAGTGATAAATGGTTGGCTTGGAAGTGGTGGTTGGCGTCTGATGAGACAAATTATGCTACTGGGTATGTTGAATTTCTACCAATGGGATGGCGTTATCCATTGAATTCTTCTAGTGATCCTTATTTGTTTACTGTGTATTCATTCCCTGCATCGGGTAATCCAGCTTGGATTTTGCCGCATCCAGCTTTGTTGCCAAGTTATGGAACGGGGACAGGAGAATACGGGGCATATTACTACGGTACTGTATTTTTCTCAACGTATGGTGCGGGTATAGATCAACCGAAACCACCTGATCCGACGGTGAGTGTAAAATTGTATGCTCCGATACCTTCTTCTAACTTTTATGTAGGACCTGGTGGATATTACGGAGATTTTTCAGTTACAGCCGAACAGTGGTTTGAGCCTCAAATTCAATTAGGTGAGTAGTCCTGTTATTTTGAGTTGTGTAAAGTTTGTTTTAAAGGGGCTTTAATGATTTAGCATTTTTCAATAAGATGGGAGGTTGAAAATGATGTTGGATCTTGCCCTTGTAAAAAGGGGAGTAGTGGATTTTATAAGCGAAGATGAGCTTTTGAGTAAGGTAAAGGAAAAGGGTGTGGAGAATATTGTTGTAAAGTATGGAGCAGATCCCACTTCCAAAGATTTACATCTGGGACATACTGTACCTTTGAGAAAATTACGTCAACTTCAGGAAATGGGGATGCAGATAGTGTTTTTAATTGGAGATTTTACTGCTATGGTGGGAGATCCTACTGGGAGGAATAAAACTCGCCCGCCGCTTTCTGAAGGTGAGATAAGGGAGAATGCGAGAACATACCTTGAACAGGTTGGTAAGATTTTGGATGTTGATAAGATAAAGGTAGTTAGAAATTCAGAGTGGTTTGCTGATATGAAATTGCCGGAGTTTATTAAAATAGCTGCAAACTACACTGTAGCTCGCATGATAGAGAGAGATGATTTTGCGAAACGTCTGAAGGAAGGTATACCAATTTTCATGCATGAGATAATGTATCCACTTTTGCAAGGATATGATTCTGTTGTTTTGAAGGCAGATGTAGAGGTGGGGGGAAGTGATCAGCTCTTCAACTTTATAGTGGCAAGAGAACTTCAAAAGGCTTACTCTGAGGAACCAGAAGTGGTTATAACTATGCCGCTTTTAGTAGGATTGGATGGAAAGGCTAAAATGAGTAAATCTTACGGCAATTATGTTGCAATTAACGATGATCCTGATACCATGTTTGGAAAAATTATGTCAATACCAGATGATTTGATGTGGGATTGGTGGTTGCTTTTGACTGATGAGAGTGAGGATAAGATAGAAAAGATGAAGCGAGAGGTAGAAGCTGGGAAAAATCCAAGGGATATTAAGTTGGATCTTGCTCGTACAATAACTAGTCAGTTTTGGGGTGAAGTTAAGGCAAAAGAAGCTCAAGAGAAGTTTATAAAGGTGTTCAGCAGGAGAAACTTTGAAGATATGGCTATTGAAGTTAAGGTAAAGCCTGGAGAAAAACTCATAGATTTACTAGTAAGGATAGGGTTTGCATCTTCTAGAAGTGAAGCTCGCCGACTCGTAAAACAAGGAGGGGTTAGTATTGGAGGAGTAAAGCAGACAGATCCTTTTGTCGAATTAAAGTTTGAAGATGGTGTAATTTTGAAAGTTGGAAAGAGAAGATTTGCAAAACTTTTTAAAGAGTGAGAAAAAAGAGTGTAGTTATCGGTAGAATTTAAGTTAGCTTTTGTCTACCTTTATGATTAATGTTATTTAACAATTTAAGAGTTGGCGAGGTGTCAGAGATGCAGCTTACCCGTTTCTTAGTTGGATTAGTGGGGCTATTGTTTGGAGTGTTTGCAGTTACAGGTTGTGATGATGATGGAACTTCGAGTCTTGGAGATGTTTTGGGAAGCGTGAATTCTAAGTATGGAACATTAGTTTTGGAGATTATCAACCGTGCTGTGTTTGAGAATGGCTTGTCTTTTTCACGTGTGGAGACGAAAACAGATTACCTTGAAAAAGTTTATTTTCACACTTTTCAGGTGGTTTTGAGTAATTTTAAAATTTACGATAAGAATGGTCGTGCTTATGAGTTAAGGCAAGAGCCTGTAAGTATTGATTTGGAGAATGCAAAAATTGAACCTCTACCTCTTCTTACCAAGAGTGATCTGCCGATTGGGGAGTATGTGGCTTTGAAGTTTTATTTGCAAAGTGTAAGAATTGTTGGAGAAAACTTTGATACTACTTTGTCCCTAAATAAGGAAATATTTTTAAGTGTTGATAACTTTACAATGAGTCGTCTGGAGATAAAAGGGGGAGAGGAGTTGACAGCCAATCTCATTTTTGATATTGAGGATAAGGTTTTTAAAGACGTCAGTAATAGGTGGAGGATATATCCAGCAGTGATATTGACCGAAGGGGGAATGGATCTGTGAAGAAAATTAAAGTTGTTATTACCGATGATTCCTTGGTTGCTAGGAAGTTTTTGGAGAAATTTGTTACTTCTGATGATGAGTTAGAGTTAGTTCAAACTTTCAGCAGAGCTACTCACTTACTTGAATGGTTGGAGAACAATTCCCAAATGGTAGATGTTATTCTGTTGGATATAGCAATGCCTGAGATGTCAGGGCTAGAAGCGTTAGAGATAATCAAAAAGAAGTGGCCAAAGATTCAGGTCATAGTTGTCTCCTCGCTATCCGACAGGGATACCATATTTGAGGCTATGGAAAAGGGAGCATTTGATTTTGTTGTTAAAGAGAGACAGACTATAGAACTTACGCGTTTGAAGGATGACATTATTGAGAAAATCAAAGCTTCAGTTGGTCGCAGTAAAGGGTTGGATACTGCTCAAATTAAAGAGAGTTTGAAAGTTGGATTAATAAAAGATGTTGTAAAAAAAGTTGCTTTATCTCCAACTTCTTTGAGGAAATACTTTATAATAGGAGCTTCTACTGGTGGTCCTGCTACAATTGAGGAGATATTAAAGAATTTAAAATATTTTCCCGATGTCGCAGGATTTATAATACAGCACATGTTTCCTGGTTTTACTTCAACGTTTGCTAACCGATTAACAGAGCAACTTAGGGCTCTTAATCCCAATAAGCACTGGATTGTTAAGGAAGCTGAAGATGGAGAAATGGTAAAGGGAGGAGTAATATACGTAGCTCCCGGTGGAAAGAATATGATATTTAGAAAAGAGGGACTTGACATATACATAGTCATAGAGGATCCTAAGCCGGAACATACTTATGTTCCGAATGTAAATTACGCATTTGAGAAGATAATAGAAGTGGTAAGACCTTCCCAACTTGTTGCTG
Source organism: bacterium (assembly GCA_027062325.1). Classification (GTDB taxonomy): domain Bacteria; phylum JAMOTN01; class JAMOTN01; order JAMOTN01; family JAMOTN01; genus JAMOTN01. The sequence continues at coordinate 9,043 of JAMOTN010000074.1, forward strand.
TTCTGCTCACAGGGATGGGAGATGATGGGGCTGTAGGACTTAAAATAATCAAAGAAGCAGGGGGTTGGACAATAGTTGAGAGTAGGGAAAGTGCTGTAGTATGGGGAATGCCACGAGTTGCTTATGAGATTGGAGCGTATTGTGAGGTGCTGCCGAAGTGGAAGATAGCAGAGGCGATGAATGCAAAACTATTGTAGAGGCAGGGACAGAGGATGTCTATTTAGAAGATAAAATAGGTGTGATAAAAAAAATAGATGAAGAATTTGTTGCAGTGAAAGTTTTCCCTTCGCGGGCGTGTATTGGTTGCAAAGGATGTTCAAATGATGTGGTCAGAGTGCTGAAGTTTCCGAAGAGTTTATTTAAAGAATACGAGATTGAGGTGGGAGATGTTGTTTACTTAAGTTTTGATACGCTAGCGGCGTTGAAATTGAGCCTCAAAGTTTTTGTTGTTCCTGTGATTACTTTTTTGCTTCTAATTTTTACTTTGTTGCCCTATCTGAAGCACCTTTTTAGCTCTCAAATTGCTGAATTTACTGTTATAATTATCTGGGGTGCAATGTTGTGGTTATACTTAAAAATCTTAAATAATCGCGGGAGATGGGACTTTTTTGTTGTTAAGGAGGTGCTAAAAAGTGGTCAAAGGGTTAAGAATCCTCATTCTAATGGTGTTAGGGATTAGCTTCCTATTTTTCATGGCAGGTTGTGGTGCGGAAAAGAAGCCCCAGAATACTTCTACAAAGAGTGCAGCTTTAGAGGATGAGAGCGCGGGGAAGGTTTTAAAGCTTGGGAGAATAACTTATTTGGATCCGCGTGAGATGATAAAGCAACACAAGCCACTTCTTGATTATCTTGCGAATCGCTTGAAAAAATACGGTTATAAGAAGGTAAAACTTGTTTTGGCAAAGGATTACGAAGGGGTTTTGAAAAAACTTTTGAGAGGGGATATAGATGTGGCTTGGTTGGGAACAGCTGTTTATGCCCAGCTTTTAAATCAGGGTAAGGAGTTGCCGGTTTTAGTCAGAGCCGTGTGGAAAGGTAAACCTACTTACAAGGGCATGATAGTGGTCAGAGCAGATTCTCCTATAAATGCTATAAAGGATTTGAAGGGGAAAAAGTTTGCTTTTGTGGATGAGCATTCAGCAAGTGGATTTGAGTATCCTTTTGCGCTCCTTGTTGAGAATGGAATAAATCCGCGTACGGATTTTGCTCAGATTGGATTTTTGAAACAGCATGATAGAGTTTTGAAAGCAGTTTTTCTCGGCAAATTTGATGCAGGGGCGGTTTATAAGGATGCGAGGAAAAGAATAAAGGATGAGATACCACCTAGTAAGTTTAAGATAATTGCAGAAACAAAGAATATTCCCAATGAGCCAATTGTGGTTAGGAAAGATCTAAGTGAGAATGTGAAAGAGGAGATAAAGAAAGCGCTTTTGGACTTAAAGATAGATGATCCCCAGTCGAGAAAAATATTGAAGAGTTTCGGAGAGCTTACAGGTTTTATTGAAGCAAGTCCGAAAGATTACTACTATGCGGCGAAAGTTTTAAGAATTATAAAAAAGTATTGGCATTAAAGGGCGTAAATTTTGTGGTACGGTTTTGTGTAAGTTGATGCGATACGGGGGAAGCAGGAGTGAGTGTAGACAAAGAAGGGGAAGTGTTGAGTTTCAAAGGATTAAGAGGGAGCATTAGAGGGAAGAAGTGGGTTCCATTGGGACTAAAGCTATCCTTGTTGTTGATGTTTTTGATAATAGGTATAACTCTCATACTCACTTTCTTTTTTATACGGCGTCAGACACAATATATAAAGATGACAGCTGTTGAGTTCGCTCAGTTTGTAGCAGAGAATGCGGCACATGCGTCTTTGAATTTTTTGGTAACGAGTGATTATAACTCTCTTGATAACTTAGTAAAGAAGATTAGTCGTCACCCTGATATTGAAAAGGTCGCTATAGTTGAGAGTGCGACTAATCGCATAGCTGCTACGAATGATAAAGACTTGCTTGGTAAAAAGGCTGATGTTTTAAAAACTTACCTAGTTAATAAGGAAAAGGTATTTGTTGGAGAGAAAAATGTTATTGTAACAGTTCCCATTCAGGAAAGTGGGGAGGTGTACGGCTACTTAGTATTATGGTTAAAGCTAGATCGTGCTTTTGCAGAGATCAGTAAAGCACGAAATTTTGCTGTGGGAATGGGAGTTTTTGCAGTTGTTATAGCGATTTTTCTTGGATTTTTGTTTATGAAGAAGACAGTTATTACTCCTATCCAAACTGTTATAGATGGTATGCAGAAAGTTGCAGGGGGAGACTTGGATTATGCAATAGATTTGAGGACAAATGATGAATTTGAGATAGTGGCCAACAACTTCAACAAGATGACTAAGAATGTTTCTGTTTTGTATTATATATCCCAAGTTAGTAACTATTCCTCAAATGTTGAGAGTTTGTTGAAGGTGATTTTAGAAAAAGCTATAGAAGTTACCAATGCTGAAAGGGGTTCTTTGTTGCTTATTTCTGAAGATGGAATGAGGATAGAGACAAAACTTGTTGTTGGTTTATCTGAAGAAGCAGCGGGATTTGTCAGTTTTGAATTGGGAGAGGGAGTTGCAGGGCAAGTGGCTCAAACCCAAAGGGCTGTTATAGTGAATTTGGGTGCGAAGGATCCGCGATTTAAACTGAAAGCTGAGTGGAGTTCTAATGTCAGAAATTTGCTTGTTGTTCCTATGGTATATCACGATGAACTTGTAGGAGTATTGAATATAGTGAATAAAAGAGATGGTGATTTTACGGAGGGGGACTTGAATATTGTTAAAACAATGGCAACGCAGGCTGCAAGTGCTATTCTCAAAGCGAAGCTTTATGAAGCCTCGATAACGGATGGATTGACTGGCTTATTTGTGCACAAGTACTTTCAGGTGCGCCTTGCTGAGGAAATAAAGAGGATAAAAAGATACGGTGGATCTGTTTCACTTGTTATGACTGATGTTGATCATTTCAAAAGCTTTAATGATACGTATGGGCACCAGCAGGGAGACATAGTCCTGAAGTATGTGGCTAAACTTATTAAAGAGACTGTAAGACAAAATGTTGATGTTCCTTGTAGGTATGGAGGAGAGGAATTTGCGGTTATTATGCCAAATACGGATTCGGATGGAGCTTTGACTTTTGCAGAACGCCTTCGCAAAAAGGTAGAGGAGTTTCCATTTCCAGGTCAGGAGAAGCCATTACATGTTACCATAAGTATAGGAGTGGCTACTGCTCCTGATGATGCAGATGATAAGTTGGATCTTATCAAAAAAGCGGATATGGCTCTTTATTTTTCAAAGGAAAACGGTAGAAACAGAGTTACGGCGTGGAGGGATATTACAGATAAAGTATCTGAAACTTGAAGGCGCGGTGGTGTAGGTGGCAGAGATAGCGAATTTAAAAGAGGGGCTCACGGATAAGGAGTTATTGGCTGAAATTGATGCTATAGATAGACGTATTGAGAAGGAGATAGAAAGACTCAATATCAAAGAGGAAAAGAACGATGCTTGGAGGAGTTTGATAAGTGTTTATTGGCAACTGTGCGAGTGGATAATAAAAAAGCAACTCAAAAGTTTTGGAATATTTGACTCTCAAAATTTAACACCTCTAGAGAGAAGTATTTTAGACTTTGGATTTTTAGATTCGAGGATTTCAGGAGATCTTGTTAATAAGTTAGGGACTCTTTTGGAAAGGTATAAAAAAGTGGTGAGGATCAATAAATTTGTTTTTTATCCAGTTAGTGAATATTTGAAGGAGATTTTTTTAAGAAAAGTTGGATGGTATGCACTTCAAGAGGAGAAAAAGAAATTGGATGAGCTGAAGGCTCAGTACTCTAAAGTTGTTGAGACAATAAAAGTGTTAGCCGGTAAATTACAGCAACAGTTGCATTATAACTTTTTTGAGTTCATGAAAAAGGTTGATAGGAAAAGTTTTTTAAGGTTTAAGTTAAATTCTGGGCAAGTTTTGCCTCCTGAAGAAAAACAAGAGTTACTTTCACTTGAGGAGGAATTAAATGCTACTAGTGAGACTATAAAAATGGCTGCAAGGAAGGTTTCGGAAGGGCTCGCTTCTATGGTTACTCAATGGTTTGGGTTATTCGATACTCAAAATAAACTTGCTTCTGAATTAGAGAAGCAACAGGGAAAAGTGACAGCAATGCAGAATGATTTTGACAACATGAGATTAGCTGTGAAAGAGGATAGAGTTTTAGAGGCGTATAGGTTGTTAAGGCAGTACATAAAACATACTCCACTTTTGAGCATGTGGGGAGAGGAGATAGAGCCTTTTAAGGTGGTTTCATACTTTGAAAATTTAATTTTCCTAAATGATAGGCGCTTTTCTGAGAATAGTAGGGTAAAAAATAAGATAATAGAGATAGTAGTAGTTCCCGGATGTAATCGCTACGGAACTTTCATTTTTGAGGAGAGTTTCTTTATGTTTCCTTTGGTGGCAGAAAGGAACGTTTTGGAGGTTATAGCTTCTTCTGTTGCAGATTTTCATTGGTATACAGATGACATGTATGAATTAAGGGGGAGTTTTCAAACGATCAGTAAAGAGCTTATGCGAATGTCCACTGCTGGATTGAAAAAGGAGTGGTTTAATAGCTACATTCTGTGGATAGTTAAGGAATCTCAAGGTTACAAGGTTATGGATAAGAATTATAGGAAGTGGTTTAAAGGATTTTTGAGGCCTATTTCTAAGAAAAAGTTAGAAGAGATGTTGAGGGGTAAAGAGGAGAAAGAGCAGAAGAAAGAGATTGAAGTTAAGGATGATCGGGAGGAGCAGAGTAGAAAAGAGTTGGAGGCTAAGCAAGAGCAATTGAAGAGCATTGTAGCAACAGTTAATAATACCTTTTCTCAGGTGGTGGAGAAATTAGCTTCTCAAAATAAATTTTTTAAAGAAAAATTAAAGGTAAGTGCTCGAATAAATGTTGACAAAGTAGTATTTGATTTAAGTATATCGGATTGCAGTGCTAGTGAACTTGAAACTATTATGAGTGAATTGATAAAAGTTATCTCTGTTGTGAAAAAAATAGTTTAAAATTTGCCAGTTGTGCTGTTTTAAGGAGGGTTTGTCATGATTGGAAATTCGGGAGCAAATTTTTCTAGAAGATTAAAGGATTTTCCATCTTCTCCTATAAGAAAACTTGTCAAGTATGCAGATGAGGCCAAAAAAAGAGGAAAAGAGGTTTACCACCTCAATATAGGTCAGCCGGATATTCCAGCTCCCGATTATGCCTTGAAGAATTTTGCTTATCGGATTCCTGAAGTGGTTGCTTACACGCACTCTTACGGTTTAGAGGATTTAAGAAGATTGTGGGCAGAGTATTATAAAGACATAGGTATCGATATAGATTATTCAAACTTAGTGGTTACAACTGGTGGTTCTGAAGCAATAATGTTTGCACTTTTTAGCATAGCTGACTTTGGAGATAATGCCATAGTGTTTGAGCCTGTTTATACTAACTACCTAGGATTTGCAGAATTTTGCGGAGTTGAGTTGAGGGCGTATCCTTTGGATGTAAGAAATGGTTTTCATTTTGATAATTTGAATGGAATGGAGAAACTGGTAGATAGTAAAACTCGAGCGATAATAGTTGTAAATCCAAATAATCCAACAGGAGTTGTGCTTTCAAGGGAAGAGGTAGAGCTTATAGTAGAGTTTGCACGACGACACAACTTGTGGATAATAGCAGATGAAGTTTACAAGGAGTTTGTTTTTGAAGGGGATTTTGTGAGTTTTCTTAGTACGGGTTACGAGAAAGTAATAGTTGTTGACAGTTTGTCAAAGTTGTTTAGTATGTGTGGAGCGCGTGTTGGAGCTTTGGTGTCTCATGTCAGAGAGATTTTAGAAGGAGTTTTGAAGTTGGGGCAAGCAAGGCTTTGCCCTCCTCTTCTTGGACAACTTTTGGCTATTGAGGTTTTTAAAGATAAAGATAGCTACAGAAAATATTTAAAACAGGTAAAAGATGAGTACAGATTGAGAAGAGATGTGGTTTGGCAAGAGAGTGAAGGGAGTTCTGAGATTAAGATCTACAAAAAGCCAGAAGGGGCCTTTTACGTTGTAGCTGCTTTAGATGTTGAAAATGCAGAAGAGTTTGCAAAATGGATGTTAACAGATTTTGATAGGGATGGCAGGACAGTTATGGTGGCTCCAGCAGCTGGCTTTTATGTTTCTGATAGAGGAAAAGATGAAGTTAGGATAGCTTATGTTTTGAATTCTGATAAATTGAGAAATGCAATAAAAATTCTGAAAGAGGGTGTGCGTGTTTATAAGAATAGAGGGTAGAACTAGATTTTAAGTAATATTTTGAGAGGTGATGGTAATCAAGGGGTAAGCTAGAAGGGGGCGTCTTGTGGTGAGATTTAAATCTGGTGCTGAGAGTAAGGTTTTTAAAGTAGATTTGCATTGTCATACTTCTGACTTTTCAGCATGTGCTCGTTCAAGTTTAGAAGAAGTTTTGGAAGTTGCTTTTTCTAAATTGGATACGTTGTTTATAACGGAGCATCACGTTATTTATCCTCACGAACAGATAAATTTTGTACTCTCTAAATACTCTGGTTTATTTGGAATTTTAAGTGTTATTCCTGCGCAAGAGGTTACGGTTTATGAAGGAGGAGACGTGTTAATCTACGGTGTGGATTTTGACATTCCTGCTCGGATAAGCTTGAAAAATTTAAGAGAAATTGTTCTCTCTTACAACTATGATGAAAGAGATGTTGTTGCTATATGGGCGCATCCTTATAGATTTGGAGCTCCTTTGGTTGAATATGTTGAGTTGATGGATTTTATTGATGCAATAGAGGTTTTGAATGGCAACTGCACAGATTATGAGAATGCGTTGGCTATTGAGCTTGCGGAGCGTATGGGGAAGCCTATGGTTGCAGGAAGTGATGCTCACAGGGCAAAAGATGTGGCAAGGCTTTACAATCTATCCTATGTTCCAATTCACAATGTTGGTGATTTAAAATTGGCTTTAAAGAGTGGAAAGATTAGGCCGTGCTGTTTGGAGAGAATTGTAAATGGAAGTAAGAATTAGGGAAGAAGATCACGAACAAACAGATAGTTTTAATAAAAGTTTGAAACTGAAATGGAATAGAGAAAAATGCACGGGCTGCAGGGCTTGCGAAGTTGCATGTTTGGCAGCTTACAATGAGCAGCCTTTAGCGGTTAGTCTTTTATTTGTTGCTTCATCTCCGTTGAGATTCAAGAATGGGGAGATTGTTTTGTGTAAGCTTTGTAATGAATGCAAAGCTCAAGAGGCTTGTACTTCTGGTGCTTTTAGAAGATCAAGCAAAGGTTTTGAAATAGATAGATATAGATGCACTTCTTGTTTGAGTTGCGTTGTTGCTTGTCCGTACGATGTGCCTTTTTACGATGGTAGTCGTGTTGTTATGTGTAATGCCTGTGACGGAGAATTTTCGTGCGTTAAAGCATGTAAAGGTGGAGCTTTAAGATTGGAAAGTTTGAAAGAAGAAAATTTTATAGGGAAAAGATGTGGAGAAGATGAAAATGAGTTGGAAGTATCGCGTTCAGAGATGAATTTTGTTGTTGGAGAAGGAGAGGTTGCATGGGAGGTATTGAGAAGTTTAAAGGGGAAAAACAACTTTTTAGTGGGGCGCGTTTTTCCTTACTACTGTAGAAATATATCACTCATTGTTTTTAATTATTCTTCGTTTAGAAAAGCAGAGATTGCGTCAAAAGATGAATTCTTTAAGGTTTGCAATGAGTTTATAGAAATTAAATATTATAGTGGTTTTGAAGAGAAAATTTTAGAAGTTTTGGAGGAAAAAGTTGTCCGAAAAGAGGGTGATTTTGAAGTAAATATCTATCTTACTCCTGTTTTTGATATAAATGGAGTTTTGTTTGAGTTAGCAAGGAAGAGGGTTTATACTGAACCTAACAGAAGATTTTTGATTTATGGTACGGGCTTTAGAGCTCTCGAGTTTTGTTTGTTAGCTTCAGAAAAGGGATTTGAAGTTTTCTGGGCTTATCCTGGTAATTTCGGAGTTAAAACAGATCAAGAGGGGTTACTAAAAAGACTGTTATTTAGAAAGGGTATAAAAGTTTTTCCATGGTTTGAATTGGTGGAAGTGAAGCGTGGGTTTCTCTCCAACACTTATAGAATTATTTCTAAGAATGGGGAGATATTGGTTGGAGACTACTTTGTTGATTTTAGAAATTTAACTTACACCTATCCTTCATTTGATGTTGTTCAATTCAAAAATGCGCTGAAAAACTACAAAGTTAATTTAAAATTTGTTTCATTTTCAAAGCAAGAAATTTTCTCTAGGAGGTTTGAGGATTGGTGGATTTTTGAAAAAGATTACAAGGTGATCGTTAGGTATCCCTATAAAGTTAGTTTTAATAACTAAAAGATTGACAAGTTAACAATTAGAGTGTAAAATAAAAGTAGGATTTTCTTACTTCTGTATTAATAGAAATTAATTGAAGAATTTTGCTTTTAACTTTTCAAGTGCTAGGCAGATAGTCTTGCATGGAATAGATAGTTATTTTGATTGAGCAGTTTTAATCTGAAATGTTGCTTTGGTATTAGTATCAAAAGGGATTTCATATATAGGAGTCCAGGAGGTGAAGAGGTATGCCTGTGAAATTTTACAACAAAATTGACGATGTGCCGTATCTTAGCGAAGAGGAGAAAAAAGAGTTGAAACCAGTTGCAGAAAAATTTAACTTTTTAGTCAATGATTATTATCTGGGACTTATAAATTGGAATGATCCCAATGATCCAATAAGAAGGCTTGTGATTCCAACAGCTGATGAAATAAATGATGATTGGCCAACTGATCCTTCTAAAGAGTCCCACTACACGATTATGAAAGGAGTACAGCATAAGTATAAATCTACATGTCTTTTTTTGGTTAGTTCTGTATGTGCGGGGGTTTGTCGCTATTGTTTTAGAAAGCGTATATTCTTTCAGGGAAAAGATCCTGAAAAACTTGAAGATTTGGAAAAGGCTTTGGAGTATGTGCGTGAGCACAAAGAGATTACAAATGTGTTGTTGACAGGTGGGGATCCACTCATGCTTCCTACAAAAGATTTGAGGCGAGTAATAGAGGGGCTTCGTCAGATAGAGCATGTTAGGACTATAAGATTGGGAACACGTGTTCCAGTTTACTATCCACAGCGTATTTTGGAAGAT
>JAMOTN010000075.1 GCA_027062325.1 bacterium
GAAGATGATGAACTTGTTGGTATGCTTTCAGAAAATAGCAAGCTTGATAAGAGAATATACATAATTACTCATTTCATGCATCCAAGAGAACTTACAGATGTTGCGAGAAAAGCCATAGATAAAGTTTTAAAGGCTGGAATTATAATGGCAAATCAAACTCCACTTATTGCAGGGATAAATGACAATCCAGAGACGCTACGAGATTTACTTAATGAGCTTGCGTTTGCAGGAGTTCCGCCTTATTACATCTTCCAATGTCGTCCAACTGTCGGTAACAAGACTTACTCTGTGCCGGTGGAACGTGCTTATAGAATAATAGAACAGGCTAAGAGTCAGGTGACAGGGTTAGCAAAGAGAGCTAAATATGCTATGTCTCATGCTACTGGAAAGATTGAGATAATTGGTTTAGATGATGAGTATATATACTTTAAGTATCACAGGGCAGCTCATGATGAGGATAGTGGTAAGTTTGTTATTGCCAAAAGGAATCCAGAAGGGTATTGGTTTGATGATTTTGAGGTTGTAAAAGAAATTAAGTTGGTGGATTTGTAATATAGTTTCGTCGTTGAGGTTTTCTTAATGTTGCTGGGGGGCTTTGGTGGCCCCCTTTTGTTTTATCTTGAGAAAAAGAAAATGGTTGCTGTATAATACAATTATCAAAGTTTATTTGAGTAGCTAATATGTGGAATAATGTGTAATTAATCTCTAAGGGTTATAAAAGGAGGGATTTGCCATGGCAGTGCCAAAAAGGCATAAGTCAACAGCTCGTCGTAGAATGAGAGAGGCTATGTGGAGAAGAAGACTTAGAATTCCTAATTTGGTAAAGTGTTCAAATCCTGCATGTGGCCAGCTCATAAGGGCACATCGTGTATGTCCTTACTGTGGGTGGTACAAGGGTAAGCAGGTTTTAGAAGCAGAGGCTAAGGGAGAAGTCAACGTATAAGCTCACGTTTTGTAAGTGAGGTAATGCGATGGGAAATAGTGAGGTTACAGCTGTAGTTGATGCTATGGGAGGAGACAGAGCACCTGAAGAGATTGTGAAGGGTGCTCTGCTTTTTTTAAAAAGAAATAAAGGACTAAAAGGGTCTGTAAGGGTTGTATTAGTTGGGGATAGAGAAAAGATTGAGTCTATATGTGGTGATTGTGCAGGAATTGAAATAATTCATACTGATAAATGGTTGGGGATGCATGAAAAATGGAATAGGCGTGATAGAGAGAATTCTTTAGCAGTCTCGATGGATATTGTGAAGCAGCGGGAGAATGCTTTTTTAATTTCTGCAGGTAATACAGGAGCTGTTACCGAAGGTTCATTTTTTACTTACAGAATGATTGAGGGGGTTAAAAGGCCTGCAATACCTACTATAATTCCAAGGTTTTACAAGAAAGAAGAGCCATTTGTGTTGTTAGATGCTGGAGCAAATGCTGATTGCAAACCAGAGTTTTTAAAGCAATTTGCAATAATGGGGGCTGCTTATTATACTGCTTTGTTTGGTAAAGCACGTCCTAAAGTAGCGTTATTAAATATTGGTGAAGAGAATATAAAGGGAAATGCACTTGTGAAGGAAACGGATAAATTGATGAAGGATCACTCCAGTGATTTGTATGAGTATGTTGGATACATAGAGGGGCATACGATGTTTTCTGAAGATGTTGATGTTGTTGTAGCAGATGGATTTGTAGGAAATATCGTTTTGAAGAGTTTGGAGGGATTAGCTAAAGAGTTGTTGGGACTTATTAAGGATTCTGTATTTATGAAGTTAGGAGTATTTTTAAGTGGGTTGTATAAAAAGCTAAAATATGCAGATTATCGTGAATGGGGAGGAGCTCCACTGTTAGGAGTGAAAAGACTTGTGATTATTGCTCATGGGAGTTCGGATGCCAAGGCTATAGCTAATGGTATTGATGTTGGTGTAAGGCTCACAGAGAGAGGGCTTATAGGTAGGATAAAAAGTATGATAGCAGAGGATTGATAATGTGGTGAATCAGCGTTGAAAATTTTCTCTGACGTTGTCAAGATTTAAATTTTTAATATACTCATTGTAAGAAGTGTGCATTTAGATGTTAAATGAGTTATAGGTGTGAGGAGGCGAATGATATGTTTATTCCCATGAAGATTGCAGGATTAGGAATGGCTTTAGGGGATAAGGTTATAGACAATGACTGGTTTGTAAAAGAATTGGGACTGGATACATCAGATGAATGGATAACTGAGAGGACTGGAATTAAAAAGAGGTACTTTCTTTCTGATCCAGATAAGGCTTTATCTTACATTGGTGCGAAGTCTGCACGGCAAGCTTTGGAAATGGCGGGGGTGAAGCCTGAGGATGTTGATTTAGTAATATGTGCTACTTTCACTCCCGATTATCAAATGCCTGCGACAGCGTGTTTGATAAAAGAAGAAATAGGTGCTAAAAATGCTGGAGCTTACGATATGCAGATTGCATGTAGTGGTTTTGTTTATGCGCTTATTAATGCTGCTTCTATGGTTGCGAGCGGTATGTTCAAGAACGTCTTGATAGTAGCCGGAGATGTGATTTCACGTTTTTTGGATTTTGAAGATAGAGGAACCTGTATCCTCTTTGGAGATGGAGCAGGAGCTGCTCTTATTACACAAGCTGAGAATGGAGAAGGAATATTTGCTGTTGAGGTTGGAGCAGATGGGAGTGCACCTGAGAAACTTTTGATTCCTGCAGGTGGAAGTGCGCGTCCTGCAAGTGAGGAAACGGTTAAGAATAAGGAGCACTATCTGCGTATGAATGGGCGTGAAATTTTCAGGTTTTCTGTGAATGTTGTTCCTCAAACTATGAAATTACTCCTTGAAAAAAGTGGACTTTCTAAAGAGGAGGTTGATCTTTGGATTCTTCATCAGGCAAATATTAGAATAATAGAAGCTGCTGCAAAGCGCATGGGAGTTCCAATGAGTAAGATGTACAACACTATAGCTGAATATGGGAATATTAGTGCTGGAACTATTCCTATTACGATGTATGAGGCTTACAAAAACAATGTCTTAAAAAGAGGATCCATTCTTGGTCTTATAGGGTTTGGTGGAGGGTTAAGTTGGGGTGGTTTGATATTGAGATTTTAATTCTACAAATCGCAGTGAATTTTATGAAAAAAATGCAAGGGGTGCTGTGAATGAGTGTTTTGAAGTTTGTAAAGCGTCATATCAGGAACATGACGAATCAATTGGAGTGGGCAAGTGAAGAGGCGGATAGGACAGGAAACTATCCGGCGGAGGTTTTTGATCTTTTAAAAAAGAGTGGAATGTTTGCACTTCTCGCTCCCGAAAAAAGTGCTGGTGCTGGTTTGAGTTTTTCTGAATGGGTAGAAGTAGTTCGTGATGTTTCTTACTATTGCCCTTCAGCTGGAGCAATGGTTGCAGCTTTTAATGGGTTGGTTTTATTTCCCCTTGTTAGATTTGGTATGGGGAAGTTTGATGATTTGGTAAAGAGGATAGCCTCTGGTGAGATAACGGGGGCATTTTCAATAACCGAAAGAGATGCTGGTAGTGATGTAAGTTCTATAAAGACTGCCTTAATTGATGATCAGAAGGGATGGCGGATAAAAGGCTACAAGGTATTTGTATCGGGAGGTAGTATAGCTGATTTCATAATAGCTTTTGCTAAGCACACGCGAAATGGAGAACTTACAAATAGAATAAGTGCGGTTGTTGTGCCGCGAGAAGCTTTCAAAGTTGTGCGTGATGAGGAAAAGATGGGTCTGAAGGGAACCTATACTTCAGAGGTTATCATAGATGGTTGGATTTCCAAGGATAATATCCTATTCAGGCCTCAGCTTGGATTCAAAGTGATAGCTGACACTTTGGATGTTGGAAGAGTTGGAATTGCAGCACAAGCAGTTGGTATAGCACAAAGAGCTTTGGATGAGGCGAAACGTTATATGAATGAAAGGACTCAATTTAATCAGAAATTACGTGAATTTCAGGGATTGCAGTGGTACATAGCAGATATGGCTACTGAGCTTGAGGCTGCATGGCAGTTAACCTTGAAGGCTGCTGCAGAACTTGCAAAGCCGGGAGGCCGTCCGACACGTTACGCTTCCATGGCAAAGTATAAGGCTGCAGAGGTTGCAAATTTTGTGGTAGATAAGGCGTTGCAAATATTTGGTGGTTACGGTTATGTTAAAGGAGCTGTAGTAGAAAGGTTATACAGAGATGTTAGAGTGTTGCGTATCTATGAGGGGACTAGTGAGATTCAGAAGTTGGTTGTATTTCAGGAGGAGATGAAAGGAATATGAGTAGTGTGAAAAATGATTGGAAGATTGCCTGTTTTCCTGATATAGGAGCAAGGACAGATGTAGTTAATTGGGCAAGAAGGCACTTTCCAAAGGCTCACATAGTTTCGTTTTGGTTGAGAAATCCTGTTGATGCTGATAGTGATGAGGTGTACAAGCTTGAGGTAAGTAATACCTCTCCGTTTGAATTTGGAAAGCTTTTAGCAGAGTTTACCAAAGCTGAAAATTATGACTTGTTTGTGTTTCCTGCAACTTATGAAGGAAAGGTGGCTGCAGGAGTTCTAGCAGCTGCATTGGGATTAGGAGCAGTGTCGGATGTTGAGTTTGTTAAAGAGGAGCTTTATTACAAAAGTGTTGCAGATAATTTAGTTGGTATGAAGATTTTGTCAAGTAGAGCAGTGATTACGGTATCAGGATGGCTTGAGCTTGTTAAAGAGGCTTCTGGTGATTTCTCAACTAAGGTGCTTGAGGTTAAGGAAGATGTGTTGAATAGAGAATTTCAAAAGATAAAAGGAAAGGGAAGGCTGATAATAGGAATAGGTGGAGGAGTTTCGAAGAGTGCTATGCCCCTTGTTTTGCGTTTAGCAGAGTTGTTAGGGGCGGATATTGTGGGAACGCGAGTTGCTTTTGACAGAGGTTTAATAGATAAATCTCGGTATGTAGGGCAAACTGGTATAAGTATAAACGGTGATATATACCTTGCACTTGGAATTTCTGGAGCTGCTCAGCATATGATAGGTGTTCCAAAGAGAATGAAGATTATTGCAGTAAATGTGGATGAGAAGGCTCCAATTGCTGCACTTAGTGACTACTTTGTTAAGGAGAGGGCAGAGGATTTTGTGAGAGCTATGGTGGATATGCTTGAGGGGAAAGCGTGAGGAGGGATAGAGTATGCTTTTCATGTTTCCAGGTCAAGGAAGTCAATATGTAGGAATGGGCAAGAATTTATATGAAAACTTTGATGTGGCCAAGAAAATGATGGATAGCGCTAATGAAATTTTAGGGTTTGACATTGTAAAGCTCATGTTTGAAGGGCCTGAGGAAGAGTTGAAAAAGACTTTGAATACTCAGCCTGCAATATTTTTAGTGTCAGTAGTTGCTGATGCTGTATTGAAAGAGAAAGGCTATGAGCCGACCGTGGTTGCAGGTCACAGCGTAGGAGAGTATGCAGCTCTTTGTTCAGCGGGGGTTGTTAGTTTTGAAGATGGGTTGAGATTGGTTAGAAAGAGAGGAGAGTTTATGTATGAAGTGAAAGGTGGAGCAATGCTTGCAGTAGTGGGACTTTCAAAGGATATGATAGAAGAGGCTTGTGCAGGTAAAGATGCGTGGATTTCTTTATTTAACACTGATACTCAAATTGTATGTTCAGGTACAGAAGAGGCTATAGATCAGCTTTATGCTGAATTGAGTAATAAGGCCAAGGAGGCAGGAATTAGAAGGTGTAAGTTGGTTAAGTTGAAGGTAAGCGGACCTTTTCACTGTCCGCTTATGAAAAAGCCTGCTGAGAAGTTGGCTAGTGAAATTGAAAAAGTTGAGTTCAAAGAGCCTAAAGTTGATGTTGTGCCAAATGTTACTGCTAAACCAACCCGTGATGTTGATGTATTGAAGAAAGCGCTGATTGATCAGATGATAGAACCTGTTAGATGGTGGGAGAGCGTTATGGTTATAAAGGAAAGTGGAGTGGATAAAGCCTTTGAGGTTGGGCCAGGAAAAGTTTTGAAGGGGATGGTAAGACGCCTGTTTAAAGAGGTTGTATCGTTCCCAGATGATGGAATAGACAAAGTTTAATGGAGGGGTTATTATGGACAAGTGGGTAGTTGTAACAGGAGCAGGTAGGGGAATTGGGCTTGCTATAGCTCGTGAACTTAAAAATGCAGGATACAAAGTTGCGGGATTTTCGCGCTCTACGGATCCTGCAGAAGGAGTATTTGATTACTACGATAAGCTTGATGTATCAGATTTTGAGGCTGTTAAGAATTTTGCTTCTAAGATAGAGGGTGAAGTTTGGGCAATTGTGAATAACGCAGGAATTACAAAAGATGCGTTGTTTGCTCGAATGACAGAAGAGGACTTCGACAAAGTTATAGCTGTTAATTTGAAAGGGGTTTTTAACGTCTGCAAGGCTTTTGAGGCAAAACTCAGGAAAAGTAAGGGAGTCATTGTTAACATAACTTCTATTTCTGGGCTATACGGTAATGTTGGACAGGCAAACTATGCTGCTAGTAAGTCAGCTTTGATAGGTTTTACCTACACGCTTGCTAAGGAATATGGCCGTTATGGGGTGAGAGCTGTAGCTGTTGCCCCAGGTTTGATTGAGACAGATATGAGTGCAAAGATTCCAGAGAAGATAAAGGAACAGATGAAGTCCATGATACCGCTTAAGCGCTTTGGAAAGGTAGAGGAAGTGGCCAAGTTGGTTAGATTTCTCATATCTGAGGATGCTTCTTACATAACAGGAACCTGCATAGAGGTTGCAGGAGGGTTCAGATTTTAGTTAATCTTATTGTGTCAGGTTTTATGCATCAACTTTTTAAAAGGGAGGGATAGAAAATGACTCGTGAAGAAGTGTTTTCAAAGGTAAAGGATTTGCTTGCTCAGTCAATAGGAGAGGATAAAGCAGATTCCATTACAGAGGATGCTCTCTTGATGGATGATCTTGGACTTGATTCTCTCGAAACTATGGATTTGATTATGAATCTTGAGAGTGAGTTTGGAATTTCCATTCCTGATGAGGATATTGAGAAAATTAAAACTGTGGGAGATGTTGTGAACTACATAATGGAGAAAATATAAGTGTTGTTTAATTAAAAACGCGGGCAGGTGCTTCTTGTGAAGTGCCTGCTCGTTTGTTGATTATACTCAATAAATGATTGAGGGGTGGTTGAGTTGAAAAGGGTTGTCGTTACGGGTATTGGATTGGTGACGCCTATTGGTTTGACAAAAGAGTTCAGAAATGGGATTTTTGAAGGAAAAAACGGAGCAGACTTAATAACTCGATTTGATGCTAGTGATGTTGGTAGTAAAGTTGCAGCAGAAGTCAAGGATTTTGATCCTACGCCATGGATAGATAAAAAAGACTTGAAGCGTATGGATCTTGCTACTCAGTATGCTGTTGTAGCAGCGGCGCAAGCAATGGAAGATGCTGAATTGGAAGGAAAATTTGATCCAGAAAGAGCTGGGGTTATTGTTGGCTCCGGAATTGGTGGAATTGGTACAGTTGTTGAGCAAACACTAATTTGTGAGCAGCGTGGTGCCCGCCGTGTTTCACCGTTTATGATCCCAATGCTCATAGTAAACATACCTGCTGCAACTATTGCGATACGTTGGGGATTTGAGGGGGTTAATTTTGCAGTTGTTACAGCTTGCGCAAGTGCGGCTCACTCAATTGGGGAGGCTTTCTGGAAGATAAGGAGTGGCCAACTTGATGTAGCTTTGGCTGGTGGAACTGAAGCAGCAATAATTAAGGTGGCTGTTGCAGGATTTTCTAACATGAGGGCACTTACTACCCGTAACGATGATCCAGAGCATGCTTCTCGTCCGTTTGATAAAAATAGAGACGGCTTCTTGATGGGAGAAGGGGCAGGAATTTTGGTGCTTGAGGAACTTGAACATGCTAAAAAGAGGGGCGCCAAAATTTATGCAGAAATTGTGGGATACGGTGCAAATGATGATGCGTATCACATGACAGCCCCGCATCCAGAGGCAAAGGGAATGGCCAAGTGTATGGAATTGGCCTTGAAAGATGCAGGAATTAAACCAGAGGATATAGGTTATATCAACGCCCATGGAACAAGTACTCCTCTTAATGATAAAACCGAAACTCTGGCGATAAAGAAGGTATTTGGAGATCATGCTTACAAACTGAAGGTAAGCAGCACAAAGTCAATGATAGGTCACCTCTTGGGGGCAACTGGAGCTGTAGAAGCAGCAGCTGTTGTGTATTGTTTGCAGGAACAAAAAGTGCATCCAACGATAAATTACGAGGAGCCAGATCCAGATTGTGATTTGGATTACACTCCTAACAAAGCAGTGGAGTGGGAGTTTGAGTACGCACTTTCAAATTCTTTTGGATTTGGAGGACACAACGCATCGCTGGTGTTCAGAAAATGGAGCGAGTAGATTATTCTCTTATAGAAAAAAAGGCGCATGTAGCGCTTAGGGATGTAAAAAAGACTGTCCGAATGTTGGTGCACTACTTTAACAATGCTGGTAAGCTAGAGTGGCGTACACATAAATCTATTGATGTAAAGTCAAACTATGAGGACCTGGAGTTTGTTGGAGATGCATTGATAAATTGGTTGGCAGCACGTTTTTTATTCACGCGTGGTGTAAAAATAGAGGGAATGTCGTCTGAGGGAAGTTTGACCTTTATAAGAAGGCGTTTGGTTGATGAAAAGGCTCTTGCTTACTTTGCGAAAGTTGTGGGGTTGGATAAATACATCCTGATTAACGATGCTAATTCTAAGACTCTTTCGGTATTGTCTGATGTAGCTGAAGCTTTCGCGGCCCAAGTTTGGTTTGAGTTTGGGGAGAAAAAGGTTGAGGAGATATTTACAGCTTATTGGTCAGTTGTTCTTGAGTTTGTAAATGAAAATACAGTTATTGATCCTAAGACTAGATTGAATAAGTATATTCAAAAGAACCACTTGAATATAGAGTATGTCTATACTACAAAGGAAAAAGAGCATGTATGTTTAATAAAGGTTGGCGGTATCCCCATAGCTTATGGAAAAGATTACGTAAAAAAAGAGGCAGCCCAGAAGGCGGCATTTGAGGTTGGCAAAATTTTAGGGATTTAATGTTTTGGGTTATGAGTAAGGATAAAGCGGCTAAATTTTATCCCCTAAAATCTAAAGTGAAGAGGGCAGTGGTGTTTCTGCCCTGCGCTGGTTGTAAAAAGTTGTGTTCTTTCTGTGATCAGCGCATTATAACTAATAGGACTTTTCCTGAATTAGGAACTATAGAGCAAGATTTAAAAGAACAGCTTTTTGGAATTTTGAAATGGTTGGAAAGGAAAATTGAGAAAATAACTTCGAAATTTGATTGCGAAATACAGAATTCATTGGCAGTTGAGATAGCTTTTTTTGGTGGGACTTTTACCTCACTTGATATAGAGTACCGTTACAAGCTTTTAAGTTTAGCACGTGATTTGGGAAGTGAGTTTAAAAGACTTATTCCAGAAAAATTTTCCTCAATTGTAAAATGGCGTGGAATACGATTTTCTACAAAGCCAGGAACTGTTAATAGATTGGAATTTGAAGATTGGAAAAAATTTGGTGTGTTTGCTGTAGAGCTTGGAGTTCAGACTACTGAGGATGAGGTTTTGGTTTTGCACGGCAGAGATTACACTTTGGAAAATGTTATTAAAGATAGCAGTGCTTTACGTGAAGCTGGTTTCAGAGTTGGCTGGCAGTTTTTGGTTGGACTTCCTGGACAGAAAAGAGGATTTTGGAGAAAAGCTTTTAGCAAGTTTATACCAGATGAAGTTAGAATTTATCCACTGGTTGTGATAATGGGGACGCTTTTGGACAGGTGGATAGAGAATGGAGAGCTTGAAAAAAAAGGGATAAAATTGTGGAATTTTGAAGATATTCTCGAGGAAGCGACAGATCTTTATGAGGAATGTTTGAAGAGAAAAGTAGAAGTTTTAAAAGTTGGTTTACATTACGAAAAGAGTTTAGCGGAGCGTGCAAGAGAATGGTACAATTGGGGTGATTTGGTGCGTTTGAACTATCTTAAGAGACGTTTCGAGAGGAATGAAGAATTAACACCTCAGGAGAAAAAAATTTTATCCACGGCCTACGGGGGAGCCTTTTTAAAAAGTGGGAGTGGTTTAAAAGATTGGCTACTGAGGAGGAGTAGCAAATGACGAGAGATAGGAGAAAGCATCTGGAAAAATCTTGCTTTTTAAAGAAGCTTTTTATAAAAAGATGCGGTTGGATTGAGAATGCTGAACTTGAGTTTGGGGCTTCACCTGGTCTTTATATTTTGTGGGGAGAGAGTGGAAGTGGGAAGAGTATGATTTTGGATTCGGTTGCTCTAGCGCATGGAGTTATTTTACAGAGGTATCGTGGAATGGAGTTTGATATTGAGGTGAATACAAAGTGTGCCTCAGGTAAAAATAAAGCTGATGCTTATGAAATTGCAATAAGGGGGAAGAGAGTGTTTAGTGGAAAGACATTAAGGAGTCAATATTTTATAAATGGAGAAAAAGTTAAGCAAAATATGGTTGAGAAGCTGTTTCGGGAAAATTTTGCCCATCAGGGACAGTTTTCTTTTGTAGAAATAAAAAATAATTTTAAGGAATTAATTTTGGATTACTCAGGTTTAAGGGAAGAGTATACTCAAATAGAAGAGTTGCGCTCCAAAATTGAATTTTTAAAGAGTGTGGATGTGGAAGCTTTAAAAAATAAGTTGGATGAAGTTGAATTTCAATTGTCCAGAGTTGATGAGGAAGTACTTGAGAAGAGTTGGGATGAGGTTGCTGACGAGGTTGCAAATCTTGAGGGAATAATAAGCGGTTATGAAAAGATTTTGAAATTTAGGGATAAGGCGATTGAGTTTTTAAACGTAATTTTTGGAATTGAATTTGAGGCTGTAGATGTTTTTAAAAGTCAAAATTTAATGGAGGCGTTTGTTAGTTTAAAAGAATCTTTGGAATTCTTTTTAGATGAAACTGATCGTAAATTGAGTGAGATTGAAGATGTTAAAGTGAGGATTGAGGAGGCAAGGAGGATACTCAGGTATATGGAGGATATTGCTTCAATTTGGCAAGTTGCACCATTTGAGCTGCAGAGCAGGTATGAAGAGCTGATTTTAAAGAAGAAAAAGTTAGAAAGGGATTTGGAGGTTGTTGAAAACGAGTTGGAAAATCTTAAATATTATGAAGATGAGTTTAGTAGAAGTTGTGCTGAGTTTGAAGGGAATCTTAAGGATAGTTTAAAAAAATTGAAATTGGAGTTAGAAAGTGCTAGTGAAAAGTTGGGATTAGGGTTTGAGATTGATGTTGAAGTATCTTCAGTTGTTCCTTTGGAGGTAAAATTGCTTTTCAGAGATGATAGAGGAGATAGGGATGTTGAAAAGCTGTCAGGTGGTGAAAGACAACGTTTAATGCTTGCTTTATCTTCTCTTTTAAAAGTCAATATTATGCTTTTAGATGAGCCAGCAGCAGGATTAGATGAAGAAAATGCTACCAAACTGGTTGAGTTTTTAAAAGAGAGTTCTAGGAATAAGCAGATAGTAGTTGTAACTCACAATAGAGTGATAAGAGATGCAGCAGACTGCGTTTTTGAAATAAAGCACGAGAATGGAAAGGTTCAGGTAAGAAGGGATAAATGTGAGTATTGATGATTTGAGTTGATTGGGTTTTAAAGGAGGAGATTAGTTGAAGTCATTTGTGGTTTACTTTGTTGTTGCAGTAGGTGGTGCAATTGGGGCTGTACTTAGGTATTTTGTCTCTGGGATTTTCGCAAAGTGTTGTGGTTTTCTATTTCCGTGGGGAACGTTGGTTGTCAATTTGATGGGGGCTCTTTTCATAGGATTTATTTCAGGAATCAGTGAAGAGTTATTATTGAATCCCGAGTGGCGGCTTTTTTTAATGATAGGTTTATTAGGGGGATTTACTACATTTTCTACTTATGTTCTTGAAACTTACAATCTTTTTGTTGATGGGGAGAAGCGAGTAGCTGTGTATAACGTTTTGCTGAACAATTTTCTGGGAATGTTGATGCTTATATTGGGATTTGCAGCGTCTAGGATGATTTTGAGAAAATGAGAGAAAAGGTGGGCAAAGGTGTGTTTGGAGGGGAGAAAGCATGAGTAGTGATAATAAAATAACACTCCCTGAAGATGGAATGCTTCTTAGGATATTTATAGGCGGTTGGGATAGAAAGGATGGTAGGCCACTTTATGAGTACATCGTATTGAAAGCACGTGAGATGAAGTTGGCAGGGGCTACTGTCCTGCGGGGAGTTATGGGGTTTGGTGCCAATAGTCATCTTCACACTGCAAAAATATTACGGTTATCGGAAGATTTGCCTATAGTGATAGAAATGGTTGATACGGAGGAAAATATAAAAAGTTTTCTTCCATTTTTAGAAGAAGTTGTAGATGATGGATTGATTACTCTTGAACGTGTTAAGATTCTTCGCTACAAAGCAAAGAGGGGATAACTGTGAAGGGAGCTACTGAGACGGCGAAAATTATATTAGTCTCTTCTCTTAGAAAGTCGTATTTAATAGGTTCTGAAAAACTAGAGGTACTAAAGGGAGTTGACTTTGAAGTAAGAAGAGGAGAATTTGTATGCATAATGGGACCTTCAGGAAGTGGAAAATCAACCTTGATGCATCTTTTAGGCTGCCTTGATTCTCCTGACAGCGGTTCGTACATCCTTGATGGGGTAGAGGTGTCAACTCTTTCGGATTCGCAACTTGCCAGAGTTCGTAATCAGAAGATTGGATTTGTATTCCAAGCTTTTTTTCTAATTCCGTGGGCGACAGTTTATGAAAATGTTGAGCTTCCCTTGATTTATGCTGGTATTCCGTTTTACCGAAGAAGAAAAAAGGTATTGGCGGCTCTTGAATATGTGGATATGCAGCATCGTATTTGGCATAAACCTTCTCAACTTTCAGGAGGAGAGAGACAACGTGTGGCGATTGCAAGGGCAATAGTTAATGATCCAACTTTAATATTGGCAGATGAACCTACAGGGAATCTTGATACTAAAAGAAGTCAAATGGTTATGAATTTGTTTAAAAGGTTGAATAAGCAAGGAAAAACTGTTGTAATAGTGACTCATGACCCAGAGATTACTACTTGGGCAGAACGCGTGGTTTACGTACGAGATGGTGTCATAGAGAAGGAGGAAGTTTTGAAAAATGACAGCTTTGGTTCAAGCTTTTAAGAGCATAATGGCAAATAAGGTTAGGACATTTTTAACCAGTCTTGGAATAATAATTGGAACTTTTAGTTTATTTGTTCTGCTTGCAGTGGGAGAAGGGGCAGGAGAGGCTATGCAGGATACCATAAGAAGTTTGGGGAGTAATATCATAATGATTTTACCGGCTCCTGGAATGCGTTTTAGAGCAAGGAAAGTGCGTTTTGATGAGGAGGATTTTTTAGCATTGAAGGCTTTAGATGAGGCAAAGCAGGTTGTTGGGTATGCGGAGAAAACGGCCATAGTTGGTGTTGGAGGGCGAAAGTTTGCTTCACGTGTTAAGGGGATATACGGAGATTATTTCCGAGCGATGAATTTAAAACTTATAAAGGGACGATATCTTGATTATTTCGATTACAATTCCACAGATAGAGTTGTTGTTATAGGAAGTTTGCTTGCTAGGCGATTGTTTAAAGAAGAGGATCCAATTGGTAAGTTAATTGATATAGATGGGGTTAAGTTTGAAGTTGTCGGAGTTGTAGATAGAGAGTCTGCTACGTTTTCATTGGATAATAGCAGTTGTTTTGTGGGATTTAAGACTTTTGTAGCCGTATGGAAGATTCCTTTTTTCAATGTTTTTGTGTTGATTGCTAGAAATGAGGCAGATGTGGATGCTCTGCAGAATGAGGCAATACGTGCTCTTTATTCACGTTGGGGGGAAGATTTTATAGTTGAGTACGATGTTTTGAATCAACAAGAGTTGCTAAGTACTATGGAGAAAATTGGAGATATATTCAAGTTTTTCCTTGGAGTTGTGGCTTCAATCTCCCTTATTGTGGGTGGAATAGGAATAATGAACATAATGCTTGTCTCTGTTGCGGAGAGAACGCGTGAGATTGGGATAAGAAGGGCAATAGGAGCAACGAAGTTTAATATACTTGTAATGTTTATTTTGGAGGCAGTTGCTTTGTCTTTAGTTGGAGCTGTTGTAGGGTTGATTTTAGGTTGGTGGGCTGTAAAGTTTGTTGATAAACTAGGATATGCTGTATCTTATAATTGGGGACAGGTTATTGTTGCTACTTTGTTTCCAGTTGTAGTGGGAGTGGTGTTTGGATTTTTTCCTGCTTGGAGAGCAGCTTGTCTTAATGTGGTAGAGGCTTTGCGGTATGAATAGCAGCTTTGTTTTAATATAATAATTGAAGTTGATGTGTATTTTTTGATAAAGTTTTTAATAAGTGATTGTCTATATAAAGAAGAGGATGATAAAGAAAAGGATGATAAAGAAGAGGATGGGGGGGAAGAAGTAGATGAAGGATTCTAAGATTCTAATAGTTGACGATGCAGAGTTTATGCGCTTTACATTAAAAAGAATTCTCAATAAGCACGGTTTTAACAATATAGTTGAGGCTGGCGATGGTAAGGAAGCTGTGGAGGTTTACTTTAAAGAAAAGCCAGATCTTGTTACGATGGATATTACCATGCCGATAATGGATGGAATTGCTGCGACAAAAGAGATATGTTCTAAAGATCCAAATGCTCTAATAGTAATTGTTTCTGCAGCAGGACAGAAGGATAAGGTTTTAGAGGCAATAAAAGCTGGGGCCAAGTATTTCATCGTCAAACCTTTCAAAGAGGAATTTGTTATTGAGACTATCATGAAATTTTTAACTCAGAAAAAAGGCGGTTAGTTCTGTTTCCTCTATGTTTATTGATTGTAATTACACAATTTTATAAGGGGGAAATAAACTTATGGTTAGGTTTAGAGTTGATGCAGCAGATATTAAGAAAAATGTTGTTGATTTGTTGAAAATTATAAAGACTAGAAGCTTTCAACCAATTTTAGCAGCTGTATATTTTAAGGCTGCTGGAGATAAGCTTTTGATGGTTGGGGCAACTCAGGAAGCTCAACTTTATGTTGAGAGTGGCGCAGTTATTGAGGAAGAGGGTGAGTTCTTGCTTCCTGCAAAGATTGCTGCTGATATTTTTAAGGATGCAGAGGGAGAGGTTCACTTTGAAATAAGTGAGGGAAATGTCTTTATAAAGATGGAAAGCGTTGAGTACAAGTTGCGTGTTGTGCCGGCTGATGATTATCCTTACAAAGAAGTGCCAACATTTGAAGGTCGTTTGACGTTACCTTCAGAGGTAATGGATTTAATTGTAAAGAAGGTGGCGATAGCTGCGGCTACTGATCCTGTTGATATTATGAGTGGAGTGTTGCTTGAGTTTGAAGAGGGAAAAGTTACAGCGGTTGCTTCTGATAACTACAGACTTGCATGGTATGAGTTTGGCATAGATAATCAGTTGGTGGGTGAAAGATACATTGTTCCTCAGGCTGTCTTTGCGAGATTGGCAGACATATCTGATGAGGAGGTTTATTTAACCTTTTCTGAAGGAAAAGTTTTTGCTAAAGGTGATAGAGGGGCAGTTTTAATTTCGAATCTTTTGCAGGGGTCTTTTCCAAATTGGCGTCAAGTAATACCTCAGATGCATACGACGATGATTGAGTTTGAAAAGAGAGAGTTTCAACAGGCTTTGAAAAGAGTTGTTCCTATGGCAGAAGATAGACGCAGTGGTGTAAAGCTCAGTATATCCTCAGAGAAGATAGTGTTAGAAATAATGAATAGTCAGTTTGGAGAGGTAAAATCGAATGTACCTCTTTTGAGCTTTGAAGGAGAGGAAATGGAGATAACATTTGGAATAAATTACCTTGCCGCAGGTGTTGATGCTGCTGAAGAGGATACTGTGGTTTTGAAATTAGCTGGACCTATGAGTGCAGCCTATCTTTCAAGTGGGAAATTTAACTACATTTTAGTTCCAATGAGAGTTATATAAGTGCAGCTTTGGAGGTGTTTGATTTGAAGAATTGGTTTTGGATGATAGTTGGAGCAATTGGCGGCTTTTTAGCGGCTTCGTGGTTGAAAGGTAGAGAGATAGTGTCGTCGCAGGAGAAGAAGGCTGTACGTTTTTTCTACCATGATCCAAATGCTAAGAGTGTGGCAGTTGTTGGTGATTTCAATGGGTGGGATGAGACTAAGGATCAGATGTTTAATATGGGCGGAGGTCTGTGGGAAGCTGTCATATACTTGGAGCCCGGAGAGTATGAGTATAAGTTTGTAATTGATGGAGAAAAGTGGATTGAAGATCCAAATGCGAAGAAGTTTATAGATGATGGTAAGGGAAGAAGAAGTATCGTTACAGTTGAGTAAAGTTAGGTTACATAAATTTCCTGCTCTTGTAGATTACTATGTCTGGAGGGAGATATTTTCTCCTTTTGTATTTGGGCTCTTTTTTTTTCTGTTGATTTTTATGATTGATTTATTGATGAGTTTAATAGATGACTTTATAAGTAAAGGTGTTCCATTTTACGATGTTGTGAAATTTTTTTACTATGCAATTCCTGCTTTTCTAGTAGTGGTTATTCCTATGGCAGTTTTATTTGGAGTAATAGTTGGAGTTGGAAGACTGCATAGTGGCGGTGAGATTACCGCTATGGTTGCAGGAGGATTGAGCCATTTTAGGATATTTATGCCTATTTTGGTGTTTGCAGT
>JAMOTN010000076.1 GCA_027062325.1 bacterium
CGCTTTTTCCCCATAACGCTGGGGCAGTGGTTCGTTTAGCTTCTGTTGTTGGAGCTCAAGTTTGGTTTGTTGGGAAGGTTGCTTTTTCCCTGGGGGATAGGGCTTTTAAGAGGGGGGCATTGGATTATTGGAAATATGTTGATATAAGGTTTGTTGAAAATTTTGATTTTTTGGAAAAAAGTGCTTTATCTGAAGTTGCTTTCTTTTCTGCTAAGGCTTCTCAAAGTTGGAATGATGTTGATTGGAAAAAGTTAAGATGGCTCGTATTTGGAAACGAAGTTTACGGGTTGCCTGAAGTTATGCACAGAAAGTATCAGGAGCGTTTCATAAAACTTCCAATGTTGACAACTGCTAGATGTTTAAACTTGGCTACAAGTGTAAGTGCTGCTGTGTATCGTTGGGTGTATGAGATGGGGTATTGATGAATTGTAATTCACCATTATTATTCCCCATTATTTTTGAAAGTCTTCATAAGGTGGAACTGTCCCGGGGGAATCGTTCCAGCCGGGATCCTCTTCTGCACCGTTTATGTTGCGCGAGCTGTATAAAAACACTGTTTCATAAGTTGTTCCGTCTTGTAGTGCTGCGTTGACATATACCAATACATATGTTTTTCCAGTTACACCGTATTGGTCCTGCATATCAGTTGTGAGTAATGCAAATTTAACACTGCCATCTTTTATTTTCAAAATGGGTCGCTCTCCAACGATCTTGTAATCTGCATTTGGATCCCATGGTCCTTTCCAAACACCTCTAAAAAGAGTGTGAGTTTCTTCGTCCCATCGGTATATTATTTTTTTAAATGGAGGATATTTATTTATACCGGGTGCATACTTGTCAAAACGCGCAAATCTTAGTGTTTTAAACAAAACGTACTTTCCCTCAGGTGTTGGTGGATATGGATCTGACAAGATGAATGGTGGAGTGATAAGATCCATAATTACAGCTTCTCTTATGTCTTTTCTGAGGTAAGAATTGAGGACACGGAACATTTGACGTGCCAAAGTTGAGGTTGTCACTTTGTAGGTTATTCGTTTTCCCGTAAAAAATATGCGCATGAGTACTGTGAATACTATGCCGAGAATAAACAGAGTTACTATGACTTCAACAAGAGTGAAGGATTTTTTGCTTATTCTTTTGAGAAAATTTTGAGAATCTTTGCTTGGCTGCTTCATATCTCCCTCCATCGTTTTATTTGTTACTGAAAAGCTGGTGGATTTTTATTTTCTACGAGTGTTATAAGTCTGAAGGTTGGTTTTTTTCCACGCCTCAATTTGTTCACCCATTTTACTTTGACAGTTATGCGAAAGAGTGATGGTTGTTTTTGTACACCACAGGGAGTTAGGTATGCTTTTGGTTTTCCAAGGGCTTCAATAATAAGGGTTCTTTTGAATCGATTTATTGCAGAAGGAGTTGGAAGATCTTGGAATGTGTGAATTAACATAGTTTGTATATCTTCTTCAGAAAGTTCTGCTTTATCTTTGTCTCCAAATTTTGACATTATTCCAAGGAGGGAGTTATAGTACTTTTTACCTTCAATTTTACAGCCGTTTTCTGGATAGTATCCGGTGGGTTTACCTTTCATTAATTCTATTAAAGAAGCAGCCATTTCTGTTGCAGTGGCTACGTCTATTGCTTTTATGGAGGCAGTTTGACTTGTTCTGAATAAGTGAATGATAGGTAGGATAATGAAGCTCAGAATAGCTATTCCAATGAGCATCTCAAGAATTGTTACTGCTTTTTTTTGAGAGGTTAGATTACTTTCTATTTGCACTTTTTCCTTAAAGCGCATCCGAATGAGTACACCTCAACTTTTTTACCTGTAGATATTACAAAATTGAACTTTACAAATGATACATTTTCTAGAGTTGCATAATTAGGATATAAAAAGTTCTTGTAGTTATTAAAATTACCTTTTACAACGTCCAGCGGATTGTAACCGGGGGCCAAGAGCTCAATGTTTGTATGGTACATTGTGGTACCAATATTTATCGAGGATAAGAGACCAACTACACGGAGTGGATACTTTGCGGATTCTGCAAAGCCTAAGAGTTTTGTAGTTGGGGCGGTGTCAATATCGGATTTGCTTTTAGCTTTAGCGAGTAGTAGATTAGCGGCTTTGATCTCGTTGCTTGAAGTGTCTAAATTTTTAATGAGAGTAATCTTGTACCATTTTGTAATTCCGTTGCGAGTTACTGGAAAGATTAGAGTGGTTAAATCTTTTGTATCCTCAAATTTTGATATGTAATCAGCTTCTTTTAAAGGTATAGAAATTTCTATGAAGGCGCGACGGAGACTTTGTAGAATTTTACCTCGCTCTTCAAGTTTTCTGCCGCGTCCCATAAAGCTTGAGAAGAAGTTGAATATCATTATTGAAACTATTCCCATGACAGCAATTGTTATTATAAGTTCAGCAAGAGTAAATGCTCTTCTTTTCCCAATCATCTTGACTTTTGTCCCCCAATCTTCAAGGATTGCTATTTTGAAAGTTCAACTTAGGATAAGTTTTGCGGGTGATAATTGTGAATGTTCGAAAACTTTTTTTTCTTCTTGTTGCTTTGTCGAACCAAGTTATCATGATTCCAAGTTGGATCCGGTCTGTGTACTTGAAAAAAGTCTGATAAACTTGAACCAGATAATTTATGTCGTTTTTGTATGCAGTTGGGATTGAAAAATTTTCGTCCAAATCTGGTATTGGATAGAAAGCAAATTGTATTAATACGTTATACGATTTCATGCCGGGAGTAGTCAGGTCAAACTTTTCTTCAACAAGTTTATATTTGGTTCCAACTTGGTTCTCTTTTAGAAGTTTGAGTAAAGAATTGTATCCTGCTCCTCTGAAAGCTTCAGAAACCATAGAAGAAAAAAGAGCAGCTTTTAGATAATCCTCAGTTTTAACGGAAGTAAAGTTGAGTTGATGAAATATCATAAACACGGGAATGACCACTATTCCTAGAAAGGCAAGGGCAATTATAACTTCAAGTATGGAAAAAGAGTTTAACTTTCTACGGAGAATTTTAAGCATAACAACAAGCCCCCAATTAAAATTGTTGATTATCTCTTTAATTCTAATTTTAATTTGCTTGCCATGTTTTTGTACATTCGACGTTGCTTCATATTCTTCGCATACTTTGCAAGGAGAGAATAGTATTTATAAGCAACCACTTTAGCTTTTCTTTCTTCTCCCAATTCTTTATAGGATATTACGAGTAGCTTTAGAATCTCGATTAATTCTTCTTTTGGAATAGAGCGCTGTTCAAGTAGTAACTTTCTAAGCTTTGAGACTGCTATGTAGTATTTTCCTTTATCTACTAAAGATTTTGCTTCAGAGATTTTGGAATTGAGGTATTTTTTAAAGCGTGAGCGATTTGATTTTTTAAACTTCTGCTCTAGTTCTTCCATGCGACGAATCTCGTATTTTTTTATTGCAGCTATGAATGAAGTTGTGGCGTTTACTTTGACGCTTTTGAACTTAGAAGGAGTTGGGGCAAGTAGTGGGATGCCAGCGAGAGTTTTAAAACTACTTTTTTTCGACTTTATGACAGGAACTATTACGCGAGTTTGTGATGCAGGTTCTTTTCTTGGAGTGAGTAATTGTGATGATGAGTTAAAAAACCATAAAAATGTTGCTAAAAAAAGGATAGCTGCTGCAATTATCATAAAATCTTTTTTCTCCATATAATCAAATCCCACCCTAAACAATTTTGGCTAAATTTTCTGGCTGTGCTAAAATAATTATACATGATAAGGCTTAAAGTAGTTCCAACGGAGATTCAAGCACGCTGGTTCAGATTAAAAAAGGGAATAGCTGCTTTAAGATTTGATGAGGTTCTATCTTCTTACCTTGCAACTTCTAGTCCGAATGAGGATGTAGTTGATGTTGTTTCCAACGAAGTTTTTTATCTTTTTCTTTCTGTACTACTTGGTTTCAACTATCTTACGGTTAAGAAGCTATATCTGGCCTATCTAGAAAGTTTAGAAGCTGATAATAATTTATTTGTTCCCGGTGAGGAGAGGTTATTTGAAATTTTGGAGTTTATTGAGGATGAGTTATCTAAGGCGGGGCTTTATACTCGAAAAAAGTTGATAGAAAAATTAACAATTGGAAAATTTGGAAGTCTTGAGTTTTTCACTGGGTTTGAGTACGAGAAGTTTTTCAGACCGTATCGGTATGAGAGAAGATTCTTGGAAAAACTAGGGGTTTTAAAGCCTGAGTTTAAGGTTGAATTTTATCAAAATGTGAATAAAGCTAAGATATTAGAGTTTTCAAATTCTGCATTTTGTAAGCTTATTGATAGATACTCTGATAAAAGGGTATGTGTGGTTTGCGAGTCTCAAGATGAGTTATTTGCTTTGTGGAGTGCTGCCAGAGTAGCAGTAGAAGTTGAGAATAATAAAGATGTTTCAGAGAGTTTGAAGTCAGCCAACTTTGATATATGGTTTGATGTTCCTGATTATGCATCGGCTTTGGTTTACAAGCTACTAGAGATAGCACGTGGAATAAATGTGAGAGGATATTTGAAGGATTTTGAAATTTTGAGTTTGAAGGTGGATAAGGATAATCTGCATGATATTCTGACAAGGTTTAAGGATTTCGATTTAAAATTTGAAAGTTCAACTTTTTTGGAAGAAAAAGGGATTGACCTGTTTGAAAAAAGAAGTAAGGAATTTTTAAAGTTTGCTGCGGAGTTTATGGGAAGTTTGAGCACAGAGGAGGTAATTGTGGAAAAGTTTGAAAAAGGTTTGGCAAGTTTGAGTGTTTTAATGAGAAAGTTTATCTCAATTTTAAGGCGACTTTTAATGAGTAGTGGTTGGCAAAAAATTTTAGATGAGGTCAAAGAAGGAATTGAAGTTAAAAGAAATGAAGTAGATGTCCTTGCTTTGATGAGCCAGCATTTTAAGAGTAAGACGTTAAAGAGAGCTAAAATACCAACAGGAGATAAATGGTGGTTATTTGTTACTATGCCTGAAGTTGTTAATGTGGACGATGTTGATGTGTTTGTCTGGGTTAAGCCGAAGGTAGATGTTGATTGGGAACGGCAGTTATTTGCGGCTTCCTACATGAGTCAAAATGCAGATGAGTTTGTAGTATTAACCGAGAATTATGTACCGGTTTTTCTTTGGAATTTTGGAAGAGAAAAAGATTGGGAGAATTATTCCTTGAATTTGAAAGGTCAGAGGTTGAGAGGTGTGGGTGGGGTTTCGCATGCTGTGTCAGCGCTGCCTAAAGGATATAAAAGTTGTGTGTTTGCAAACTGGTTGAGCTCCGTAGTTTCGGTAGAAGGTATGTGGGAGTTTAAAGATACGTATGAACCTGATGAAATAGGGACATATGTCCATAAATTTTTCGAGATGGTGAATAAAGATATTGTGAAACTCCAAGAGAGCGGAGAAATAGGAGCGTTCTTTAACAATTTTGATAGCTTATGGCAGACTTGGAGAGAGCAGTTTGTAATGGAGACAGGAATAGATTTTGAATGGGAAGTTTGGAGTGCTTTGAGGCGGTGGGTAGAGAAGTTTGACAAATTTGATAGGATACTTCATGTTGAGGAGGAAAGAGTGGTTAACTTGGCTAAGGTTGCTGAATATTTTGGGGAAAGTAAAGATGGGTTGGAAAAGTTGGTTGTGAAGATAAGGGTCGACAGGGTTGTGGAAAAAGAGGTAACTTATAGAAGAAAAAACTTAGGGAAGATGATAGTGGTTCAGGATTACAAATTACGAGTTAGTGATGAGTATTTTCCACAGTTGTTAGTTTACACTTATGCTTTTGAAACTGATGTCTTCGAATTGATAAATGTGCAAAAGATCTTGGATAGGCGTTTCAGCGATGTTTATAAGCGCTCATTTGTGTCAAAGTTGATGGAGAATGAAAAATTTCAAGCGTTTAAAAAGGCAATGTTTGATATGTTGCGTTATCAGAAATACGATACTTTGACACTTCTTGGAGAAGAGCCGGATTGCGCTAGGTGTGCCTACCGGTTTTATTGTTGGGATTAAAGGTCAATTTCCTCACTTGACTTTTCTTAGTTCATTTGGTTTTACAACACCTTTTTCTGTGACTATGGCAGTGATAAGCTCTGCAGGAGTAACATCAAATGCTGGATGGCGTGCCAAACTTTCAGATGGTGCTATTTGAATGCGTTCTCCGGCGATTTTTACGAACTTAACTTCTTCTTGACTTCTTTCTTCTATTGGAATGCTATCTCCATTTGGGCAGGAAAAATCTATACTGGTTGTTGGAGCCACAATTAAAAATGGAACCGAAAAATGTTTGGCAACTATGGATAATTGGAATGTACCTATTTTATTTGCAGTGTCACCGTTGTTTGCGATCCTATCGGCCCCAACTAAAATTGCATCAACATCTTTCATAAAAAATGCTGCCATATTGTCTGTTATAACGTAATGCTTTATTTCCTCTTTTAGAAGTTCCCATGCCGTAAGACGAGCACCTTGCAAATATGGGCGTGTTTCATCTGCTAAAACCACGAATTCTTTTCCCATTTGAGTAAGCATTTTATGAAGCGTTCTGATAACGCCAAGAGCTGTTCCCCAACCACCTGTGGCTAGCGCACCTGTGTTGCAGTGAGTAAGAACAGTTATCGTTTTTTTGCCTAAACTTCCGGTGCTTTTCCAGTGTTTGATTAACCAATTTGCGCCGTTTTCTGCGATGCGTAAATTCATTTCATAATCTTCAAGGTGTATGCGTTTTGCAAGTTCTAGTTGTGCCTCAAAACTCCACTCTGTTTCGGCGCAGCGTTCAAGAGCCCAGAATAGATTAACAGCTGTTGGGCGAGTTTTGGCAAACATATCGCGAGCTTTTTCAAAGCTCATACCTTCGCGGGCGGCTTGAGCCATGCCGTAGGCTGCGGTTATGCCGATTGCAGGGGCTCCCCTAACAATCATGTCTTTTATTGCCCGCGCACTGTCTTGAGATGTTTTACAGGTTATCCATTCTTCTTTTATGGGAAGCTCAAGCTGATTTATTAGCTCGAGTGCTGCTATTTTTTCATTCCAGTATATTGGTGTGAAAAAGTTTCCAAGATGGTTTTTAAACTTCTCCATAGCCTACTCCTCCTTGGGTTAAAGGTGAATTTTGATGGATGATGCTTCCATTCACTTTTTATAATTTGCCATAAATTTTTGCTGTTTTGTAGGGGGGCTAAGGTTATAGGGGCTAGCTTAGGTAGTGAGAGATGAAGAGTTGTTTTGTTTTTTTCAATTTTTACGAAAGATATGATGCTTATAGGGAGTGTGATTTGAATGTAAGTAGGTTTGATAAAGGCTGAGATTGAACCTTTGGATATTTTGGAAATTTTTAAAGAGGTGCAGCTTGTTGCTTCTTCCAGTTGTTGTGAGTTGAGTTGAATACCAAGTTTTTTTAAAGTGAAGAAAAGAAGAGGCTTTGAAAATGGAGGAAGACTTTTTATAACTATGGTAGTTGAGTCTATATAGGGAATCAGAGACACTTCCTCTATCTCTTCGATTTTATCTTCAGTTTCCCAGTTGGCTTTGCAGAAGAAAAATAACTGACGTTGAAATTTTGGGTTGATATCTTTTAACCTTGGAAATATTTCAAGTCGTATTAAATTTCGCTTAGAGGTTGCAGGATCTAAGTTGGTTTTATCTGTGTTGAAAGGTAGTGATAGTAGGTTGCAGTATTCCTCAAGTTCTGGTTTTGTAGCAAAGAGAAGAGGCTTTTCTACATTGAGTCCAAATACCTGCGATGAAGGTTTTATGCCAACTAGGGAAAAGGGAGAAGAGCCCCTCAGTAGTTGAAAAAAAGCAGTTTCGGCGACATCATCTGCATTGTGCGCTGTGAGAATTGAGGAAGTGTTGAAATGCGAAGCAACTTCTTTCAGAAGTCTATAGCGTTCTCTACGTGCCTCTTCTTCATTACGGGGGGAATAAAGAAGCCTTTTGATAATGAGTGGGACTCCCAACGATTTTGTAAAATCTTGAGCCAACTTTTCCTCCTCAAAGCTCTCTTGGCGTATGAGGTGATTTACGTAGCATGCAATTAACTTAATTTTAAAACGCGCTTGCCATTTTGAAAGCAGATGAAGAAGAGCCGTTGAATCGGGTCCAGTTGAGTATGCAACTACGTAAATTGAGTTTTTAAGTAGATTGAATTGTGAGCTGAATTTGAACAGTCCATCTGTTAAACGTTTAATAATTTTGCTACGATTTTTGTGCGACTTCATATTACTAAAAAAGCTCACTCCAATGTGGTTCTTTTAATCTCCACCACATATTTTCTGTGTTTTTCATAGCTTCCAGAGATAGCTCTAAAAATTCTTCAAGATTTATACCAAGCTCTTCAATTCTTTTGATCTGTTCTCGATTAGCACCTGCAGCGAAACGTTTTTCTTTGAAGCGTTTTTTAAGGGAAGACAGCTTTAAATCTTGTATTGATTTGGAAGGTAAAATTAAAAAAGCTGCAACTACCAAACCAGTTACTGGATCAGCGGAATAGAGGGCACGTGGTAGTATGTCATTATTTTTTCCATAAGGATGATCAGCTATTGCTTGGCAAATAATAGAAGGAAAGCCAGCCTTTTCAAGTTCGGAAGCGGCTAATGTGCCATGATATTTCTCAGTTGGATCCCAGGGAATATCTATGTCGTGCATAAGACCTGCAATGAACCAATTTTTTTTATTTTCCGGAGATAGTCTGGCTGCTAAATCTTTCATGACGCAACCTGTTGCTATGCTGTGTACTAAAAGCTTGGAGTTGTCCTTGAAATTTTCAAATACGAATTTGTAGCAGTTGATCAGATTTTTTTCAATATCATCTGTCCATTTTGGAAGTGTTGTGGGAATGTTTGGAAAATTTTGCATATCTTATACCTCCTTTGAACTTGAAAGACGCAGTATTTTCATTTACAGTATAATAAAAGTGTTACCATAGGTGAACGACAACTTTTATTACCTTGGGGAGGGTGAAGAAGATGGCAAGAAAAGCTCTGGGAATGATTGAAACAAAAGGACTCGTTGCGTTGATTGAAGCTGCTGATGCTATGGTAAAGGCAGCAAACGTTAAGCTTGTGGGATACAAGACAATTGGTGGTGGATATGTAACTGCTTTGGTGAGAGGAGATGTTGCGGCGGTTAAGGCAGCTACTGATGCGGGAGCGGCAGCTGCCCAAAGGATTGGAGAGCTCGTTGCAGTTCACGTTATACCAAGGCCTCATGAGAATTTGGAGGATGTATTTCCAATAGGGAAGAGTGAAGAGCTTGAGGATGAGTTTTAATTAGAAAAAAGCTTTTAATAAAGGGGGCAGGTCGCCAGTGCCTGCCCTTTTTTCGTTAAAAAGAAAGTGGGTAAGCTTTATAATTCCTTTTTGAGGGGAATGAGGTATGAAAATAGGTAAAGTGGTTGGAAATGTTGTTGCTACTCGTAAAGATGAGAGATTGAGGGGATTGAAGCTGCTTTTGGTTCAAACTTATAAAATTGACAAAAAAAGTGGGGAAAGTGCGACTTTAAAAGAAACTTCGGATTATGTAGTGGCAATTGATACGGTGGAGGCTGGAGCTGGTGAGATTGTGCTTCTTGTTTCTGGAAGTAGTGCACGGCAGACAGATAAAACCAATGGAAAGCCTGTGGATGCGGCAGTTATAGGAATTTTGGAAGAGGTTAAGTTTTTAGATGGAGATAGAATAATGCTTACAGATCTTTATTGATGTATGGTTCTTGGTTTGATGTGTGGTAATTTTTAGAGTGGATTTGGGATTCGAGGAAGTTTAGTTTAAGTTGAGATGAGTAGTGAACTGTTGGGGACGTGTGTTGTTGGGGTAGGATGGCGTTAAGGAGGCGATAGAGATGAGTATAAATCTTACTGAGGATAGAATAGACAGCATGGTAAAAGAGGTATTAAAACGTCTTGCTGGGACAGCGCCTTCCTTTAGTTCTGGGCCCATATTTTCAGATGTGGATAGTGCGGTAGCAGCTGCGAGGCTTGCATTTGAAGAACTTAGAAAGTTGTCTCTTGAGAAGAGGCGTGAAATTATTGCTGCAATGAGGCGAGCAGCAGCAGAGCATGTCGAGGAGTTTGCAACGATGGCTGTTAAAGAAACGGGATTAGGACGTGCTGATCATAAGGTAAAAAAGAACATTCTTGCTATTACTAAAACTCCCGGAGTGGAAGATTTAAAATCAGAGGTTTATACAGGAGATCATGGAATGAAATTAGTTGAGCTTGCTCCGTGGGGAGTTATTGCTTCCATAACGCCATCCACAAATCCAACAGAGACCATAATTAACAATGCTATTGGTATGATAGCGGCGGGGAACAGCGTTGTTTTTCATCCACACCCGGGGGCGAGGGAGGTTACAAATTACTGCATTCGTGTTCTGCACAATGCAATGATAGAGGTTGGCGCACCTCGTAATTTGATAGCTAGTGTTGAAAGCCCGACCATTGAGAGTGCTCAACAGCTTATGAATCACAAGGATGTTGATCTTTTAGTTGTTACGGGTGGACCTGCTGTTGTTGCCGCAGCAATGAAATCGGGGAAGCGTGTGATTGCAGCAGGTCCTGGTAATCCTCCGGTGGTGGTGGATGAGACAGCAGACATAAGGAAAGCTGCCTCGGACATTGTAGCCGGTGCAAGCCTTGATAACAACATAGTTTGTGTAGATGAGAAGGAAATAATTGCAGTTGATAAAATTGCCGATTCTCTCAAAAAATTCCTGATAGAAGCGGGAGCTTTTGAAATTCCAGAAAATAAGATTGATGAGCTTGCACGTCTTGTTTTGACTTCTGATGGGCATCCTAACCGTGCTTGGGTGGGAAAAGATCCAGAGAAGTTTTTAGAAGCGATAGGTGTAAAAGCTCCGTATAAACCAGAAATTTTAATATGTGAAGTTCCTGCAAACCACCTGTTTGTGATGGAAGAATTGTTGATGCCTGTTATTCCACTTGTGCGTGTGCGCGATTTTGAAGAGGCATTGCAGCTTGCAATTGAAGCTGAGGGTGGACGTAAGCACTCTGCAGTTATGCACTCACTCAACGTTGCACGACTTCACGAAATGGCTGTTCGTATGAATACGACTATCTTTACCAAGAATGCTCCGAGCACTGCAGGACTTGGATACGGTGGAGAGGGACCAACAACGTTTACCATAGGCACTACAACCGGTGAAGGAATCACCACAGCCCGCACCTTCACTCGCCAGCGCCACTGCGTTCTGGTTGACTATTTCAGGATTGTGTGAAGGGGGAAGACCGACTGTTAGCAAGGAAGATAGAGAGTTAGTGGGTTAATCGTGGTCAATCCACTCAAATTTGAATTTTGCGATAAAATTTGCGTTGCCGTTAAGAAGGTTGTCAATTGAGACGTCTTCAAGTGGAGTAGCCAGATTTTTGTTGCCAAATTTTTCAGGCCAAAGAACGAAAACTTTGTCGCCGGTAATCAATTCTATTCCAAAGCACCACATTGCTGTAGTGTAGAGAGTATCGTCTCCACCGTTTGATCCGCCTAGGTCGATGCCACCAGCATACGTCCAGCTTACGTTTCCTGAATTGTCTATGTAGTATGGAAAAGGATAATGACTGAGTTTTTGATACCAGGCACGGCTGTTGTTGTAGTCCCAAGGAAAAAACATCGTTATTTGTAGCCAACGTTTGTTATAACGGGTGTAATTTGATGTAGAAATAAAGTATTTTTCTGCTCCAACTATTTTTAGCATGGTATACGAGGGAAGGAGGCGTCCTGTTATTCCTGTGCTAAAAGAGATTGTTGGATTAGTGGTAGTTAGAATTGTATCTACTTCTGATAGGGAATTTTCTTTGTAGGCAAGCTTTAACCAACTGCTTTCATAGGGAGGTGTGTAAACTGTTACGGAGTTTTGATAAACTTCAAAACTTATGTCTCCTTCCCCAGCATAAGACACACAAAAGATTTTGTCTACAGTTGAATCTCCTGTGTCTTCCTGTTGCAAATCGTAACTCAAAAACCATGCAACTTTGACTTTGAATCTGGCTTCATTTTTTTGCAACTCTTCAGGAAGAGTCAGATTTAGTGCTAACCTGTTTCTTCCTATATAAGAACTGTCTGATGTTACCGAAGCTGTAGCCGTCATAAGGATGTAGTTGTCCCCTTTTTCCTCCATTGAATATTCCTTGTCCCAGGATAAATGTGAATATCCATCAACACACGCAAGGGATTGTCCGCTACTTAGGGGAACAGAGTAGTTGAAGTCTGTTGCTATGTAGGGAATAAAGTTGTCTAAATCTCTTACGTCACATCTCCACAAGTACTCCTTAGTGCTAGTTGTAATTTTTCCTGAAACTTCAAACCAATCGCAGTTGTTCCAGCCTATGGTTCCCCCTGTATCCCCCCAATCAAAGTTTTCCCAATCCTCTACACTAACCCAATTAATGCCGTTGAAGTTCAGCTTTTCTCCTTCAAATGCCAGCAACTTTGCAATTTTTCCAAGGTAGATAATTGCCTTTATTTCAGAAAACTCACCTCCTCGTTCATTTGTAACCTCAAAACTACTTACTTTATAGGTAGGAATTACGCTTGAAACTCCCCTTACAGAAATTGAAGGGGTAATAGAAGTTTTTATCCCTTCTGCTGAGCTTTCCCTTGAAACTTGTAAATTAAGGGTTAAAGTTATGTTTTTTTCAGGAGGAAGTTCTGCTCCCCATGAAAACCAAGCCTTGTTTAGGATACCTTTAACTCCGTAAGTTATAAAAATATTTTCTGTAGTTACCCCTTCGCCAGAAACTTTTAGATTTATCTCAATTGTGGAAAGCCATGGGTTTACATTTTCATCCAGATATGGAAGCTCGTAGTTTTCCTCGGTTAAAGAAGTGGGCAAGCCTTCAAAAGAGGTCAATCTTTTTCCTATGAAGTTGTGGGGAAACTTTCCAATTTGTGTGAGAGTGTTTGCTGTTAATTCTTCTTTGGCTTTAACGCTTCCAAATGAATATGAGAAGAATGCGTTTTCAACGGAAATGCTTATTGAATTACTGTTTTGTTTTGAGAGTTCATTTTGTGAAGAATTGGAATTTTCCATTGCATCTAGGGTTACTAAAAGTTTTTTGATATTTTGGTTTGCATTTGAGGGTAAATTACCTGATGCTACCTGTTCAAGTTTTAACAAGAAATCTTTTTCGGGTAAATTTTGAAGTCCTAATTTTTCCTTAAAAGAAATGATGAGTTTTTCAATGTCTATGTTGGTGAGGTTAGTGAAAGAGTTGTACTCAATCCCCAATTTGCGAAGGTTACTTTTTGCCATTTCTTTTCCTAATGTAATTTTTTCCATTGGTAAGTTTCCTTTTGAATTTTTAAAAGCCAAAAACGAATCTATTACAGAGGAAACATAATGAGAAAATGGAGTGACTTTTATATCCAGCAAGTGATTAGTTATTTCAGATTGAGTAGCGTAGTACTTCATTGTAGCCCCATTTTTAGATGCTTCTATTATGTAGTAATTGCAGGTTGGTAAACTTACAATGAATTCTTTAGAATGAGATGTAAATTTTGCAGAGTAAGTTTGTTTTCCTTCAAAATCAAATCCTTTTATGGAGACTTCATAACTACTCCAAACTTCATCTATTGCTTTGAGCTTCAGAATAATTGCATCTTCATCAGAACAACCAATTAAGAAATATAAGAAAAATGTGAGTATCAACACTAATAGTGGAAGTGGATATCTGTACATTTCAACTCCCCCTCTTGAATTAGTTATTACTCCTTATTTATTTTTCGGATATATCGTTAAAAGTTTTAAGTAGATCGAGAGGTTATTTCTCAAAAGAACAAGTTAAGGTGATGAGAGTCGTTGTGTTATAATCCTTACTGAGAAAAGTAAAAAAGAGGTGGTAATGGTGAAAATTTTAATAAGGAACTTTGGAAGAAATAATAAACCAACGTTTCATAGATGGGTTAATTCGGAAAAAACAGATGAAGAGAAAAAGTATCCGTGGGAACCTTTGGTAGAAAAAATAAAGCCGGATTTAATCTTTGCATTTGGCACTTCAGAGACTGATTGGGAAGTTCTTGAAGAAAGTGTAAAAAGAGTTGGATATTTTGTGGAAGATGAAAAGGAAAAGACAGAGGATGGATTTAAACGAATACTTTTTAAAAGGGTTTTTGATATACCTGGGTTGCCTAAGGAGTACGAGAGGGTTTTTGTTGAAACTTTCTCTTACATGTTAAACAAGATAAGTGAATTTGAGAAATCATTGCAGTCTCAGGGTTCTAAGAGGGTAAAAATAGAATTTCATTTGGATTTGACGGGAGGGTTAAGGCAAATTACCACTGTTGTTTTGACTGTGGTAGAGAGTTTAGTAAATGTTTTGGAGGTTTTTATACCGAATTGTGAAGTAGAAACATTTCATTACTATACTTATCAAGAAGATGTAAAAAGAACGCTGAGAAAGCCAAATAAAAGTGATAAAAGTAAAAAGGTTTTGGAAGATGAGGAGATAAGTATCGCGTGCTTTTTTAAAAAACTGCGTGATTCCTTCAAAATTTTGGGAAAAGCCACATTGAATATTTGGCGTGGAGTTAGGAAGAAAAAATTAGAGGCTGATGAAGTGGGGAATTATGAGGAATGGGGGGATGAAAGCTTTGGAGTTTCTGCTCCTTCAAAGGAAAAAGAGGAAAACCAAACTTTCACAAGCGTAATATTTACCATAGAGAGTTTGCAGGATTTTTTGGATTTTACGCACCAGGTTTTGATTTTAAGAAGACATTGGCTCTTTACGTTTAAGAGAGCTACTTTGAAAAAAATGTTCAGAGATGAGAGAATTGCTAAGAAATTTGATAATGCAGTGAGAGAGTTAGAAAGACTTCTAGTTGGAGCAAGTGTGGGAGATGAAGTAGAAAATCTAGAAAAAATTTCATTTTATTTGGCTGAATGTTTGGAGGAAGTTGGTAATGCTGCGCCCCCTCTTGCACTTTTAAAGTTGAGGATTTTGAAAAAGATGGTTGACAGCATTTTAAATGAAGTTGAGGATAGAAAGAAAATAAGGGGGGAAATTTTACTGTATAGAAATGATATAAAGGGTATTGAGAAATTTGCCCAAAAGCTTTACTTCATAGAAAAATTGTATTTATCAGGAAGAGCGGCAATAGCTTTGGTAAAGTTTACGGCTGCTTTGGAAATTTTGCTTAAAGAAAATGGTTGTTACAATGAAAAGGCTGAAAATAATAAGTATTGGAATTATCCCAAAGTTTACAGATTGATAGAAAGAATAGGTCTTGATAAAAACTTGTATCATAGTTTAAGGAATGCTAGAAATAGTTTAGCCCATGATGATGAGAATCCGGCCAAGGTGGTTAATTTGAATATGATATTTGAACTTTTGGATGAAGCCATTACTAAACTTAAGAAGGTGTTTTATTGAATTTGAATAAAGTTTTTATTTGAAATTTAATTGATGAGTCCCATGATAACAATGATTACTATTCAAAGTTCTAGGACTATGAAGATAACGATACACTTAGAAAATATGTACTGTGGGATAATGCTAGAAAAGAGTAGGCTAGAAAAAAGTAGGGAAAGCAAGGTGGAAAATTTTAAAAGTTGAGTTTAAATTGCTAAGCACTGTTCAAAATCCTGTGAAAAGTGGAAGAAAATATGATTAAACCCTTTAATAGGGGGGAATGGGGAATTCTTATTGAGGATAAAAATAGGGAGAACCAAAACTGGAAACCTGTTTTATGGGAAGAGGGTGGAAGATTCAAATATTATGGTTCTTCTAGAGTCATTACTACTGAGATGAGGGAACCATCGAAGGCATGTTATATAAAGACAAGAGGAACTATTGCTAATGAAGTTCACACTTTGAGAAGTGTAAAGGTGAAATTTTATGTGAGAGAACTTCCTGCGGCTAACTGTGGCTAAAGTAGAAGTTGGAGTTTATCAAATAAAGAAAATTGAAGATGATCATGCAGAACTGGAATTAATTGGTTCGTATAGAAATGAGGAGTAGAATTTACTACCAGCAATGTTTTTAAAAGAGGCAATCAAAGCCGCAGTAGAAAAGGCAGTCATGTATAATTGCAGAGGTGTTTTTAGGTGGAATTGAAGAAATTTAAAGTATTGAGAGGTCAGTTACGTAGAAAATTAATAAGAAAAAAGCCAAATTTTAACTGGACTTTAGGAGGAGCATTGAGAATTGCATATTTCGAGGGGCGGCATCTTGAAAGAGAGCAAGGAACAAGGGGAATAGTATAATAATTAAAATTTCAGAGAAGTT
Organism: bacterium; assembly: GCA_027062325.1. Taxonomy (GTDB): domain Bacteria; phylum JAMOTN01; class JAMOTN01; order JAMOTN01; family JAMOTN01; genus JAMOTN01. The sequence goes on from JAMOTN010000076.1 coordinate 16,221, forward strand.
TTCATGAGAGGTTTCTTGGAGAAGATGAAGAAGATTATTGTTTTTATAATTTTTTATAATTTTGTTTCTTGTTGATAATTTCCGGTTTAAGATAATGTTGTGAAATTTTGTAGGTTAGGTTGATCATCTTAGGGGATAGATATAATTACCTTTGCGTTTTTTTGTAAGTGGTGTGTACTCCACTAGGGCAAATATGGTAAAGAAAAGCGTTTAGCCAGGAGCTGTGGAGGGGCTTAGTGTTTGAGATCTCTTGCCCTTTTAACCAGCGAGGAATCTGGGTAGTGTGCAAATGTGAATTTAAATTTTATTGTCTGTGATGATAAAAACATGTTTTCCCTTATCCGTTAGTAAGTGTTCGGCAATGAAACCAAAA
>JAMOTN010000077.1 GCA_027062325.1 bacterium
TTCATATATGGAAACGTGTGTCCGTGTTGAAAGTAACCGTGCACGTAATAAAAGGTTGTGTAAAAATTCAGCAGATTCCAATCACTTGCAGCAGATATAAAATTTAAAAATCTCGCTCTTTCTGCCCAATACGGCAATACATACAAATTTCCAACGGTTCTAAGCCTCCAAAACCATAAATTGTAGTTAAGTATTGTACTTAATATCCATGCCACAAAGCCTATCACAAACGCTTTCCTCATTCTCATCATCTCCAGCATAAAAACTATAACCGAACCTTAAAGTAAATCCTTATCTTCAAATCTCCAAATTCCAAATCCCAAAAATGCCATCACGTAAAACAAAGCATAGGCTGCCAATCCCACATAGTAGTGCCACGGCATTATTCCCGGTGCTAAAACAAAATCCTCTAAGTTGAAGTAATCCAGAACTGGAAATACAAACGAGAGAATCAAAGCTGGTACCTTCCACTGAGCCATGTAAAACTCAATTCTACTTGCATTCAAAACCAAACCAACCACGTGGCCAATTATCACAAATGTTGTAGCTAAAAAGATTGCTATTATAGTTCCACTTGATAAAGCAGCAATGACTGTGGATATAGCAACTATCACAGGTATTTCAATGAATAGGCCGTAAATTGATGTAAAAAAATTCTTAGGTAATGTTCCAAACATCTTTATAGAAATAACAAATAAAAGGCTTATTATTACGTATATTAACCATGAAAGGATAGTGTACCCAATGAATTTTCCAAACAAAAATTCTGACCGTGTAAAACCTAAACCCAACGTTGTATGATAAACTCTTGTTTCTATCTCACGCCTTAAATTAAAAATGGGATACACAACAGAAATTGCAGCAATACCAATAAATATGACAAAGTGACCAAACTCAAAAACTCCACGCGCAGTATCATCTACAGTAATTCTTCCAAGCATTATAGCTCCAAAAAAGATAACAACAGAAAGTAACAACAATGCCAAAAGCAACTTATTTCTAAGCCCTTCTTTTACCGTGAATCTAACAAGTGCCCTTACCTTTTCACACTTCATATATCTCACTCCTCTTCAGCCTTTGACAAGTAAATTTTCTTTATCCTTTTAACAAAATACTCCTCCAAATCTCCTTCCAATTTACTCAAATCCAGCACTTCTACAATTTCTCCTCCGTGAACAATAGCAATCCTATCACACAAATCTCTCACATCCTCTAGCAAGTGAGAAGAAAATATAACCGTAACTCCCTTAGCATTTAACTCCTTAATCAAATTCTTAAATTCATACCTGTGCAATGGATCAAGTCCACTTGCTGGCTCATCAAGTATTAAAACTTCCGGATTTCCCATAACCGCAAGAGTCAATCCAACTTTCTGCCGCATTCCTTTAGAAAGCTGCTTCATCTTCTTCGGAAAGTAATCTCTTATCCCTATCCTATCCACAACTTCTAAAATTTCATTCTCAGAAAGCTCCGTTGCCGCTTTCTTCGTCGCCACTGCAAAATTCACAACCTCCTCCACAGTCATCTCATCATAAGCCTGAAAATTCTCTGCTAAAAAACCGCATCTACCCTTTAAAACAAATTGCTTAGGCAAAATCTTATTATCACCTTCGTAGAAAAAAACCTCTCCACTATCTGGTTTAAGATACCCCATCGCTATCTTCAATATTGTGCTTTTACCAGCTCCATTCTGCCCTACAAAACCAAAAATTTCACCCTTTTTCACAGCAAAGCTTACTTCTTTCAAAACACGATTATAAGTTGCAGGTCCCACTTCTAAAATTTTAGAAATCCCCTCGAATTTTAGAAGAGTCCTTAGCTCTTTATTACTCATCATCTCCACCTCTTTCAAAAACATTCAAATTTACTTAAGCCCTTGCAATTATTTTACAATACCCGACCCCTGCTATATTCAGCCACACTACAAAAAAAGCCTTTTTCTTCTCCAAATATTCTGCATACTCTTTATTGACCAATCTCACGTAAAAATCCAATCTTTTGTTAAATTCCACTACAAAATCCTCCCAAAACTCTTTAAAAAGTTCAGAATAATCAACAATGTAATGACCAAAAAACCTCTTTAGCAAAGCAACTTTCAAATTTTCAGAAAACACAAGAACAAAATTGTAGGGGCTCTTAAAAAAAACATTTTTGAGCTTATCAGCACATTCATCAGACAACCCTAAATCTTGAGTAATAAATCTATTTTCCAAAGTTCCTAACATTAGCTGTCTGGAGATATCAACTTTCAAATTAAAGCTCTCCAAAGCCAAAGAGGTAGCCATCTGCAGTGCTTCAAAACCTCCAAAGTCATCTATTCTGTAAATCAACTCGCAACCACCCACGATCTCCTTTCTAAACACCGATCAACAAACCTCCAGTTTTAGGCTATCTTTTACAGCCTCCTATTGATGCAGCAACTTCTCATTTATTCGCTTCAAATAATTATATCCCTCAAAGTACAAAACCCTTGCCTCTTTCCAAGAGCTTACTTCCACAACTTCACCAACCTCAAACTGCCAGAATCTTTGGCCATCCACAACTATCAAACCATCACTCAAAGCTCTAACAGAAATCTTTGATTCAACCCCTAGTACCAAACTCCTAGGCAACATTGCACTGTGTATTGCCACTGGCACCACTATCAAAGCATCAATATTGACAACAGGTCCCCCTGTAGATAAAGCATAACCCGTAGAACCACTTTGTGAAGAAACAATTAAGCCATCTCCTCTAAATCTTCCCCACCTTACATCATCTACCCAAACTTCAAACTCAAACACTCTCCCAGGCACTGCTGTCGTAAGATAAATTTCATTCAAACCAAAGTCAAAATTCTTAACACACCTTTTTTCTCCACCTTCGACATCTTTTTTCAACCAAAACGCTACCATTCGTCTCTTTATAATTCCAGGTTTGACCTCTCTTTTTAGCAATTGGGCATTTATCTCATCCAGATAATCAACTGAAAAACTTTTAACTCTCTCCTCTTTTAAATTAGCCATAACCTTCAGAGCAGTTATCAACTTCTCTCCGCTGAAATTGCTACAATCCCACTTATTAGTGAGAAAACCTATCTTACCAGCATTAATTGGTATAAAAACTCCAACACTATAGTAAAAAGCACGTAAAATTTTCAAAAAAGTTCCATCTCCTCCAAGGGAAATCAATACATCAAAATCTACACCAACCACTCCATTTAAAACCTGTAAAAATTTTGCACTTGCGTACTCAAAAAGCAAAACCTTTTCCCTCAACAAATCCACAATACTTTCATAAATCTCACTCTCATATCGTGACAAAATGGCACACTTTAATAAAGCACTATTATCAAATTTGTTTCTATTACCCAAGTTAACCACCCTAATGCTCCTATTTTTCAAAACGTTTTGTTAAAAATACCCTTTTAATCTCACTCCTCCAAACTTCATCATTAAGATTTACTTGTTATAATTTTATTAGTATTTTTCCACCTTTTCATTAAAAAGAATTGCTGTAGGAGGAGCAGAGATGAGTAATTCCAACCACGTAGATAATAACAAACTTTCAACCTCACTAGCTACAAAAGTAAAGTCAAATAGTATCCGTTCGTTGAGCACTACTGATATTTTTATAATGACCCCCTTTATAGTTGCTTTCTTCGCATTTCTGTTACTCCCATTTCTCTACTCCTTATATATGAGTTTTTTTAAGATGACAAAGTTTGACATAAACTCATTAAAATTTGTCGGCCTTGAAAATTACAAAAGTGTACTTTCCAATCCCAAAACGCTTTTTTCATTGCTTATCACAATTCTATACGCAGTCCTTGTCATACCCTCCACAGTAATAATCGCTCTGATCACAGGTTATGGACTTTTTAAAATACGCAGCAAGTTCCTAAAAAGCAGCCTAAGGGCTTTCCTTTTATTCCCAAACATTGCCGATCTATTGGCAATCTCTGTCGTATGGTCGTTGATCTACTCTCAATCATCTCCGCTGGTGAAGCTCTTGCATATGGCAACATCCCCCCTTTCAAATAAGTGGTTTGCTCTTCCATCTGTTGCACTAGTGGTTGTATTAAAAGGAGCAGGCTTTGCCGCTTTTTTAGTTTATATAAGTCTTATGAACATGGATAAATCCATAATAGAAGCAGCATATCTTGATGGAGCTACAGAATTTCAAACATTCTGGAACATTATTTTACCGCAACTTAAAAGTATAATTTCATTTCTTGTCATAACCGGAATAGTCGGTGCATTCTCTGCCTTTGCTGAAATCTATGCTCTAACAGGTGGAGGCCCATTTGAATTTGTTAATGGAACAGCTGTAGGATTCACTACCACTATTGGATATTACCTATACCGTTTGTGGGAAGAAGCACAGTTTGGAAAAGCAACAGCTATGTCATTTATATTGCTGCTCATAGTAATCGCCGTTACTAAAATCGTATACTCCTTACTTCCTAAAGAAAACGAGTGACGTCAGAAGAAAGAGTAACGCCTGAAGGGGTGAAAAACGTGAAGGAAAACTCAACTTCCAACTTTTCCTCAAACCTTTTTAAAATATCAGTTATTCTCCTTTGTATTATCTCAAATCTTCCCCTCCTTTGGATGCTATACGCCTCATTTAAACCAGCGGGCGAAGCTTTCAAATTAACAACTCACTTTACACTAGCTAACTACACAGAACTGTGGAAAAATTTTAACTTCTCAACGTATTTTTTTAATTCAGTTTTGATCAGCTTTTTAGCAGCTTTTTTATCAACTCTCTTTGCTTTATCCGCTTCTTACGTATTCGCCAAAAAAGACTTTCCACTTAAAAATATACTGTTAGGACTCTTTTTCGCAAGTTTTGCAGTTCCAGGCTTAGTATTTTTTATCCCGCAATTTTTAATGGTGGTAAAGCTGAAGATGTATGATACACTGTGGGCGCTTTTCGTTCCTCACCTTGCAAACGTATTTGGATTCTTCATGCTATATCAGTTTGTAAAAAAAATTCCTGATGATCTTATTGAGGCTGCATACATCGACGGAGCAACCGATTTTAAAATTTTTTCAAACATAATAATCCCTCTAACTTTTCAAGCTTCAATAACTGTATTTTTGCTCAACTTCACCTTTCACTGGGCAAACTTCCTGTGGCAGCTTGTTGTACTTAAACCATCTTCTGTGTGGACCACACTACCAGTTGCAATTGCTATGACAAAGGGACAGTACACCACCAGTTGGGAACTTATAACTGCAGCAAGTGCAATGTCCATAATTCCACTGTTTCTTCTATTCATCTTAGCACAACGTTTCTTCATAGAGGGACTAACACAGGGCTCGATAAAGGGCTGACAATTAAATGGGAGTGACAGAGATGATTAAAAGTACAACCCTAGTTATTGCATCTTTAATCTTCGCTTATTTGCTGGCAGGTTGTCATAAAAAAGCTGACCTAGAAATATGGGTAACTTATAGCCCGCAAGAGCTAAAAGCTTTTGAAAAAATTGTAAATAACTTCGAAAACACCTACCATGTAAAAGTACACATTGCAAGAATTCCATGGCAGGGACATCTTACAAAGATAATAATGTCTATAATTGCTAATTCAACCCCCGATTTAGCCCGAGTAGATCCTGTATACATTCCGCAGTTATTTGAAAAAAGCAAACTCTACAAAATCGACACATCTATAATTCCAAAAGCCGCAAAATCAGCTATTTTACGGTATAAAGGCTTACCAGTTGCCATCACCGATCAAGTAACTGCCCTAGCACTCTTCTGTAGAGAAGATTTGAGAAATAAGCTTTCACTTCCTGTTCCCCAAAAATGGTCAGATTTTTTAAAACTTAGCAATTTATATAAAAAGTACAACATATATCCTCTTGGTATATACAACTCTTTATGGTGGCACATGCACTTTCTATTCTCTTTTGGCATTGATAAACTCACTAATATCGCTTCAAAAGAGGGTATAGAGTGTTTCAAATTCTTGCAAAATCTTGAAAGAGAAGATATTGAAGGGAAGGCCTGGCAAACCGGAGGACTTCCACCAGAGCGCGGCTTCATAGAAGGGCGTTATCTATTCATAGTAACAGGTTCTTGGCAACTTGCCTACTTTAACAGTATAAAGTCAGAAGCAAAAAAAGTGGGTAAAAATTTCGACTTCAAAGTATATCCTATGCCTACAGGACCCGCTGGGAGAAATACAAGCATAGGCGGAACATGTTTCGTAAAACTTTCCAACAATAAACTTGCCGATAAATTCCTCGCCTTCCTATTAACTGAACAATCACAACAGATATGGTACCGTTCAGGCCAAATTCCAATAAATTCAAAAGTCAAAACTACGTATCCCATAAAAGTCTTTCAACAACTAATAGCAGTATCCCATCCACGTCCAATTTTGAAAAACTACCCCAAAATCGAAGAAGAAGTGAATCCCCTTTTTGAAAAAATTCTGAAACTTGAAGTTGAAGTGGAACCAACAATGCGAAAAGTAGAAGATATAATAAGGAATCTCCAGAAGTAAAAAGCGGGCTTTGCAGAAAGCAAAGCCCGCAAGCCTGTCGCGCACCCCTGTTGCGCGTTTATTGTATCCATTCTAACACTATTGATTTGCTGCCTCATTCTGATCTGGCTGCTGATCATCCGAATTCGTAACATTTTCAAGATTTTCCAAACTCTCTTTGAACGTCTCTCTAATATTAGTTTTCACATTTGGTTCATAAACTTCCTTCTTCACACTCTTTTTCATCACCTTTTTACTGACACTATCCTGCAAATACTGTTTTATAAAGTTTGCATAAGCCTCAGTTACTAGCCGCGGATCATCAACAGCAGCCTCCCCTGCTGCTACCTTTTTAGTAACTTCTCCTACTCCCTTCTTGAACTTCCTGAGATCTCCCAATTTTGTATTAGATGCAACTAACCCTCCTATAAGTTCAGCTTTGTACATTTCCACCCTTGATCCATACAAACTCAACGCCTGCTGCTGAGCCTCATTGTAAAATCTAACTGATAACTCCTCAGGCAACGGTTGATTAGGATGCTCTAACCTCCATTTTTTAACTTTGGCATCATAAACTTTCTGGATGTAAACACTTGGACGAGTATCTGCAACAACTGACAGTGACTTTATATACAAATCATTCTCCTTCTCCAAAAGATCAGCATATCTCGTTCTTAACTGATCCAATCTTTTCTTATCTTCAGGAGTAAGCTTCCTCTTATTAGTCAAATTCATTATCTCCTGGGCAACTTTCTGCCTTTCAGACCTTACCTCTTTATATTCTTTACGATATTTGCCCTTATTTGGGTAATCTTCTTCAATTTGCTTTACTTTATTTAAAGCACTCTCAGCACTATTCTTAAGATCAGTCGTGTACTTCTCTTCTGCCATTTTATATAATTCCATCGGATTAATACCAGCAGGAACCTCTCCATTTTTCTTCATGTATTCAGCATAGATTTTAACAGCCTCATCCTTTGTCACATAATCAACCATCGTTTTCTTCTCTGCAAACTCAACTTCCAATTTTGCCTTTCTCTCATACTCCTTTATCTTTGCATGCAAATCTGGGTCAAATTTTGAAGAAGCCTTGATCGCCTTAACTTCCCTCTCAACCATAAGCGAGTATGCTTTGGGATTTTCCTCTATATACTTCTGCAATTGCTCATCATCAAAGTTATACTTCTTCTTTAATTTTTCTTTAACCCTGTCTTCCGCATCAGACTTTATATAAGAATCAACCTTAGAACTGATTTTCTTCCTCCTATCAACAACATGATAAACTGCCGCATCCATCATTATATTGTAAGTCTGATCTGCAAATCTATCAGCCACAGCATGTGTAATCTCATTTTTCAAATTTTTCTTTCTACTCTCAACAATTTTCGCCATTTCTAAATAATACTTTTTCTCAGCTTCTGTCTTCGCATTCTTAGCTTTATCATACCAATATTGTGCTTCTCTATCCTTCAAAGCATTCCATAAAACAGTCTTGGTCGTTCCCTCCACTACTCCCACAGCCGGAGCAACTCCTAACATTGCAATATCAGTAGCCTTATGAGCATTACCAAAAAGTTTCGTAGAAGTTTTGGCCAAAGCTGTCGTAATTTTTCCTCCCTTACTACTCAATAACTTACTATCAACACCAGCTCTTACAGTAGTTCCTACTCCCGCTGAAAATATAGATCCCAAAAGATTGTTAAAAGTATCCTCTTTGAAAGTTTGAAGTGAATAGTACTCTTTGTTCTTGAGACTTTCCAACTCCTTTTCTAATTCTATCAAACGCTGAAGTTCTTCTTCTGTTATAGTTCCACTGTCCAACTTCCTCTTTAATTGATCTCTCTCCATTTCAAGATTTCTTATCTTTTTATCTAGGTGAAGAACCTTGTCGTTGTATATATTTTTAACTGCTCCTCCTGCAAGAGAGGCTACTTCTTTATTAACAAAGTTAACTACTGTAAGCTTAGCAAACGTTTTTAACAACACACCTTTTGCTACTTCTCCGCCCACCTTACCTATAAGAGCTCCACCTACTGCTCCCAATGGAGCTGTAATAGCACTTACCGTCGAACTTACAAGAACATCTCTCATTATCAAAGCATCACTCTTTTTCTTATCTCTAAATTGATTCATCCTCTTCTCCTTAAGATACGTAAGCAATCCTGAAACAACTGCTCCTATCACCATTGAGATAACAATAGCTCCTATAACACCTGGAGCAAAAACTGTAAGCACTACAACAACAGCTAACGTAGGAATTATCATTTCAGCTGCCATCCAAGCAATTTTTTCCCACCAGGACATTTTTTTCTTTTCTTTAACACTTTTTTTATCTACTTTTTGAGCACCTGTTCCTGCCTCTTTTCCTTGCTGCAATTTTAACTTAAAGCCACCACCTGCATCGATAGTTTGTGATCCAGTTGATGCCACTGTACTCCCCTGCGCATAAACATAACCCTCTAAAGCCCAGAAAAAAGATGGTGCTGTTAAAAACACCGTTACTATTAGTATCCGAGCCATAATGTGTTTCAACATACTACATACCCCCTTAAATCAAACATGGATCCTACATCCTAAGCTCCCATTTTTATTTTAATTCGTAAGGGAGTAATTGTACCAAAAATCAGTTTTTTATAAAACATTCCAACTCTATTTAAACAAACGCACAGCATAAGTAGCTGGTAAACTGTTCAAAATTTGAGCAACAGTTTTAGAATCAACTAACATTAAAAGCTTCTTACTCTTCACAGGATTCAATCTGACTAAAATATCTGCTGCTTTTGGGGGATCAACTTTCTTTAACGATAAAGCCAACTTTTGAAAAGCTTCTTTTTCATTAATTAACTCATTCTGCAAAGCCTTAAGATTTTTCTCCAATTCATTCAGCTTTCTTTCCCTATCTGCAAGCGCTTGTTCTCTCTCCCTAAGCTTACTCTCCTTTTCTTTTAAAAATTCTCTCTCCTTAATAAGCTTATTCTCAAATTCTCTAAGCTTTTTCAGCTTTTCTTTATACAATTTTTCCTGACGCTTTACCAACTCTCTGAACTTCTCCTCAGGAGTTTTGTGCAAGAGCTCCGACATCTCTACATAATCCTGCACAACCTTGTAACGTCTCAAAATAGCAGGTATATACGGCTTTATATTTATAATCCCTATGTAATCAAACAGAACAAGATCTGCAATACCAACAATTAGTAAAATGCTGAAAAGGAAAATTATAACCGCAAAATTTTTCATATGGCAATTTACCTCCGCTCAACTTCTTTAATAATCACCTTTTCGATAATTAAATTGGACAGAGGCAACCTCATCCATTCTACTTGCTTCTCTTTTTTTATACTTCTCCATTAACCTTGCTTTTTGCCTCTCCTCAACTTTTTCAACAGTCTTCAAATCCTGCCATGCCTTCATATATTCCTTTTTAACTCTCTCTTCTTCTTCTCGTGCTCTAGCCAAAAGCATTTTAATATCTACTATCTCCTTTTTTAAATTTTGACGAGCTCGGTTGTAGAGGAAAACTCTCCGTGTATCTGGCTTTCCTTTCATGACCTCATTCATCCTTATCTCCAAATCACGTAATCGCTTTTGAGCATCCTCTAATCTATCCTCAAGCTCTTTAATGTAAGCATTTATCTTTGAAAGTTCCGCTTTCTTCAACTCCAATTCAAACTCTCTATACCTTTTCACGCTACTTATCCTCAACTTAGGAAACTTGGGCACACCCTACCCCTCCTAATACCTAACTAACAACTGTCCCCAACATCTCAACAACCTCATCAAAACTGTAAGCCTCATCAAGGCGCTGCCTTATAAAATTCCACATATCAGTAATTTTACTAACAGCCAAATCCAACTCTAGGTTTGCTCCCTTTCTATACGCCCCAACATTTATCAAATCCTCTGATTGCATATACGTAGCAAGAAGCCGCTTGAACTTATGAGCAAGTTCAAGATGTTCCTTGCTAACTATAGCCGGCATCAAACGACTAACACTTTCTAATACATCTATAGCAGGATAAATTCCTCTGGAGGCAAGATCCCTTTTTAAAACTATGTGTCCATCAAGTATTCCACGAACCGTATCCGAGATCGGCTCGTCAAAATCTTCTCCCTCAACTAGTACCGTATAAAATGCAGTAATAGTCCCTTTATTCGAAGTCCCTGCACGCTCCAAAAGTTTAGGAAGAAGTTTAAAAACGCTTGGAGGATAACCTCTAAGAGTTGGTGGTTCTCCCGCATCAAGACCAATCTCACGCTGAGCCATGGCAAAACGCGTAACCGAATCCATAACAAGCAGCACATCCTTTCCTAAATCTCTGAAAAACTCAGCAATTGCCGTTGCAACGTAAGCACTTTTTACCTTCATCATAGCTGGTTTATCTCCAGTAGCCACAACCACCACACTTCGTGCCAAGCCCTCAGGACCAAGTATGTTATCAATAAACTCACGCACCTCTCTTCCACGCTCGCCAATCAAACAAACCACGTTAACATCAGCCGTTGAATAGCGAACCATCATACCAAGCAGTGTACTCTTTCCAACCCCGGATCCTGCAAAAATTCCAACGCGCTGCCCCTTTCCTATGGTTAGCAATCCATCTATCGCCTTGATTCCAACACTTAACACATCTTCAATCTTGGGTTTTTTTAATGGATCCGGAGGCTCTGCATATATATTGTAATAATCCTCTACAGGATAATCGTGCCCCTCAATTAACCTTCCCAAACCATCCACAACACACCCCAACATCTTTTTTCCAACGGGCACAACAAAATTACGCCCTGTTGAAACTACACGACTATTCACAGCAATACCAGAAGCATCTTCAATTGGAATCAAAATAACTCGATTATCCCTGAACCCAACAACCTCCGCCCATATAACCTTTCCATCTGGAGATATAACTTGACATAGGTCTCCCAATCGGCAATCTGGACCTTCAGATCTTATACTCGATCCCAAAACCTCCTTCACTTTACCACAGTAAGCATAAAGTTTGGAACTATCAATGGATTCAATCACAGCCTTCACTCTATTCAAAAGAGTCATCTTTTCTCTCCCTCAACTTCTGCTCTATTAATGCAAATAACTTCTCTGCCCGTAGTTTGAAACTTGCATCAACAAATCCATACTGTGTCTCAACAACTACTCCAGGTGGCATCCTCTGAACCTTAACTTCTAATGAATCCACACCCTTCAAAAGCTCTGTTGCAACTTTTAAAACCTCACTTTTCTCCAATTCATCGTTCGAAATAATTATCCTAACCCACGGCTGATCAATAAGGTTTTCAAAATTCTCTTCAAGCACTTTCTGTACAGTGTCTAAATTTTCCGGAGTGTGAAGGCATATCACTTCTACTACCCGTTTTAAAATCTCAAACATCTCTCTCTCCATTCTAGCAACTTCTGCCCTCTGTTGATTCTTCAATTCCTCCATAAAGTACTGCACCTGATTTTTAACCTCTTCAAGCTCAACTCTAACCTCATCTAATCCCTGTCTTATCCCCTCTTCACGAGCCTGTTTCAGAACCTCTTCTCTTTTTTGCTGCAGCTGAGTTTCAAACTCTTGTCGTCTTTTTTCAAGCTCCTCCGCTAAGTTTTTTTCTGCCTGCTCTTTGTAATTCGCAATTTCTGCCTCAAGCTGGGCTTTTTTCTTTTCCAAATCTGCAATCTGCCTTTCCAAAATTTTGAGTTTGTCTTCTAATGTATCTAATACCTTCTTTTTTTTGCTTTGTGCAGAGTAATCGACAACAACTTTTTTTTCCGTAAAACGCGGAGTCATGTGATGCAGCATTTTTCCCTCCTTTTGGCAAAACAGTTTCTTAGCAAAAGTAAACAAAAGCAACCTTTAAGAAGCTCTACACTATTAACTCTTCTCCCTTTCCACCGCGAGAAATAACAATCTCTCCTTCTTCTTCCAAACGACGGATGATATTAATAATCCTCTGCTGTGCATCCTGAACATCTTTCAAACGCACAGGTCCCATGTATTCCATCTCCTCAAGCAATCTCTTCTGCATTCTCTTAGGCATGTTGTTCAAGAACTTCTCCTTAACACGCTCATCTTCAACTTTCTTAAGAGCAAGTGCAAGATCTTCAAGCTTTATTTCACGCAGCGCACGTTGTAAGCCACGATCGTCCACGTAGATGATATCTTCGAAGACAAACATGCGCTTTCTTATCTCCTGTGCTACTTCTGGATCCGTCTGTTCCAACTTCTCCATTATCAATTTTTCCACACTTCTATCAACGTTGTTTAGAAGCTGAGCAGCAGCATCAAAGCCACCAACCATGGTGTAGTCAGCATTTATAACCTCCGACAATTTCTCCTGTAACACCTCCTCAATTTCCTTAAGAATTTCCGGATTAGTTCTATCCATAACTGCAAGACGCTTAACAACCTCAACTTGCTTAGCAGAATCAAGGGCTGCAAGAAGAGTTGCCGCCTTTTCAATTGGCAGGTACGCAAGAATTATGGCAATAACCTGGGGATTCTCATTCTGTATGAAGTTTATCAACTGACTTGGATCAACAGCCTGAATGAACTTAAATGGTGTAGTAGGGACAGCGTTTGTAAGCTTCTCGACAATTTTCTTCGCAATCTCCGGACCGAATGCCTCTTCAAGTAGTTTCTGAGCATATTTTATACCACCAGAAGCAACATATTCCTTCGCTCTCAAAAGACTTTCAAACTCATCCAAGACAATTTTAGCTACACTCGAAGGAACCTGACGCATTTTAGCAATCTCCATCATTAATGCCTCAACTATCTGCTGATCCTCAATGTGCTTTATAATCTCAGAAGCAACTTTTTTTTCCAGCATAATCAAAATCGCAGCAGCTTTTTGTCTTCCTGTAAGTTTTTTTTGCGCACCCATACCTATACCCCCCAAAACTTAATTTAAATCCTATTCTCAAAAGCCACCAATGGCTTTCAAAGTGGAAAGATAGGCCTTTACATTCCCTACTTTTAAGTAATAATACGCCTTAAGCAGAAAGTAATCTCTCTCCGGAACAAAATCAAGGTATTTCTTTCCTTTGTCTAACTGTCCCAGCATAAAATAATACTTCACCAGCACAGAAGCAAGTTTAGGATAAACACTGGCATTTTCAGAAGCGAATCCAACCAATTCAGCCATAACTTTTCTCCACTCAAACGGCAAACTTAGCTCATCTCCAATTTCTGATAACGTCTCAAGTAATTTCGTTGACGCTACACACCTCACTAATAAACTCTTACCCGTATAAAACAAATCCCGCCAAATAGCAATGGCTTTTATGATATACGTTTTTTCCTTCGTTTTGGAAAACATCAGCCAAGCTCTTTCTGCTTCAATGAGTCTTCTCTGATCCTCATCCAATTTGGAAACAATATCATTCGGAATAGTTTCAAATTTCCTAAAATTCTCACCAGTGTATGCTCCCAATATCAACTTTGACTCATCTATCCCTAGAAGATAAACATCCTCTAGTTTCAATCTCCCAGTTAAAATTTTACTTTTTAAAGAAGTCAAATCACTTGCTTCAACAACTTTCACAAAGAAACACACTGCACAAATTAAAACAACAAACCTATTCACCACTTAAAACTCACTCCCCGGACACTTTCTTAATAATCTCTCTAGCCTTTTCTACAAAAGGACAATCAGGCCACATCTCTTTCATCTTTCCCCATACCAACCTCGCTCTTGCATAATCTCCGCTTTTCCAAAGGACTACACCCTTTCTCCACAACCCAAGAGCTTCCCATTTCCCGGTTAGTCGATCGTAAGAATCTGCTGCCTTTTCAAACATTCCTTTTTCTTCGTAATAAGCTCCTTTTAAATAGTAAAAAAGTTGCTTGTAATAGGCATTGCTACTCCTAGTAATTCTCTTCTGGGCAACCTTCAACCACTTCCCAGCTACATCAACATTTCCAAGTTTCAGAAAACCAAGAGCTTTTTTCACACAGTAGGAAAAGCTGTAGTTCTTCCTACTTACTCCTTTCAGTACACCCAAGCGCTTGCCAGTAGAAACTTTACCCTTACTCTTACTTCTATCTTTAAACTCATAATTTGAAGAAAACAAACTTACCATTTTTAAACTTCCCGAACCTTTTTCTCTCCTAACAGTTATCTTATTTTTTACACGCACAAAAAATTCACCATCTATTCCTGGAACTTTAAGAATATCGTAAATTGTACTGAAACCTCCAATCTTTTCACGATACTTTATGAGTTTGACTGCCAACTTCCTTGAAAAACCTATCTGCACCAGTTCATCTACGCTTGCCACATTTATATCCACGACCTCAGCCATAATAAACTGAATAACTACAACAACAAATAGTACAAAAGCTCTAACCATGCAACCCACTCCAAACTTCAAATTCTAACCTGCCCCTTATTTAATTTTAACACCAATTGCCCACCTTCAAACATTCCCCCTAAACCCTCTCAATTTTGATAAAATGTTTGAGATAAAGACTCTTTAAGGGGGGAGCAAAATATGACAAAGAAATTAATTGCTGCTATGTTAGTTGTGCTTTTTTCACTTTTCATCACATCTTGTTCTTCTCAACAATCACAAAACATGCAAGGAAAAACCGTAGTAGTTTTTTGGCACGCCATGGGAGGTCCTCTTGGCAAAACTCTAAAGGAACTTGTAAAACGTTTTAATGACACTCATCCAAAAATATATGTAAAGCTTGAAAATGTTGGTAATTACTCAGTTTTACAGCAAAAGATAGTAGCTTCTGTTCAAGCTGGAAATCCACCTGACATAGCACAAGCTTATGAATCGTGGACCGTCAACATGGCAGAAGGTGGCCGAATAGTTCCTCTCCAACAGTTCATTGATGAAGAGAAAGATTTTAACCTTAACGACATCTTTGACGTCTATATAGAAGATGTAACCTATAAAGGGAAAATTCAAGCACTACCATTTAACAAGTCTCTTCCTGTGCTTTATTG
>JAMOTN010000078.1 GCA_027062325.1 bacterium
CAGGTGTAACATCAATCACTCTCTTAACAATCTCTCCGTTCACAGAAACCAAGCCTTCTTTAATAAGCTCTTTTACCTGTCTGCGAGTTCCATATCCTGCCAAAGCCAAAGCCTTATCAAGGCGCATTTTTCGAGAAGTTTTTCCCTTCATCCCATCACCCTCTTTAATTTGAAAGCAAACATTCAAAATCCCGATAATACTTTTTACTGTTAGCTTGTTTTAATGTTATCATATTACGAGATACACTCTATCAGCAAAGGAGTGTGAATAAAATGCAGGATTTGTACAAATTTGAAAACTACGTTCATCCCGAATTTTACAAGAAATTGCTTGATCTAAAAGAGTTAGGAGAAAATCCTTACGACATTAAAAGTTTTGAAAAAACCGACATAATTCAAATCCGCCAAGAGGCTGAGGTTGAACTTGGAAAAAGTTACAAAACAGCCGGTAGAGTTAAAGCGATAAGACGTCATGGAAAAGCAATGTTTTTCGACATAGAAGATTCAACCGGAAAAATTCAAATTTATCTCAAGGCAGATGTTGTGGGAAAAGATAAGTACAAATTCATAGCTGACCACATGAAAGTTGGTGATATAGTCGGCGTTGAAGGAGAAACTTTCATAACTAGGACAGGAGAGTTATCAATTCAAACAAAATACATAATGTTTCTATCTAAAGTCTTACGTCCCTTACCAGAAAAGTGGCATGGTCTAAAAGATGCTGAAATCCGCTATCGTCAACGCTATTTAGATCTACTCGTTAACAAAGAGGTGTTCAACAACTTCAAAAAAAGATTTGAAATGCAATGGGAAACTCGTTCTTTTATGGCAGAATGGGGATTTATAGAAGTGGAAACCCCTATACTTCAACCTATTGCTGGAGGAGCAGCCGCAAAACCTTTTGTTACATATCACAACTTTCTGGAACTTGAACTATTCTTAAGAATTGCCCCTGAGCTCTACCTAAAGCGTTTGTTAGTTGGAGGATTCGAAAAAGTTTTCGAAATGGGAAGAGTTTTTAGAAACGAAAACATTTCAAATAGACACAACCCAGAATTCACAATGCTTGAAGCATATGCTGCATATAAAGATTACACGTACATGATGCAACTCACCGAAACCTTAATCGCAACACTTGCTGAAAAAATTCGTGGCAGCTTCAAGATTCCATTTGTAAAAGAGGAAAACGGCAAAAGAATTGAATATGAAGTGGATTTAACACCTCCTTTCCAGGTAAAAACCTACCTTGAAGTAGCCTCTGAAGCTGCAGGTGAGGAGATTACTGAAGAAACTCCAAATGATAAGTTGATAGATATTGCAAAGCAAATGGAAATTGAATTAACAGGAAACGAAAGCTGGGGAGAACTCGTGGAGTTGATTTATTCGGAGGGTGAGAAAGGAATTACACAACCCACATTCATAATAGACTATCCCATTGATATATCACCTCTGGCAAAACGCAAAACTGAAAAATTAACAGAGCGTTTTGAACTTATAATAAATGGTTGGGAATTGGCAAATGCATTTTCGGAACTCAACGATCCAGAAGATCAATTTAATCGCTTCATGCAACAGCTAGAGAGAGCAGGTGTAGACAAAGATCGTGATTTTCACAGATTTGATGCCGACTACGTGCTAGCACTTTGCTATGCTATGCCACCTGCAGCAGGATTAGGAATAGGAATCGATAGACTTGCTGCTTTAATAAATGGCCTTAGCTCTATCAAAGAAGTAATTCTCTTCCCAACTATCAAACCTCAAATTAATCTCAAACTCGAAGAGGATAAAGAGGTGGATGCAGGTGCGTGATAAGATGGGGAATAATCTAAACAAAACATGTCCAGAATGCGGTTTTTCAAATCCAGCTGAGGCTGTATTTTGTCAAAATTGTGGCAAGAGATTAGATGGTTCATGTCCAAATTGCGGTCACTTAAATTCCACAGATGCCAACTTTTGTATTAAATGTGGTACCCGTCTCTCAATGACATCAAAAGGATTCGTAGTTAGAATTTCCGATTACATTGCACGCATTATTCCTGAAAAAAATAGAATTCTCATGCAGTTTGATACTCCTGCTCCAACAAAGCATACCAAAGGAACTCAACTTCAACAACAGCATATACAAATTGACGAGACAATAATTGAAGGTCTTTTTAATAAACTGACAGCTGTCGTCGCCACACAAATTGAAAAACAGCTTAATGAAATCTTTTCTGAACTTACAAAACAAATCAAAGAAAATGCTGAAAGTTTAAACCAAATCACTAAAAAAATAATTGAGCGAGAAGAAAAACTCCTAAATATGGAAGATAAACTCAACAACTTAGCTGCTCAACTCAACCAACTAAAGTCCATCTTACCTCCAGTATCGTCCACAGATGATACAATGCTTGAAAAATCTGAAAAAAAAGATCAAGAGGAATCCTCAAAAGAGTCTCAAAAAGCAGCAGAGGTAAGTGAGAAAACTTATACACCTGAAAAAACTCTAGAACCATCTTCTGAACAAACGGATATAAAAGAGGTTTCTATTTCTTCAGAAGACAGCGACGTTATAGAACCTGAATTAGTCAAAGAACAATCTACCACATCCATAGAAGAGGATTCTTCAACTGAGGATCCTTGGAAAGACATTTTCATATCAGAACCCTCTGAAACAAAAGAATCACCCAAAACTATGGGAGTAGGAGAAAACACCAAATCATATCAAAACAGGTCTCTCGAAAAATCAGTACCTCAAGAAACTTCCCAAGAAATTTCTACTCTTCTCATCACCGTTGACAGCAATGACTGTACCATGAAAATAATTGACACCAATGGTGACATAATAAAGTTTGCAGGAAGTCGCGGGGATGGTCCGGGTGAATTTAGAAACCCAAAAAAAGTTGCTGTATATCCAGACTCAAACTTAGTAGCCGTATCAGATTTTGCTAATAAAAGAGTTCAAATTTTCTCTCTCCCTAATCTTGAATTAATTGGCTCAATAGACAACTTAGAATTTCCAACAGGATTAGCCTTTTTTGATAAGCAATTATTCGTCATAGAGAGCTGGCTCGGCTCAATCGCTGTATTCGATTTTTCAAGCTCCTCTATTCCAACTTCTCCAGTTGTAAACCTAGGTGGCAAAGGAATAGAACCTGCTCAATTCGAAACTCCTGAAGATTTGCATATCACCAAAGACGGATCAATAATTATTGCTGACAGTGGTAATAATAGAGTCCAAAAACTCTCAAAAGATTTTACTCCAATTTGGCTAGTTACATCAGATCAAATTCCCGAAGGTTTTGATCACCCCAAAGGAGTATTCGAATACAACGGAGAAGTATTTGTTGTCGATACTGGAAACAGTCGCATTGTCGTTCTGGATTCAAAAGACGGTATGCTGAAAAGAATTATCGGTAAATTTGGAAAAGATGAAGGTGGTTTAAATTCTCCATCAGCCGTGTGCGTTGCCAACAATAAAATTTTCGTAGCAGATACATGGAATAACCGCATAACAACGTTTACAATCGATGGAATTCCTCAGCAGCCAATTGGAGAACTACAAAGCATATTCGAAGGCATAAGTGATGTGGAAGCTGTATCTTCAAATTTGATCTTTACGGAGGTGGCGTAATGAAGCGCCTCAATATCATAGTCTCAGGTCGAGTTCAGGGAGTAGGTTTCAGATACTTTACTCAAAGTATTGCATCTTCTCTGGGATTAACAGGATGGGTTAAAAATCTGCCAAACGGCCAAGTAGAAATTGAAGTTCAAGGTGATAAAGAGTTACTCAATGAGTTTAAAAAAAGGATTTCAAAAGGTCCTTCTCTAGCAAGAGTTGACAACATAGTTGAGAAAGAAATACCGGTTCAAGGAGGTGAGAGTACCTTTTCAATAAGGTACTGAAGATCATGAGGAAAAGATGTGGATTCGTTTCAATTGTTGGCCCTACAAACGCAGGAAAAAGTACTATTATTAATGCACTATTGGGAACTGAGCTGTTGATAACCTCTTCTAAGCCACAAACAACTAGAAAACGCGTAAGAGCAATAGTCACACGTGAAGATTACCAAATCATATTTGTGGACACGCCAGGTCTCCATAAACCGCTTCATCTACTGGGTGAATTTCTGATAGACGAAGCAAAAAAATCTTTAAAAAACATAGATTGTATTGTCTACGTAAAAGCAGCAGATGAACCTGAAGTCAAACCGTTTGAAAGAGAAGTTCTCAGCTTTCTTAAAACGCTAAACATGCCAAAGCTTTTTGTTCTTAATAAGATGGATGTTGTAAAAAAAGACAGGGCAAAAGAAATTCTCGAAGACTTAAAAGAAGAATTAGATTTCTTTGACTCATACCTAATGGTCAGCGCAAAGCGCCGTGAAAATATAGACGTTTTGGAACAATGGATTGCAGCTCATCTTCCAGAGGGAGAATTTCTATTTCCAGCTGACATAACCAGTGATATCACTGTGAGAGAATTAGCAGAGGAGTATATAAGAGAAGCTATAATAAAACACGTACATCAAGAGGTCCCTCACTCCGTGGCTGTTGTAATTGAGGAGTTCAAAGAACGCGGTGACACCACTTATATAAGCGCCAATATATACGTCGAACGCGATGGTCAAAAGGCTATAATAATAGGCAAAGGCGGACAGATGATAAAAAAGATTGGTAAAGTTGCGAGGGAGAGGATCGAGATGCTACTGGGCACAAAAGTATACCTTGAGTTGTGGGTCAAGGTGAGAGAAGACTGGCGTTATAAAAAAGGTGCGT
The DNA here is from genome assembly GCA_027062325.1 of bacterium. Lineage (GTDB taxonomy): Bacteria > JAMOTN01 > JAMOTN01 > JAMOTN01 > JAMOTN01 > JAMOTN01. The sequence goes on from JAMOTN010000078.1 coordinate 4,756, forward strand.
TGGCTGAGTTTGGCTATAAAAGAAGAGACTAACCAAAAGCAGTACAAGGAGGTTTCTTATGTCTTTTGCACAAACTCAAACAGAAAATCTGGCAGCACTCCTTAAAAAGTACTCTGATAACCCAGAGAAAATAAGAGAAATTGCAGAGGAGTATAGAATTGAAGACATAGCAGAAGCTTTGGAAGAACTTGATGAGGATACTCAAATAAAAGTTGCATCTGCACTTCCAACAGAAGATATTGCAGAGTTACTTTCCGAGATTGACGAAGAAGAAAGTGAAGATTTGATAAAAAATCTTGATGCCATGCTTCTTGTTGATGCAGTTCATGAAATGAGTCCCGACGAGATTGCAGAACTGGTCAGAGAACTGGATCCAGAAACTGCTTCCCTTCTTCTAAGCAAAGTTGAAAACGATAAACGCGAAGACGTATGTAAACTTCTAAATTTCCCACCAGATTCAGCAGGATCATTGATGACTCCTGAAATTGTTGTAATACCAGATCACCTAACTGTGGCAGAAGCTTTACCTATTGTTAAAAAACAGCTTGAGCATGCAAAAATCGAAGACAGAATCTTCATTGTTGACAAAGCTGGACGCCCTGTTGGTGTAATATCTCTTGCTGAGTTAATACTTGCCGATCTAACTGAGAAAGTTTCAAAGTTAGTAGAAGACAAACCTATTGTAGTAAAAGCCACAGATGACAGAGAAGTTGCCGCTAACCTTGCCCTAAAATACGAGCTTCGAGTTGTTCCCGTAGTTGACGATACTGGAAAGCTAATAGGGGCCATTCCTTTTGATGAAATTCTATACACCGTTGAGGAAGAGACAGAAGAAGACATGTTAAAGATGGTGGGAGCGAGTGATCCAGAAGAAGAAAGCCCCATAAAAGCTTCATTGGCACGCCTTCCATGGTTAATTGTAAATCTCTTTGGTGGACTCCTGGCAGGCAATGTCATCAAGTTATTTCAAAACGTTCTTTCAAAATCCATTGCTCTTGCTTTTTTCGTTCCAGTAATAACAGGAATGGGTGGTAACGCTGCTTTGCAAACTGCAACGACAGTTGTTCGGGGTCTCGCAACGGGTGAGGTTAAGTTATCAGAAATTTGGGAGACGCTATTCAAAGAGGTTGTGGTAGCCTTTTTTGTTGGAGCAGGATGCGCTTTAATCGCGGGGAGCGCCGCTTTAATAATGCAGGGAGAGATAAAAATTACTCTGATCGTTGGAACAGCAATGTTTACGGCAATTTCAATAGCAGCAATTGTTGGGACAGTACTCCCAATGTTTTTCGAAAAAGTCGGAGTAGACCCTGCTATTGCAACAGGACCGTTTGTAACAACCTCAAACGATATAATAGGAATATTCATATATTTCACTGTCGCAAAAATTTTACTTTGATAAGGCATGGGGGAGGTCGCACTTCAGTGTTTTCCTCTGTTATTTTCACTACTTTAGCTATATTGCTCGTTTGTATAATAGTTATTCTATTTATTCCCATTAAACTCGAACTGTTTGTTGACACCAACTCAAATTTTCCATTTAATGTTAGAGTAAAAGTAGCAGGTTTAGAGATATATGCATATCCGAAATCTCAATCTCAAAAGGACAGGTGATAATATGAAAGTACTCTGGAACAATGACGGAGTGGAATTCCTTAAAAAATTCAAACCGAGACTCGTTGTTGCTCCACTCGCTGTACAAAAAATGGATTTGTTCTGGGATATAGTAGAATACATCGGATACCCTGAAGTTTTCTTAGTATCTGAGTGCACAGAAGACAACTTTTCTAAAGTTTATAACTTTAAAGAAAAAGTAGCTGCTTTTGGCGGTGGCAAAGCAATCGATACTGGAAAAGCCGCTCTTTATGCAGGATTTGATTTTGTATCAATCCCAACAACACTCACTTGCTGTGCAGCAGCCAGTAATCACACAGTCATAAATAATCCAGATGGATCATACAAACGCACTCTTCCCAAGACTCACTACCCAAACGCAGTAATAATAATAAAGGAATTTTTTGAAAATCTCCCCCGTCAACAGATAACCGCAGGAGTTGCAGACGCAGTAGCAAAGTACTTTGAGATGAAAATTGGAGTAACTTGGCTAAATTCAATCTCCCTTTATAAAAAAGACGCAAAGAAACTTGAATCAAATTATTCCTCTATGGTTGCCAAAGCTCAAAACATATTATCATACTTTGCTCGCAAAAAAGGACCTCTACACATAACAGATAATATGATAAAAAAATGCGTAATAGAACCAGCCTTTGGTTTTGTAACGGTAGCTCATGCAATAGCGGATGCACTCGCCCACTTTTATCCCCTCTCCCTTCACGGCAACAGAGTAAGTCTTGGTATAGAAATTATGATAGATTGGGCAATAAAAAATAAACTTGCAAATGTTCAACTTAAAAGAAGGTGGGAAACTATCGCACAAAAGTATTCTCTTCCTCGCCTTCTCAGAGAAATCGCTTTTGAGCATGTTCACAATACCAATTCAAGTTACGTATCAGTCCATCCTCTGGCAAAAAAGCAAAAGAATTTTTCATTTGAAGAATTCGTAAACAAATTGTTTGATCCAAATTCCACGTTTCCTCAGATTAAGGAACTCAAAACCTCTTTTAAACAATTCGTATTTTTCAAAGAAAATTGATCAGGACTTTAAATCAAAACTGCCTGTCCAACCATATTGTAACAGGTCCATTATTAACAAGCTCTATCTCCATGTGAGCCCCAAATTCACCAAACACACATTCAACCTCTTGCGAAATCTTTAATTTGAACTCATCCCACATCTTTCTCGCTTCATCAGGATTCATAGCATTAGAAAAGCTAGGACGTGTTCCTTTCTTAACATCTGCTGCCAAGGTAAACTGGGAAACTGCAAGAATTTTTCCTCCAACATCCTTAACCGAAAGATTCATCTTTCCCTGCTCATCTTCAAAAATCCTTAAATTTAAAATTTTAGAAACAAGCCAATCCAACTCCTTCGTTCCATCTCCCCTCACAAAACATATCAACGCCACAATCCCTCTTTCTATCTTACCTACAAATTTTCCATCAACTTTTAAACTTGCTCTATCAACACGTTGCAATACCGCTCTTACCATTTGCTTCCCCTCTCTGCATAGTGATTAGCCCTATACTTCTTTCTCTTCACTACCAAACATCTTACCAGTCTTTGCCCAATGAAGATACGCATATATGAAATCATCTATATCCCCATCCATAACAGCCTCAACATTTCCAACAGTATATAAAGTCCGGTGATCTTTTACCATTCTGTACGGTTGAAACACGTAAGAGCGAATTTGATGTCCCCAGCCAATCTCTGTCTTTTCTCCTTCAAGCTTCTTTTTTTCTTCCTCTGCCTTCTTACGGTAATATTCATAAAGACGGGCTTTCAATATCTTCATAGCATTCTTCTTATTCGCAAACTGACTCCTCTCCTTCTGGCAAGTTACAACAATCCCCGTAGGAATATGGGTAATCCTAACAGCTGTCTCAACCTTATTAACATTTTGACCTCCATGCCCACTTGCTCTAAAAGTCTCAACCTTCAAATCCTCTTCGCGTATCTCAACATCAACTTCGTCATCCAACTCGGGCATAACATTTACCGAAGCAAAGCTTGTATGACGTCTAGCAGCAGAATCAAAAGGAGAAATTCTAACCAAACGATGCACTCCTCTTTCACCTTTTAAGTAACCATAAGCATATTCACCCTTAACTAAAAAAGTAACACTCTTTATTCCAGCAACATCCCCTTCCAACCAATCGAGTATCTCAACAGAAAATCCCTTTCTCTCAGCCCACCTCGTGTACATTCTAAAGAGCATCTGTGCCCAATCCTGAGATTCAGTTCCACCTGCTCCAGGATGTATGGAAACTATAGCATTATTTTGATCATACTTGTCATCCAAAAGTAATCTCAATTCAAGATCTCTATAAAGTTTCTTCACTTCTTTGAGTAAATCAGTTGCCTCTTTTGCCATTTCTTCATCCTCAAGTGCAAGTTCTGAGGCAACTTTTAAATCCTCAAGAGATGAAGCCAAGCGCCTATACATTTCATGTACCTCTTTGGCAGCTTTAAATTCTCTTTGAAGACGCGCAGCTTTCTTAGGATTAGACCAAACTGCCGGATCAGAAAGCCTTTTTTCTAATTCTGCCAAATCTATTCTTTCCACAAATCCCCTTATCCCTTTTACTCCCTTTTCAAGCTCTGCTATTTCAATTGCGTAATCCATAGCCCACCTCACCTTTCAAAATCAAACCTAATTCTCAACATACGCTACAAAAGGTAAATTTCTCCATACCTCATCCAAATCCAAACCGTAACCGTAAACAAACTTATCTTCAATATCAAAACAACAGAACTTAACATCCACATCGTATTTTAATGAAGCTGGCTTTCTAAGTAACGTAAACACCTCGCATGAAGCGGGCGACATTACTTCAAAATAATCCTTCAAAAACTTCACTGTAAGACCTGTATCAACAATATCCTCCACTATTAAGACATGACGATTTTTCATATTCTCATCCACACCAAATATGAGATTAACCTCCCCCGTACTCTTTCTCCCAGAGTAACTTTTCAACCTTATAAAATGCATAGTTAACGGCAAATTTAACCTCTTAGCAAGCTCTGTTGCCACAAAGTAAGCTCCTTTTAGCACCACTACAAAAGCAAGAGGATTATTTTCTGTAACAAGGGTAGAGTAATACTTTTCAACCTCCCCTGCAACTTCATCTAAACGTCTCTCAATCTCTTCCTTCGTAAGCAAAATCTTTTTATGCTTCATTTCCTTCACTCTCAACTTCACCTCTAAAGATTTAATTCAAGCCCCTCTTCTTCAATCATTCTCTTGAAAGCATCCACACTTCTATCCCACGTTCTCTCCCACTTGTCAGTAAAAAAACACCCCGGGAACTCCCCCATTGAAAGATGATAGTGTAAGCATTCACAACACGTTCCTTTTTTAGAACAAGGAGTATAAGAACAATTGCAGTACTTCATATTGTCATCTATATGTTTACATTTCATAGCAATCCCTCCTCAACTTATTTAAGCAATCTTTTAGCACAAGGTGGGAGACTTTTTTGATTTTTAAAATGTCTTATACAAAGGCAACACACACCACGATAGGGAGTTTCATCTTCAGTTGCTGGACACCTCTTCAAATTTTTCTCGTACATGACGCAATCTCTACCGAAAACTTTCGCCATTTTTACCCCTCCTTACTATCAGTTTCTTACTTCAACTCAATATTTATCTCCACTCCATCACTCTTCTTGAGCAAAATTTTAGCAGGCTTCTTCAAATTCTTCCACATATCAATTGTAGGCTTTTTCCCATTTATCTTCTCTATAACATCTCCAATTTCAAACACATCATTGTCGCTTGCAACTACTTTAAGTCCATTCTTTTCCGGAATTACAGACACCTTTAAATCTTTATTGTAATTTGTATACCTCTTTAGAATTTTCCTCACATAATTTTCATCAACAGTCGACATGTTGTATATAAACATACCCGGCGATATGTTAAACTCCAATTCAAATAACATTCCACTCCTCTCAAATATTATCTTTCCCTTTCCATTCTTTACCACTTTCTTAACATCATTAACCGTAGATGGAACCTTTCCATTAACTGCAATTATCTTATCTCCAACTTGTAAGCCAATCCTACTTAACGCCGAGTTTACATCCTTTAAAACTACTCCGGGGAATTTATAAGAAGCCGTCCCTACAACACTACCTACCTGACCAGAGTTTGAAGGCTTACTACCTCCCAATACTCCAAATCTCTTCTTAATCTTGTCTATCAAAGTATGCAAAGGCAACTTGCTCCCTACACTCTGAGGAGTATTATCCTCATCTCCAAACTCCGAACCAAGCTTCACATTTGCTGTGTAAAAACGTCCTTCTCTCCAATACCTAATTTTTACAACATCTCCCGGCCTATACATTCTTATGACCTTTCTCAAATCAGCAGGTGAAGATATATCCGCATCATCTACCTTTACAATTACATCCCCTTCTCGCAATCCAGCCTCATCAGCAGGACTTCCTGAAACCACATCTGCAATCACAGCTCCACCCTCTGCAGGATAACCTAACTTTTGAGCAATTCGAGCAGTAATTGGATAAGTGTACACCCCAAGGAATGCAAACCGTGCATGCCCATAGTTTAAGAAATCCTCCACAAAACGTTTAGCTACATTTATTGGAATAAGAAAACCAATTCCATGAGCAGGCGCAAGAATAGCCGTTGCAATTCCAATTACTTTTCCATCCAAATCAACTACTGGTCCACCGCTGTTTCCCACATTTATGGCAGCATCTGTCTGGAACAAATCAACCATAACATTTCCCTGAACATTCAACCTTCTTCCTTTTGCACTTATAACTCCAAACGTCACCGTTCTTTCCAAACCAAACGGATTACCAATTACCAACACAAACTGCCCAACCTCTACATTATCCGAATCTCCAAGCTCTACAACAGGTGGTTCAAAATTTCCAAGATTTTTTAATTTAAGAAGGGCTATATCGTATTCTTTACTTAAACCTACAACTTCTGCTTCAAAACGATGAAACCTATCAAATGTAGCGTATATCTTATCTGCCCCCTCAACAACATGAGCGTTTGTAACAACTAGTCCACTCTTATCTATGACAAATCCACTACCCGTTCCTATCTTTTGTTTATAAACACGAGGTTTCGGATTGAAAAACATATCATCATTGAAAAATTGTTCAAACAACTCATCAAGCGATGGATAAGAATATGCATAGCTGTATTTTTCCGTTTCGATCAAAACCACTGCGTCTTTAACTTTTTTTACAATTTGGGGTAAATCCTTAAGATCAACTGCATAAGCCGAGCAAAAGCTACACACAGCAAGTAGAAATATTATAAACAACTTCCCCCCTCTTAACATAGCTCTACGCCTCCCTTCATTAGATAAGTTAATTCTTACTACCTCTTCTTGCTGCCCTCTTGGTAGCCCCAGAAGGCATCCAAAGTATCAAAGCAAACACAAGTGTCATCAAAGTAACAGTAATTCCAACAGCCAGAGCTGAGGTTGGATAACCACCGTAACCGTGTATCAAATTTTTCAATATATCATTGACAATCAAGTAACCTACAAAGCCTGGAACAACAAACATCATAATTTTCCAAAATGTCCCAACCTTTACAAATTTAGCATTCTGATCAACAAAATCTTTTATCTTATCAAGCCCAACTTCTGCTAAAAGGAACATGACCTCTAAGTAAACTACAAACATTACAGCCATCATCATGTAGTTGTCAACAATGTCTAACCAATACAATCCTGCTCCTGTTGAGAATATCAAACTCCCAACGATCCCTGCTAACATCAATATACTAGCTGCAAATTTTCTACTCACTCCAAACTTATCAACAAATGCAGAAACAAAATTTTCAAACAGGGAAATAGCACTTGTTATACCAGCCGCCAAAAGCAAGAAGAAAAATACGGCACCAAATAAAACTTTTCCCTTTGGTATGAGATTTATAGCTTGAGGATAAACTACAAATGCCAACCCTGGCCCTCCCTTGATAACAGTTGCAGGATCTTTACCAAGGGTTCCTGCCATGTAGCCAATGGTTGCAAAAATTGCAATACTTGCAAACATAGAGTAGAAACCATCAGCCAAAGCAGTAATAAGAGCATTTGTAGTTGTATCACTATCTTTAGGAAGATAACTAGCATACGTAACCATTATTCCAAAACCAACCCCAACAGAGAAGAAAACCTGTTTTAATGCATCAATCCAAACGTGAGGATCCTTGAGTTTGGTAAAATCCGGAGTAAAGTAAAGTTTTAACCCTGCAGAAGCGTTGGGAAGAGTAACAGACCAAACAACAAACAACACTGTCATTATGAAAAGAGCTGGCATCAATACTTTGTTTGCCTTTTCAATACCATCTTTAATTCCTCTTACAACTATGAACCATACAAATACCCAGAAAAATGCTGCTCCTATAAATATTGGCCACTTTATTCCTCCTATATTCCACGCACCCGAAGTCAAACCTAAAAACACCTTGTGGAAGAAAGAATCTGTCTCAGCTCCCCAACTTAGTTTGAATGAGTAAAGAAAATAATTCAAACACCAAGATAAAACTACCATATAATAAAAACCAACTCCGAATGAGGTTAAAATAACAGGCCACCATCCGAGCCACTCCCACTTTTTAGATACAGAGCCAAAAGCAAGTGGGGTAGCTTTCCCAGTCTTTTGTCCCAATGCCATCTCAAATATCAAAAGAGGAACACCTATTGTTAAAAGTGCAAAAATATAAGGAATCAAAAAAGCCCCTCCACCATTTCGATAAGCCATATATGGAAACTTCCACAAATTTCCCAATCCTATAGCACTACCTATAGCTGCAAATAAAAATCCCAAGCGCGAACCCCAATTAGCACGTACCTGCACTTCAATCCCCTCCTGATACTGAAAATATACTAAATTAGCCATTACAGCACACCATCACACATTTACACAATTAAATATAAAACACATCATTTTAAAATCCAAGCAAAAATTTTTCAAAAAATAAAAAAGGGCGCCCTTTGAGGACGCCCACAAATTCACCTCCTGTTATTTCAAGGAATATCTTTTTAGGTTTATCCTCCTCCAAGAAGCTGAAGAACCATCTGTGGCCTTTGATTAGCCTGGGCAAGAATTGCCGTCCCCGCCTGTGATAGGATTTGTTCCTTAGTCATCTCTGCAGTTGCCTCAACGAAGTCTGTATCTCTAATACGGCTTTCTGCTGCTTGTAAGTTCTCATAAGCGTTCCTTAAGTAGTCAATTCTCTTTTGCAATCGGTTCATTAATGCACCCAACTTACTTCTCTCTTCCGACACTGTAGCTATAGCTTTATCAAGCTTTCCTATTACTTCTTCAGCAGAAGCAGAGGACAATACATTCAAATCATCTATCCCAAGAGCTTTAGCCCTCATATCACCTATCGACAACTCCAACACCTGATCCTGATTAGGTCCAACGTGCAACTGGAAGCGTGACTTACTACCTACGTAAAGCTCACCCTTTTCGGTATCAATTATTATCTTTCCATCTTGTCCTGTTGCATTCGCATTATTTATACTGAACACCAAATCGTCAAACGGCACACCATCGGCGTTTACTCTGACCATTACACCATCTGCTGTTACCTGAAGAGCATTTGTAGGATCGGATTCATCCCATATACTTACCACAGCATTTGAACCGTAATCTGTTGCATTAGCTGTAGAACCACTGGTATCCGACATATAAAGTTTTAAATACTGAGCAGATCCATAATCAGTTCTTCTTACAACAACACTGTTAGCATGGTAACTTGCCTCAATCCCAAGAGAACCGTACATGGACGTTACGTATTGGGCCACACTCTGCGCTGTCATTCCACTAAGTACAAATACAGCCGAGCCTTTATTGGTAATAAGACTTAGCTTTACTCCTTCTGTATTTGTAACTTCAATTCCAACAACTGAAGCCCTTCCAGCACTATGCAAGAGTGCCCAACCATAACTTCCTTCTTGCGTTCCTACACCAACACTCTTAAGATCAAAGCTTACACCTGTTGCTCCACTTTTTACCCATTTTACAATACTTGTTGTCGCATCTAACTCAAGTCTTATTCCATCAAACGGTTGATTTGGAGAGTCTACTACTAAGTAATTCCCATCAGCCTCAAATATTCCATTTACCCCAGCACTTGTAAGCGAGGAGAGTTTAACCAGTGCATCGGCCCCATAAGCTGATAAAGTATCTCCCACCTGCGACACAGCAAAACCAAAAGCCTTACTATCATTATCAGTAGCAGAAATCACTATTCTCGCATCCTCTCCATACTCATCGCCATATAGATATAATCTGTTGTTACTTGCCTTTGCAATAACTCCAACATCCAACGCATTTATCTTCTCTGCCAAATCATGAGCACTCTCTCCACTTTCCTTATGTATCAAGTAACCATTTATTTTTATGCTAGCCTCAACACTTATGTTTACTGAACTGTCAGCCCCTATAAATGCTTTTTCTGCCGCTCTCATTATCTCAACGTGGTAACGCCCAGCCTGAGTATTATCGCTCTTTCCTATAAACTTAATCAACTCATTTGTACTCGTAAGTTTTGCTCCACCAAGAGAACCATCCAAAAGTTTCTTTGTATTAAACTCAGTAGTATTGGCAATTTTATCAACTTCATCTATCAACTGATTAATTTCGTCTTGAATAGCTTTTCTGTCATCTAGAGTGTTTGTGTCATTAGCTGCTTGAATGGATAGCTCTCTTATACGCCTTAAAATCTCATGAAGCTGCCCC
>JAMOTN010000079.1 GCA_027062325.1 bacterium
ACACAAATTCCGCAAAATTTACATTCCCTCTACCTGCTCCAACCCATGCAGCTCCTCCTACGGTCGATGGAAAACCTATAAGTCCTTCCAAACCCGAGTAACCTCTTCGTGCCAACTCATTAATAAAGTACGATAAGTTAGTTCCTGCTAAAGCTAAAACCCTATCTCCTAAAAACTTTACCCCTTTTAGGTACCTTAACGAAACAACAGGAAGCTCTAAACCGGGAGGCAACAAAACATTCGATCCATATCCTAAAACCAAACACTCCTGACGAGCAATAACCTCTAAAGCAGAATCCAGAGTTCGTGGAAAAGCAGCCCACACTTCTCCTTCAGTCGCAATAGTAGTCAACTCAGATATTTTAACTTTCTTAAACTCAATCCTATGAACAGTTTCATTTAAGTCAGAAAAAATAAACATTTGAACCTCAATTAACCTCCCCTATTTCATATCATCAACATTTAACCAGCAATTTTGTGCGCAATTTTAGTTATATCTCCAGCCCCTAGAAACGCCACGGCTTCAAATCCCCGAAGTTTATTCAAGTAATCCTTCACCTCGTACTTATCAATTACCTTTCTCCCCAGCTGATTCGCCAAATCTTCTGAGGTTATGCTCCCTTTTTTCTCTCCTGCTGAGTAAACGGGCAAAACTGCCACTTCATCCGCCATTTTTAAAGCCTGGGCAAACTGATCTATAAATTTTTCTAAACGACTGTAGCGATGTGGCTGGAAAACAACTGCCACTCTTGAGTGCTTCTCTTTTAAAGTCTTTATAACCGCTTCAACCTCAGTTGGATGATGGGCATAATCATCGTAAATCAACATCTCATTGAACCTACCTATGACTTCAAGCCTTCGTGCAACTCCTTGAAAACTGCTTATAGCTTCCACTGCTTCAGCAATAGGAATAACTTCAGAAACAGCTATAATAGCTAATGCAGCATTTAAAAGGTTATGCCTTCCCGGTACTTTCAAATTTAATTCGTAACTCTTCCCCAAATACTCCAACCTATTTCCCACAACATCCCAATCTCTCCCCTTCAAAAGCATCCCCTTCATTCCAAGATCAACTGTTGTAACAACTCGCTTTGACTTCTCCGCAAAGTTTCTTATTTCAGACAAAACTTCTTCCTTACTTGAGTAAAAGTCTGGATGATCCAATTCAACATTTGTTATCACTGCAATAGAAGGTCGATAATAAGTAAGTGTTCTATCACTCTCATCTGCTTCAATTACTGCTACTTCTTTACCACTCCAATAAAAATTACTCCCCCACTCTCGAACAACACCACCGATGGCAGAAACAAAAGGATAACTCATTCGGTACAAAATCCAACTAATCATCGCACTTGTTGTAGTCTTACCATGTGTTCCTGTCACCGCTATTTGATAATACCTATTAGCAAGTCTCGCTAGTAAAGCAGCCCTTGGTAACACCTCTAATCCCAATTGATAAGCAGCCTTTAACTCCTCATGCTCTGCACTAATAGCCGTGCTCACTCCAACCACTTCAACTCCATGAAGATGAGCAGGATCATGCCCTACAAAACATTTTATCCCCTCCTCTGCCATAACATCGAAAGTGTAACCCCTTCTAGCATCACAGCCAGAAACCTCTTCACCTTCTTTTTTCAACCAAAGTGCAACAGCACTCAAACCTATTCCCCCAACTCCTATGAGATGATAGCTAGCCATCGGTTCAACCCCTCTTTGGCAGGAATTACTCCAAGCTCTTTTCTTATCGCTTGCAATTTTTCCATCATTATAGCACGATTGGAAAAGATATACATTAAACTTTCGAGAACTCTACTTATTTTGCTTATCTCCTCTTCTTTTATTATAACTCCTCCCTCACCCATCATTTCAGCATTCCTGAATTGGTGGCCCATCCTCGACGTAGCAAGTGGTACTAAAATTGCAGGCTGAGCTGAGTCTATTAACTGAAACACAGTACCAGCCCCAGCTCTAGATATAACACAATCAAATTTTCCAAAGTAATGACTAACTCCCTCTATATAATCAGCTATCTGCAGCTCTTCATCTTCAAATTCAACAAACTTATCGAAGTGTTTCCCCGCTATGAGAAAAATTTTAAACTTGACAAGCGGTGCAAACTTTTTAAGATCCACAGCCAACCTACAAAGAACCTCAGCTCCCTGACTTCCCCCAACTATCAAAACTTTCTTATCATCCTCTCGAAGAAATTTTTCAATCTTCAAATAAGGCTTAAAGCGCCTCTTGAAGTAGTAACTTGAAAAGTCAGAAGCAATATCTGCACCAAGATAATTTCCAAATGGCGATATGAGTCTTCCTCCCAACCACATCCCTAACTTATTAGCTAGTCCCAAAGATGGATCAGCATTGTAAACCCACAAACTCCCCGATTTAGCTGCAAATATGGCTGGAATAGAAAGATAAGCTCCTGCTATTAAAGTTACATCCACATCCAATCTTTTTAGCTTCGCAACCTCCCGAGTGAGCGAAAACCAGAACCTCCTGTCAAATCGCGAAAAGGAAGCTGGCACAAAAAAGCATCCCAACTCATACGCCAGCTTTTCCTCTATTTTACCGGGTATCCCATACCAAAATACTTCAAAATCGGTATTATCTCCTAAAAAAGAGGCAGCTCCAGCTAAGGGATAGGCATGTCCACCCGTTATTCCGCCCGCCAGCAATACTCTCATAACCTTATTCTTCTCCTTTTTCTGGAAGAAACCTCAGCAAAACGCGATATGGCAAGTATAAAACCTATCTCGATGAAAAACATCAAGGTAGCACTACCACCATAACTCAAAAATGGCAGTGGTAAACCCGTAAGAGGTAACACTCCAACGTTTACCGCAATGTTAAAAAATATGTGAACTGCAATTATAAATATCATACCCAGCCCTGCCACATATTCAAATACCGCTCCTTTTTTCTTTTCTAAACTCGCCATCAATAACCTGTAAAGAGATAAAATCAAAAGAAAGTAGAAAACAAATAAAATAACAACGCCAACGTATCCAAGCTCACAAGCCAATACAGCAAAAATCGAATCGGAGTGCTGCTCCGGCAAAACCCCTACAAACTCAGCTTCTCTCCCCAACCCAACTCCTATCAACCCACCATACCCTATAGCAGTTTTTAACTTTATCACATGATATCCAATTCCTAACTTATCTTCCCAAGGATTCAACCAAGCCTTTATACGGTTTAAACGATAAGTAGAAGACGTGACGTATATATAGGAGAACACGAGCAATACTAAAAACATGGATAGGATATTCTTAAAAGGCACTTTAACTATCCACATCAAAGCAAAGAAAACCGTAACCAAAACCATACCTGTTCCAAAATCAGGCTGAAGCATTATGAAGAAGGCATTTAAACCAACCACAAGAAGTAGAGATAACATTTCACGAATCTTTTTGGGAACACCGTATTTAGCAAACCAGTAAGCTGTATATATAACAACCGCAAACTTAGCAAATTCAGAAGGTTGGAAAACATAACTACCAAGCTTTAGCCATCTCCTAGCTCCTTTTATAGTGAGAGAAAACTTTGGAGATATAAACAAAATAAACAAGAGAAATATTGAGAAAAACACTAACCTTGGAGCAGTCCTTTGCCAAAACTGAGGATTTATACGTGATACCACAAGCATAGCGGCAGTTCCTATCAATATCCATATTAGCTGCCGCCTCAAAAAAAACGATGAATCACCAAATTTTTTAATACCAGCTGAGTAGCTGGCACTGTATAACACTACTAACCCATAAGCAATAATCGAAGCAAGTATAACATATATAACGTATCTCAAGTACCTTGTTCGCATACTTCTATCTTAACAAACCTTTTAAAAAATTCACCTCTCTCCTCATAAGATTTAAATCTATCGTAGCTGGAGGTTGCTGGCGAAAACAACACAACATCCCCCGGCTCAGCAAGCTCATTTGCCTTTCTTATGGCATCCTCAAGTTTCACAAATCTATAATCAGCTTCTACATCAACCTTTGCTAAATCTCCAGTAACTATGCTTACCTTTGCTGGCAACTTTTCAACAGGTGTCCAATCCAATTTCTTATCGTATCCTCCCCATATCAGTATTACATTCTTTTTGGGATAATATGAGTAAAAAGCTGCAACTGTAGAATCAGTCGAAGTAGATTTTGAATCATTTACCCAAACAATACCATTACATTCCACCACAAACTCAAGCCTATGAGGTAAAAATTCATAACTACGTAGCTGCTTACAAAACTCATTCCAACTCATACCAAACTGATCAACCACAGCCCAGGCATACAACACATTGTCTAACCTAAAGCCAAAAATTTTCTCGTTATCAAACTCTCCCAATAAATTACCTCTCCTGTAAAACTTACGTTCTTGTCGAATATAATCTCTTCCCACTACCACAAGTTTATTCTCATCTACATCAAAAAACTTCAACAACTTTTCTAAATCTTTTTCTCCTATGACAATAACATCAGAATGTAATACTAGCTCGGACTTTATCCTCCAATAAGTATCCAAGTTCCCATATCTGTCTAGGTGGTCCTCCCACAAATTCAATATACATCCAACCTTAACTTTAAAATTGGTATTGTACTCAAGCTGAAAACTACTAACCTCTAAAACCAAATCTTCGAGGTTTCTGTCAACTTCAGAACAAACTCTAGCAGGGGGTATTCCAACATTTCCAACAGCTACCTTACCTAAAATATGTGCAATCATAGTGGTAACAGTCGTTTTTCCCTTGCTTCCAGTAACAGCAGCCGCATAATAACCTTTTTTAAATCCCCATACTAAATCTATATCTCCTAAAACCTTGACCCCATCCATTACAGTTTTCAAACTTTTTTTCTTAAATAACTCAAGCACTTTAATTGGCGGTACCCCCGGGGATACAACCAACCACTCCACATGCTTCAAGTTAGCAAGAATTTCTTCTAGACCTTTTTTTCCCCAATCCGAATCATCAAACATAAAACTCCTTATTCCTTTCTTATCCAAAAACTCCTTTACTGCTCTCGCAGTCTTTCCCTTTCCATAAATTCCAAACACATCTGCACACTTCAACTCTTCAGCAGTCAAATTTCCTATTCTCTCTCTCACTCTTTGCAGTACTTCAAAATATTCTCCAACTTGCACTAAGCATCCCTGCCTTTTACTTCCATAAAAATCTTGCCCAATTAACGATTGAATATAACTCCTATTCCAAGTACCGCCAATCCAAGAAGCGAAGCAATTATTGCAACAATCCAGAATCTCAACACTATTTTTGTTTCTGCCCACCCAAGCAACTCAAAGTGATGGTGAATCGGACTCATTCTAAAAACTTTTCTACCAAAAAAGCGATATGAAGTAACCTGAATTATCACGCTCAAAGCTTCCACAACAAATATTATTCCCACAATCGGTAAAAGCAACTCCTGTTTCACCACAAGAGCAAGAGCCCCCAAAGCCGCCCCTACCGACAATGAACCAACATCTCCCATAAATATCTCTGCTGGCGGACAATTGTACCACAAAAAACCCAAACACGCCCCCACAACTGAAGCTGCAAGGGGGGCAAGTTCTCCTGCATAACTTATAAATGGAATACCAATGTGTGAGGAAAAAATTTTATTTCCTGCTACATATATCACTGGAACATAGGCTAATATAGCAATTAAAATGGTTCCAGCCGCCAAGCCATCTAATCCATCCGTTAAATTCACAGCATTGGAAGTTGCAGTTACCACAAAAGCTGCAAATATAGGATAAAGTTTTCCCAACTCAACAGCAGTATTAATCCCTGGAATAAACACGTAAGACTTGCCATCCACAAACAACCAAATTCCAAGAAGTAACCCCACTACAAATTGAGCTCCTAATTTAGTATAAGCACTAACTCCATCACTTTTCCCAGTAGCAACCTTTTTTAAATCATCTAAAAATCCAACTATGGCCATAGCAAGCATAACAAACAATACCCAAACAACCGCTACATTCAAACCGCACCAAGCAAGTGCTGAAAATAAAATAGCTACAACCATAACAACGCCACCCATAGTAGGCTTTCCGCGTTTTGCATCGTGTGTCTGGGGAGTATGTTCTCTTTTAGGCTGCCCAACTTTCTCTTTCAAAAACCCCCTTATCATTGCCGGCAAAAGTACCACCACTATCAAAAACGTTGTTATAAGGGAAAAAAGTGTTCTAAGCGAAATCGCAGACAGAGAAAAACTCTTCAACAGATAATAAATCAACTCTATCCCTCCATAAGTTAAACTTACCCACGCTAAATCCGCAGACCAAGTGCCTTTTCAAGTCTAACAGCCCTTGAAGCCTTTAAATATACTATGGGCTTTTCCAACTTTGAAATCCAGCGTTTTAACTCCCTATAAACAACATCGGAATTCTCATCGTCCAAGTAATCTATCCCCAATTTCACAACCTCAACATTTGAAAAATTACTCAACACCTCAACCAAATCATCATAAAAGTTTCCAAGCAAAATAAAAACAAATTTAACAAAGCTTTTACAAACAAGTAGTCTTATACTATCAATCAACACCTTTTTCTCCGAAGAAGCTATCTCCTCTATTCTTCCTAAACAAGCCACAACATCCATTTGGTTATTGAAAGCAATCTTCTCCAAAGTTCTAATACCAGAAAGCAACGTTTCAATAGAGGCATTGTAACAATCTAGCACTATCTCAACCTCTTTCTCAGCAATTTCCCTTTTCAATACTTCCATTCTAGCCCTAGCAGAACTTTCAAAATTAACTAACTTTTCAAGCTCCGAAAATGGCACTCCTAAAACATGTAAAATTCCCATCAACAAAGCTAAGCTAATTGAAAGATCAACTAATGACGAAACTTTTATATCACCAACATCTACCTTGTATTCTTTCATACTTTTCCAATCTCTAATTAGAAAATTCTTAGCTTCATACACAGCACCACTAAGGTCAACCTTTTTTCTTTCAATCGGCTCAACAAACAAAACTCTTCTCAAACTAGCACGTTCTAAACCTTTAAAATAACCTTCCAAATAACTGGGTGCAAGTAGTATCTCACTACGTTTGAATAATTTTACCTTCTCTCCAAAAATTTCATCTTTAGAGCCAAAATTTCCAGAATGAGCACTTCCTATAGCAGTTAATACACCTATATTGGGCTGTAGTATCCACTCCAATTCATCCATCTCTCCTAGGGAATTTATCCCAACCTCAAACACAGCATCAACCGAACGTGAATTGATCATCTCCATAGGAAGACCGATGAAGTTGTTGAAGTTGCCCCTACTAGCCGAAAATCCCCAATCTTTCAAAATCCAATGAGCCAACTCCTTAAATGTAGTTTTTCCATAACTTCCAGTAACGCCAATAACAACGCCCATCCTTTTGCGTAAGTAATAAGCAATTCTTTTCAACGCCTCCAAAGTATCATCAACTAAAACACCACTCCCACTAAGTCTCCTAGTAGCTACCCAAAAAGCCGCCCCTTTATTCTTTGCCTCTTCCCAAAAATCAGCACCATCTCTTTTTCCTTTTAAAGCCCAAAAAGCCCGATTTTTAACATCGCGCCGTGAATCAATCTCTATTCCTAAAGCTGCTTTGTTTTTCCCAAATAACTTCCCTCCCAAAACTTCGGCTATCTCCTTACTTAAAACAACCCCAGCCACTTAGTGTTTCATCTCCTTATATCCCAATTCCATTAAAGCCTGACGCGCAATTTCTCTATCATCAAAATCTATAACTTTATCTCCAATTATTTGATAAGTCTCATGACCTTTTCCAGCTATAACAACAGTATCCCTATTTTTTGCCATTTTTATAGCTTTGAATATTGCTTCTCTCCTATCCGGTATAACAACGTAATTATCCGTTTTTCCCTTTATACCAACTAGTATGTCATCAATTATCCTAAGAGGATCCTCACTTCTAGGATTATCAGAGGTAACAACAACATAGTCTGCAAGTTCAGCAGCATACTTTCCCATCATCGGACGCTTTTCTCTGGCTCTGTCCCCTCCACAACCAAATACCACTATGACACGCCCTTCTGTCAGCTCACGCGCCAATTCAAGCAACTTTTTCAAGCTCTCTGAAGTATGAGCATAATCAACAACCACAGCAAAATCTTGGCCCTCATCTATTAACTCAAACCTTCCCGGTACTCTTTTTAAACTCTCTATCCCTTTAACTATTTTCTCAACCCTCTCAGGATAAGCTGACAAAACCATGGAAAAAGCCATCAAAGCGTTATACACGTTAAAAAGCCCTGGCAAAGCTATACTCACCTCAAAATCTTTCAATTGCACTCCCAACATACTAGAAACTCTATCTGAAAAAATCAATTTAAATCTACTTCCCCCAAGTCCAGTTTCAATAATCTCAAATTCAATATCCTTTATTCTCTTACCATCTCTTCTACCAACCCCAATCACAGGAAGTGCACTTTCACGCCGCAATCTCATTCCCCAATTATCATCAAGATTAATAACTCCAACAGTTTTCTCCTTGAAAAGTCGCCAATCTGTAAACAAAAGTCTCTTAGCCTGATAGTAATCTTCCATACTAACGTGAAATTCCTGATGCTCCGGAGATAAATTTGTGAACCCAACTGCATCAAAACGTGTTCCCACAACTCGCTCAAGTTTCAAAGAATGACTGGACACCTCCATTGCCACTGCATTAGCACCTTCATCAACAAACCATTTAAAAAGTCTCTGCAGTCTAACTCCATCAGGCGTAGTATTAGAGGAACTCTTTTTAATGTTTCCCAATCTATACTCCACTGTTCCTATAACTCCGGGCTTCAATCCCAACTCTTTCAAAGCTGCCTCCATAAAATAGGTTGTAGTAGTCTTACCACAAGTTCCAGTAATCCCAAAAACTCCTAATTTATCAGAGGGATAATTGTAGATTCTACTAGCCAATACTCCTTGTATGCGATAAGTGTTATTCACAACAAACTGAGGAGCATCAACCTCAACTTTTCTCTCAACTATAAAAGCAACTGCTCCTTTCTTTCGCGCTTCCCAAACATAATCATGGCCATCATGTCTGTGCCCTTTAACCGCCACAAAACAACTCCCCTCTGTAACCTCACGCGAATCGTTTGCTATATCACAAACTTCACAATCTTCTCCAACAAATTCACCATCTAACCCTCTGATCAACTCAGAAAACTTCACTTTACCCACACCTCCAGCGTTGCACCAAATTCACTACCAGCTTGAGGCTTCTGCTTTACAACCCTTACTCCTGAACCGTGAACTATCAATTTTGTATCTCTTCCTGTTAGGCGCTTTACAACGTCAAAAATTGTCTTTCCCTTAAAATCTGGAATCTTATAAAACACCTCTTCCTCCTCTTTTTTAGGAACATTAACACTTAAAACACGGTACTCCTTATCCTCATAAAGTCTCCTTACAATATTAGCAAACATTGCAGCCGCCACCTTACCACCAGAGATTCCCTTTCCCCTCGGTTCATCCACAACTACATAAAAACCAAGCCCCATCTCTTTAACGTACCCAAAAAAACTTACAACATACTTTCCCTTTTCATAACCTTTTGGCCCAGCTTTTTGGGCAGTTCCTGTTTTCCCATATATGGTCAATCCCTTTATTCTAGCTCTTTTCCCTGTTCCCCTCTCCACCACTCTCTCCATCGCATCATGCACAATCCCCATATCTGGAGTGAAAACTCGTTCGTATTTCTTATTTTCCTCCTTAATAACCTTTCCATCTCTTGCCACTATCATCTTTGTAATATTTGGTGAAGCTATCTCACCATTAGAAAATAAGCTCATCAAAGCTCTAATCATCTGAATAGCAGTCACCGCAAATTCTTGCCCAATTGCAACAGAAGCAACCGAGACAACATTCCACTTTTTAATATCGCGAAGTATTCCGTCTTCCTCTCCCACAAAATCCAAGCTAGTTTTTTCCCCAAATCCAAGTCTTCTAAACAATGAGTAAAGTTCTTGTTTCCCCAATTTCAAGGCAATTTTTATAGCACCTACATTACATGAATAAGTTATGACATCCTCCGCATCTATCCAGTTGTGCGTACTATAACACGAAATTTTGTATTTCCCCGGGACAACATATATATAACCAGGACAGTAAAACCTATCGCTTTTTCTAACAACTCCCTTTTCTAACGCCCATTTGAATATCAAAGGCTTAACAACAGATCCCGGTTCAAATACGTTGAAAAAACACCCGGCACGCATCTTTTTAGGTAGAAAACACTCTTTTTCATTCTCAGGCATCGGCCATGAAGCAGCAGCAACAACCTCAAAACTTGGATTCAATACAACAACATAAGCAGCCTTTTGACGCCACTTTTCATAAGCCCTCTTCAAAACTTCTTCAGCAACTTGCTGAACCTTTATGTCTAAAGTTGTGTAAACATCACATGCTAGTCCTGTTTCTCTCCCTTTGAAATTGACTACTCCTTCTAGATATTTGTTCCATTTTTTCTCAAGCCCGAACAAACCACGGTTATCAAGAAATCCGATGTTGTCAACTCCGACGCTTCCTATGATTTGTCTTCCAACTGTTCCAAAGGGATATATTCTTTTGTATTCTTTTTTGAAAAAGATCCCCTTCAATTTCAAAGCTTTCAGCTTATCCTTTTCTTCCTTAGTAATAGCTCTCTTTATCCATACAAAGCGCCTATTTTTATCAGTCAACTTTTTCAATAACTTCTTCTCATCTAACTTAAACATTTGAGATAGCCTCAATGCTACATACTCAGGTTTCTTAACTAAAACCGGATCTGCAAAAACAGAAAACCTTTCAGCGCTATAAGCTAAAATTAAACCATTCCTATCAAATATTTTTCCACGGGGAATGCTGTAGCTACTCCCCCTTATTCGCTCCTCTTTAGCCCTCTCAACCCAAAATTTATGCTCGAATATCTGCACCTTTCCTGTGTAAATCAAAACCCCAATCATTGCAGCAAACCATACAAAAAGGAGTAATTTCCCCCTTAACTCCATAAAAACTTACCATCCCCTTGAAACAGCTTAAATCTTCCCCCTCAAGCGCAAGCTTAATAGAACCAAGCCAACACTAAAAAGTGCTACTACAAAGTTAAACCATTCTTTATTTCTGAAAAAACCTTCCTTTAAACTTCTCAAACTAAAATTAGGGATGAATTTATCTGGGAAAATTGCCCTCCTAACAGTTTTTCTAAACTCCACATACTTTTGATTAAATCTTCTTATCAAAGCTATTTCTTCAACAACTATAC
This sequence comes from bacterium, assembly GCA_027062325.1. GTDB lineage: Bacteria > JAMOTN01 > JAMOTN01 > JAMOTN01 > JAMOTN01 > JAMOTN01. The sequence continues at coordinate 11,244 of JAMOTN010000079.1, forward strand.
TCTTCACATAAGAGAAAAGATGAACTAAAAACACGATAATAGTCATTGGCCCCCCAAAAGCTATCACCAAAGAATATGTTGACAAAATACTTCCCACATACAAGGGATGGCGAACAAGCAAATAAACTCCAGTTTTACAAACATCCTTCAGCTTCTTCTCTGCTATCTCATATGAAGCCATTATACGCCATATTGAAGCCAACCCTAAAAACACCATAGCTGTTATCAAACGGATAAAACTAAATCTTGCTTCAATAAGGCTGGCAACTAAAACCGTCCTCTGCAACCAAACCCTCTCTTTATTCACCTCTTTCACAACAATCTCCAATCTTTTATCTTTTAACTCCTTTTCTGCCCAATCAGAATACCTCACCTGTTCAACTTTTGTTATCTTTTTATGCAAAACCTCCGCTATATCCATTAGAACTCTGAGAACTCCTATCAAATACCCAAGTAACTTTGCAACCATCTTTATCATCCTCCAACCAACTCCCCAGATTCCACAAATAACCTACTTGACCTTCCACACCCTACCTATATCTAAAAAACCATCCCAATCTTCAAAACTTGTTCCCTTCAAAACCACCTTCAAACCAACTACATCATTAAAATTCATTTTGGCATCAGAAATAACTGTATGATAAAACCTAACCAAATCCCGAGGCTTCATCTCATCACTCGGAACAACATCTATCACAATAATTCCACCAACCTTGTAAGCAGCACGGCACTTCACGGAAAATTGAGCCACCTCAAATGCTTTATTCCAAAACACCTTTAAAAAATCCTCACTGGTAAAGAAAATATCAATCTTTTGCGGTTTTCCATCTTTGCCAATCATTTCAACATTCTTTTGTTTAACAATTTTACCAGTCAAAACTTCTTTTTCAGAAAAGAATTCCACATCTTTTTGGAATTTATACCCCACTTGAGAAGCAATTTTTTCAAAAACTTCTGGTTTAACAGTGTACAACCAAAGCCCCGTAGTAAACACTGCAAATAGAAGCAAAATAAGGAACTCACTTAACCTCTTGAACAATTTTTTCTATCCCCTCCTTCAAATCGATTGCACACTCATCAGACGGATCTACAAAAACATAAACTAAATTGTAATCAGCCAAAGATGCTCCATACAATGGCACTCCATTTCTATCAACAACTTCGTCAAAGTATATACCACACTCTCCTTGTCTGAACACAAAAACCTTGCTAACTCCAACTTTTGTATAAAACTCAACCGCTTTTCTAACATCACCCTTAAAACAGTATTTAACTCCCGTTTTTTTTGCCAACTCCTTTACCCACAGAAATATTCCATTATCCACTACTACAAAAGCAACATTTTTTTCTTCTAGAATCAACTCTTTAGTAGTAACCATATCAAGTCCAGAAACTTTTATCTCTAACGTCGAAGAATCAGTTTCAACAATTTCATAAGTAGGAGCTGCAGGAAAATCCTGGCGTTTTACTCCCTCAGTTTCATTCACAGTAGAATTTGAAAATGCCTTTTTAAAATAGCGGTAAACAATTACCTTGGGAACAATAACAGCATCTTTTTCTCTCTTAACAATAGCAGGTAATTCAACAACCTCTCCATTAAACACTGCAACATTTGACCCTAATTTGATATACAACTCATCACTTCCCCACTTCAAAATAAATGATTCTTCACTCATCCACTCATAATTGAAGCCATAATTTTCAAGCTCTGTAAGTTCAAAGTAATTAAAATTTTGAGCATAAGACATATTAATAAACAACACTAATAACACACCTTGCAACACCCTAACTATTCTCAGCGAATTCCCCATAAATTCACACCCTGACCAAAGTTTTTATCTCCTTTCTCAAACGCCTTTCAACATCCTTTTTCATCTTATCTTCCCTTTTCTCGTACTTCTTCTTACGCCGTGCCGCAGCTATCATAACCTTTGCCCATCCAGAACGCGTAAAGTAAACTTCCAAAGGAATCACTACTATTCCCTTTTGGGATGTCAAACCCATTAAACGCTTTATCTCTCTCTTATGAAGTAAAAGCTTCCTAGGTCTTTCAGGATCATATCGATAAGGCTGCTTTTGATAAGGTGGAATATGCATTTTAATTATCCAAGCTTCAGAATTTTTTATACGGACATAAGCCTCCTTTATCGAACATTTCCCTTCACGTAACGACTTAACTTCACTTCCCAACAAAGATAGTCCAGCCTCATACTTTTCTAGCATTTCATAATCATGGTAAGCCTTTTTATTCCTAGCCACCACTCTGTAAACTGGACTGGTTTTATTTCCCATGCAACAAAGCCTCCAAATAAAAACTCATATCAAAATTTGATTTTATCAAATCACAACCTTTTCAAACCACCCGATAAACCACTCAACCCTATTCTACACAGAAATCACTTACCTAAAAAATCACCCACACGAACATCTCCTTCAGCCCTTCCAACCCAAACAGGGCCGTCATTCCACAATATTCTAACTCTACCAACTATTTTCACCCGCTGTATATTCAGTACCTTCTCTTTTCTATAAGCAAAATATTCAGCAGGCTCTATTGCAAAATCTCCAATTCTTTTTACAACCACCCGTGTATCTCCCCTAATAGTCTTTTCAACTTCCACAACTTCACCAACAAACTGAACTCTGTCCACATACCAATCATCAACGTATCTTCTTGCATCTTGAAAAGCTTTTAGACGGGTAAGCAGCACTCCCAACAATTTGCCACTTTTCACTCTTCCATCGGCATACATTTCATAAGCCTTCTCATATTCTCCAAGCGCAAGGTAAATTCGAAATTTTAATTTGTTATAGGCATCCTTCTGGCCATCAACTTTTATAGCAAAATCAACTTTTTCAAGAGCTAACCTGTAATTGCCTTCCCTAAAATTCTTCAACGCAGCCAAATAAGCCCTTTTACCTCTAATATCCGCCAAGCATAAGAGATGTAAGATAAGGACAATAATAATTCCGGCTCTAGCCAATTTTCTCCCTCCTTAACTCCAAAGTGAAGATGAACTCCAGTACTCCTTCCAGTATTTCCCATCAAAGCTATAATATCACCTGCACTAACAAATGTTCCTTCTTTTACCAAGACTTTACTGCAGTGAGCGTAGTAAACCTCCCCCCACACAGTAGAGAGAATCACGTATTTCCCCATGTATCTATCTTCTCCAACCTTTTCCACAATTCCATTACAGACAGCAAAAAGCGGCGAAAACCTCTCGTTCACTAGATCAATTCCTCTATGCATCTCCTTGCGATGAGTAATAGGATGCATACGCATACCGTAGCGAGAACTAACAATTCCAACAGTCGGTAATTTAATCTCTGCTATCTCCAAAGGTCTCATAACAAAATAAGACATATCAACAGGATCTAAATTAATTTCAAAGCTCGTCTCCATGTAAACTCCTAAAAACAAATAAAGCAACAAACTTAGTGAAACCATACTTTTCACCAACCATATACAATCACTAAAGTAGATATTAACTTATCGGATCTACAATTCAATACCCCAAAACTTACTTATTCTCTCTACCCCTACACCTCCAACTCATCAACCTCAACATTCTGCTCTCTTATCTTTTTCCAAACATCTGCCAAAAATTCAACATTAGACTTATATTGACTCAATTTCTTTCTAAACTGTTGAATTGCTTCGTAAGGCGGCAGTGTATCTAAAACTCTTCTTATATACCAAACCACTTTCAGCTCATTCTCATCCATCAGCAACTCCTCACGACGCGTACTCGACTTTTTAATGTTCACGGCCGGGAATATTCTCTTCTCAAATATTCCCCTATCCAAGACAAGCTCCATATTACCAGTTCCTTTAAACTCCTCAAATATTATGTCATCTTGTTTACTTCCAGTTTCTATTAGAGCAGTAGCAAGAATCGTTAAGCTTCCACCTTCCTCTATATTACGAGCAGCACCAAAAAACTTCTTAGGTTTGTAAAGCGCCAAAGGGTTTATACCACCTGTCAATGTCTGTCCCGTAGCTGGTGAAGATAAGTTGTAAGCACGCGCAAGTCTTGTTAAACTGTCCAACAATATCAAAACATCTTTTCCATACTCCACAAGGCGTTTTGCCCTCTCTAAAAGAAGCTCTGCTATTCTAATGTGGCTGGTAACAGGCTTATCAAAAGTTGACGCCACAACAGTTGCCGAAGTTGACCTCTCAAAATCTGTTACCTCCTCAGGACGCTCATCTATCAGCAAGACAAAAACTTCTACATCCGGATAGTTTTTTATGATACCATTTGCAATCTTTTTGAGCAAAGTTGTCTTCCCAGCTTTAGGAGGGGCAACTATTAATCCTCTTTGTCCTTTTCCTATAGGAGTAACAAGGTCAATTATCCTCGTATCGAGTTCTTCTGGTTCAGTCTCCAAAAACAACCTTCCACTCCTTTCTCCCTTTTTCTTCTCACCCGGAAATATGGGAGTGAGATCCTCAAAGTTTCTGCGATACTTTGGCAACTCAGAAACAGGAATTCCATCCACAGCTATAACTTCAAGCATTCCCCTATACTTATCCGTTGGTCGTTTTTCTCTCACACGCGCAAGCAACCTGTCGCCGGGCCTCAAACCATACTTTTTTATAAACATATTTGGAACGAAAACATCATCATTTGAAACCTGAAATTCCCTAATCCTCAAATATGAATGCCCCTGACTATCCGCTGCAACATCCAACAAACCAATCTCTGCCATCTCACCTTTTGCTTCCATTATCTTTCTGTATATCTCATCTGGTGGGCTCTTCTTAGGCAGTCCAACATCCTCAGCAACTTGTCTTCTCTCCTTATCCTTCATCTTCCACAACTCAATGTACTCCATAACTTCCACCCCTTAGCCGGAATTGTAAAAATGTAGCACTATTCAACTTACTTAACAATGTATATAAGGTAAGAGGAAAGCAAGTAACCTATGAGGAGAACCAAACTTCCCCACTCAAACCTTTTAGTACGCGGCAGCGCCTCCTCCAACATCAAAATCACTATGGAAGCATTGAAAATTCCAGCTGCCGCCAAAATTAATGTCGGTTTCAAACTCAACGCTGAGAATATACTTCCTTTCCAAAATATATCAACGACCCCTATTATAGCAAGATTAAATATATTGCTTCCTATTAAATTACCAACCGCCATATCAAGATTTCCCCTTATAGCTGCAGGAACAGATACAGAAACCTCAGGAAGTGAAGTAACAATAGCTATAAACAAACCACCTATGAAACTCTTGCCCCAACCATAGTGATCTGCTATTTTATCTCCGTATTTAGCAAGTGCTATTCCACACACAAATATGATAGCTGCTAATACAACAAACTCCACTATTATCTTAGTTAAACTCTCTTCAACCTCTTCCTCGTACTCCTCCTCTTGATGAGCATTCCTAAGTGCCAATAGGTAAACTACGAACAAAAGAAACGCGTAAAACGATATCGTTCCAAATGTCAAAGGCAACCTAGAAGACACTGCAACCGCTACCAACACAATTGCTGTCATCAAGCTGGCAAATCCAAGCATAGAATTTGCAAACCTATGATTTTCAAAAGCAGCTGTATACGGCACACTTGTCGCTAAATCCACTATAGCTATGGAAAATAGATTGAATACATTGCTACCAAGCATATCAGAAACTGCAATATCAGGTTGCTTTACAACTGCTACAGCTCCAATAGCAGAAGAAAGCTCTGGAAGGCTCGTAGCTGCAGCTAGGAATAAAAATCCTACAAATCCACTAGATAATTCAAGCTTTATGGCCAATTTCTCTCCAACATCGCTTAACAACTTGCCGCAAATCACTGTCAGAACGGCTGCAGAGATAAAAATTAACCACCATGTTGCTATCATAAAATCTCCCCCTAAAAATATGGAAAATTCTCAAAAAGCATTCCACTTAAAACCACTCTTTATAAAGATGTATAACTAGAAGTGATCCAGAAATTCTGCCCACCCAACTTTTCTCTCATCGCCGCTGTTAAACGTGTAATATAACTTGCCTGAACTACACACCCTTTTTTAAAATCAAACCACACATCCCCCAATGTTACAACCTGATCCGTTACAACCTTAACTCTTATTCTAGCAATTCTTCTCCTATAAGTCGCATACCACTTGTAATGCAACTTCACAGTTCCATAAGGAGAAGAAACCATCTCATCCCAAGTGCTACCCCTTTTTACTGGAAAAAACGGCAATTTTAAAAATATACCACCTAAACCACCTGTTCTCTTCAAAACCTCATCACCTTGGAATACCTCCAATACCTTCCCTGTTTCACTCATCAGAAAAACTTGGATTTGAGGATCCACGATGGGAATCATAAATTCAAATCCTGCCACATCTTCTCTTTTTCCTATAAGAGTAGCAGGTTCATAGTTAACAGCAATGAGAAGTGGTTCATCATCAGTCAAAGTTGCAACCTTCATCTTTCCCGTCACGTAAAAAGAGACAGAATTTTCCACCATTAACTTGACAGCATATCTGTAGTACATAAATCCAAAAGGCTTATATTTTAAGAATATCGCTCCTTTAGATCTGCCATATTTAGCTCTTCCATACACGCTACAGGTAATAAGCACTAGCAATATTAGCAGCCAAAACCGCATTTTCAAGAAGTAATCTTTCATTAACCTTGAGCACCTCCCTATCAGTCATCTCAACCAATCTTGAAAGTACAAATGGAGTAACAGCACCACCCTTAACTCCTTTCATCTCCGCCTCAATTATTGCCTTCTCTATCAGCTTCTCAGCTTTTTCTTGAGGCATCACATCTTCTAAACCTTTACTAACAGGATTAACTACCAATACGCCACCCGGAATACGCGCCTTAAATTTGAATTTCAACAACGAAGCTACCTCTTCAGCAGAATCAAACTTAACAACTGGATAATCTGTGGTCTTAAAGTAAAATGCTGGAAATCTATCGGTCTTATACCCAATAACGGGGACTCCCATTGTTTCAAGAAACTCCACTGTTTTTCTTAGATCCATTATACTTTTGACACCACTTGAAACAACTGCCACAGGAGTTCTAGAAAGCTCAGTTAAATCTGTTGAGATATCAAAATTTTCCTCAGCTTTTCGTGCCACACCACCTATTCCACCGGTAACCATGATTTTTATCCTGGCAAGATGAGCAGCAACCATTGTAGCCGCAACAGTCAACGCACCTGTTCTTTTCTTAACAATCATCCATGCAAGATCTCTTTTACTAGCCTTCTCAACTCCTTTACTCTCTGCCAATCTCTCTAATTCAGTTTCACTCAAGCCGATTTTCAATTTCCCATCAATTATTGCAATAGTGGCAGGCACTACCCCACGCTTTCTAATCTCATTTTCAATGGCTCTGTGCACCCGCAAATTATCAGGCTTAGGAAGCCCAAACGAAAGAACAACGCTCTCTATCGCAACAATTGGTAAACCTTTTTCCTTAGCCGCCAAAACTTCCTCAGAAAACTCCATCCATTCCTCCAAGCGCATAAAGCCCACCTCACATTTCCTCGCTCTTCTTAGCCTCAAATTGTTCTTGCCATATTCTATCTGCTTCAGCACGCAACCTCTCCTCAAGCTGCATGGTAAATAGCATACTCTCAGGAATTCCTAAATCAACCTGACTTTCAACCGCATCTATAAAATCCCTTAATCTACCCCTATCATACTTCATTGCACTGACAACTAACACAACAACATCAGGCTCAGGATCAGAAAGCATTGTAGCAAGCAAATAAAGCTTCAAATCATCATCCTGAAGAGCCAAAATATCAGCTATAACCTTTGAGCGATCTTTTACCTCCGGGGAGGATATTTTATCAAGAATTAAACCTTCTTTCAAAGCCCTTTGGGCTATATCTTCCATTTTAGCACCTAAAAATTCATTCAAAATTTCATGAACAACCCTTTCTCTCTCTTGAACCTTCTCTATATACTCAATATGCTCTGCTAGTTCATTAGCAAAGTACTTTTTAGCAACCTCTAAAGCCTTCTTACGTATATCACTAACTGGATCATACAACAACTCCACAACAAATTCTTTTATTCTCGGAATATGCCGCTTATCCACCTTATCAACAATTTCCCCAAGCAAGTATGCAACACTGTCGCGATTTGAAACCTGAGGTGACTTTATCATTTCGGAAATTTCACTTATAAGAGAAGCCTTAGCCAAAGTTAATATTGCTTTTATAGCAGCAACTCTCACTCTGTGCTCTGGATCAGAAATTTTTACCATTATGTGCGGAACAGCCTCAGTACATCCTGCTATTTCTAGTGCCTCAACAGCATTAGCTCTAACTCTTTCATCCGAATGATCCAAAAACGCCACAAGTTTCTCACATACACGGCGACCAGCAAGCTCTCCTAAAGCCTTTACAACTGCCGATAAAACAAACTCATGTCGTTCATTCTTTATCAACTCTTCCAACTCTGGCACAAGTTCTACAAGTTTTTTATCACGTATATACTGAACAGCTTGCAATCTCTCTCTATAATCGTAAGCCGATAACATCGCCCTTAACTTATCTGGATCCAAGGCATCGGGCACTCTAACTTTACTTCTTTTTTCAAGCAAATCTATGGCTTTTCTTGCCAAGTACTTTATCTCAGCATTTGAATCCTTTGCAAACTCCCTTAGAAACTCAATAGCATCAGCATCTCCAATCTTCAAAAGGTAATTTATAGCCGCCTTTTTATGCTCAACTCCACCACGCTTTAAAATATTCTTTATTTTGGTTCTTAGTTCATCAGTCATACCTCAAAACTCACCCTCTCTTTTAGATAGAGCAAAACCTTATCAATTCCTTCTCCTGTTTGAGCACTTATAGGAAATACTGAAACATCCGTTATACTTTTAATATCTCCCGCCAATTTTTTAACAGCATTACCTTTTTGAGATTTAGACAACTTATCAACCTTATTGAGCAGTACAATACAATCGTATGAAAAATCTTGCCAGCTTTCAAGGAAGAATACATCGTAATCACGCAATCCTCTCCTGATATCAACAATTAATACAGCTACATCAACTTTTATTTCATTCAAAAAACGTTCGACAAGTTCAGAAAATCTGACAGCTTCTCTTCGCGAAACTTTTGCAAATCCATACCCGGGAAGATCAACAATACATCCTTTGCGACATGTATAAAGATTCAAACTTACAGTCTTCCCGGGCTTTTTAGCAACATAGGCTACTTTAGATCTTGTCAAAACGTTTATAAAGCTTGATTTTCCGACATTTGAATAACCTGCCGTTATCAATATTGGCTCCCTCAATTTTCGTTTAAAACTCTCTAATTCTTTCACATTCCAGCATGTAGCTTCAAGCTTAATTCCCACACTATCACTCCTTTATGTGGTAAAATGCTGCAAATTCTTCATAAAATTCCTTAACCTTTATAAGAAGATCCACACGTGCCATCCTTTCAATCTCATTTTGAGATAAAACCATAAATTTATCGAAAAATTGTGCAACCAATTCCCCAAGTCTCTCAAGCCTATCCAACACCAAATTGGAATTTTCAAAAATGTCTGGTCTTATAAAATCGGAATCTATTAATTTAAGCATCTTCCCTTCTAACTCAGAATAAGAATAAGAACTCAAAAGTTCAACCAAGTTTTCCCCACTCTTTACTTTTTCAACAGTCTCAGAAGCAGCTTTGCTATCTAAAATTCTCTTAATTCTCTTGTAAGGATAAACCAGTTTATCAATCCTTTCTTCATCTCTTGCACGTTGCAATAACTCCCCAAATTCAATGGAAAATTTATACCCGTACTTTGATTCTAGCACAGCCATAGCTATATCGGTATCAAACTTCTCTTTAAACAACCCTAATAACCTTTCTTTAAAAAACTCAAACCCTTTCTCACCCAACTGTTCTCTCAAGAAAGCAACAGGTAAATTCAAAGCGCCTAATAAAATCCCCAACGTCAAAGCTGCTCTTCTAAAACCAAATGGATCCTTTCCCCCTTTAGGCAACAAATCATTTTCAGCAGCAATTTTGATAAGCGTCATTTTATAGGCAACTGCAGCAGGAACATATTCCATAGGAGGTAGCTCATCTGCTCGAGTTTTGGGAACATCGTGATATAGCACAACCCTTGCCATCTTCTCGTCGTATCCCCTTTCTTTCAAATAAAGATACCCAACAAAGTTTTCAAGTTCAGGAAACTCAGAAACAAGACGCGTTTCAAGATCAAATTTAGAATACTTTAAACCCTCGTAAAGCCAATCTTCAACATCAAGATACTCTGCTAAAAGCTCCAGCATTTTAAGAGAAGCAGTTACCAAGTTTGAGACACTTCCTACTCTTTTATGAAATATCCTATCATCCAACTTCTTCTGCCAGTAATCAATATCGTACCTTTTATCCCAATTGTAGTAAAACAAAGCATCTTCAAGACGTGCTTCAACCACTTTCTCATAACCTTTTCTAACAATAGCACTGTCAATGGGAGCCTCTGCCACTCCCGCAAATTCTCCTCCACCACAGTAGAAAAACTTTTGGGTATCTTTCAACACAACTTTTTTCACTTCATCTGGCAATACCTCAAACTTTGAGGCAATATTTCCCTTAACAATCACCGGATCCTCAACACTGTATAGCACCTCTTCAAAGTGCTCTTCACTACTAAACTCAGTAAGAGCTTCTGCACGCTTTTTTACATCAACTCGATCCCCAAACCTCTCTTTTAATTCTTCTAAATTTTTAGGCAATTCAACAAAATCAAACCATGTAACTGGATACTCTCTCAAATCATAAAGGTAAAACTTAACTCCATCATCACTCCAAACATTCACAGCTCTTACCGGCCTTGGAAAACTAAAATCTGCTGTCCACCTCATACCTTTGGGAAACTCAAGTTTTTTAAGAACCTCAAAAACCTTATTTCCAACAAGATCTGCAACATCCTCACCACCAGTCTCAATCTCAAAAGCAAGATATTCACGCCCATTTTTCTCAATCCATATTGCACTCTCCAAATCCCTTCCTACCTTTTCTGCAAACTTTTCGGCCGCTTTTTGCCAAACTCCGTCTTTGAGGGCAACATTTTTAGGTGGTCCAGATACAATCTCTTTCCTCCTTGGAGTCAACCTTTGCGATCTCCATGAAAGCCAAAATCTTCTCAATGAAATCTCCAATTTTTTATCCTCTGCCTCAACTCCAAGTTCATCTAACCATCCAAACCAATCAAAACTTCTTAGCACTTTTATAAAACGCAGAGGCATCTCCTCAAAGAGAATTTCCAAAAGAAACACATTCTTTTCTTCTACCATTCTAATCGCCTCCTAAAACCGTACCCCTCTTGCTACTTAACCTTCTTTGAAAACTTTTGCAAATTCGGAAGCCATCTTCATAACACGCTTTATGTAATTAGCCCTTTCAACAGTAGACAAAAAACCTCTAGAATCCAATAAGTTGAAAAAGTGTGAACACTTCATAACAAATTCATACAATACAAGAGGAACGTCTTCAATCCTCTTAACATTCTTCCAGAATTCCGCCTCATTCAACTCAAACTCTTTCATCAAAAATTCCTTAGAAGCCATCTCAAAATTGTATATACAAAACTGTTCCTCACTATCTCTCACCAAATCACCGTACCTGTAATTCTCATCCCAAGGAATGTCGTAAACCGTCTCCTTACCATTTATAAACATGGCAATTCTTTCAAGCCCATAAGTAATCTCCAGAGCAGGTACTTTAAGATCACGCCCACCTACCTGTTGGAAATAAGTGAACTGCGTAATCTCCATACCATCTAACCAAATTTCCCAACCAAGCCCCCACGCACCAAGAGTTGGCGATTCCCAGTCATCCTCTATCAACCTTAAATCATGAACTTTCAAATCTATTCCCAATTTCCTCAAACTATCAGCGTACAACTTTATACTGTTCTCCGGAATTGGCTTCAGAATAACCTGGTACTGATAATATTTTTGCAACCTATTCGGATTTTCTCCATACCTCCCATCAGCTGGTCTTCTACATGGCTCAATGTAAGCCACTTTCCACTCTTTCTTCCTTAAAACTTCTAAAAAAGTAGCCGGTGAAAAAGTTGCAGCACCTTTTTCTAAATCGTAGGGATATATAACGGTTACTCCTTGATTCCTCCAATATTCGTTTAATTTATTTATCATATCAATAAAGGTAAGCATTCCAACCCCTCCCAGTTTCAAAATCACTCAATAGAAGCTATGATAACTGCAAGTTTTCTAGCCTTTGGATTATGCGGCTCTTTATCAAATACTTGTCCCAACAGCTCACGCGCAAGTTTTCTTTCAGTCGGAAAATCTTCAATGAATTTTTCAATCTCATCCAAAGCAACATCTATCTTATCATCCAAAATCAAAAGCTTAATAAACTCCACTCTCCATCTCGGATTAGAGGGATAAAGTTTCATCAACTTTGTAACCCATTTCATCGCATCTTCATATCTTTTTCTCACGCGGTAAACATTTATCATCGTCTCTATATCATCAGAGCTTAACTCAACATCAAGCTCCACCAACCTATCGTAAACCTTCTCCAAAACTCCAATATCCTCCTCTGCTAAAGCTGCTTCTTTCAACCACTTTAAAAACTCCTCTTCCTTCTCAGGAGGCACAGTAGAGTTAACCCAAACGTGCTTTAAAATCTCCAGCGCACGCGCATAATTTTTCAGCTTAAACAAAACTTTTATAAGTTTTTCCAAATACACATATTCTAAGCTTTTAAGATAAAGCACTTCTAATAGGAGAATACCCTCTGAAAATTTACCATTATTTATCTTTGCTTCCGCCAATAATTTCAAATACTCTTCACTTTCCGGATCTACATACTTTAACGCCTCTTCTGCAACTCTTTCCAATTCACTCCACTCAACATCTGAACGCTCTAAATTTTTCAACTTCTTTTTTATAACAGCAGCTTTTAACTTTATATATGCAAATGGAAGTACAATAGAGAATATCACAACTGCACCAGCTATCTTCAAGAAAATTTCTTTTAATTTTTTTACGGATTCAAGCAACCTCTTTTCTTTCCTAGTTACATCGTAGTAATTCTTCAAACCATCCTCTTCAAAATGTTTAAAAAACACCCTCTTCAACTTATTAAACTTACCCTCTGCATTTTTCTTCATCTTCAACAAAACTTCAATAGAAGCCTCACATTTTATCATAGAATCAGAACAATACTCCCTTTTAAGCTCTTCAAGTAAAGATTTAAACTTTCCAAATTCTCCCTTTGATAGCAGCCGCTTTGCCTCATTGTACAAACTCCTAAACTTCTCTCTCTTTTGCTTCAGCAACTTATCCAACTTCTCCAAACCTTCAGAATACGAAGTCTTCTCAAAAAGCTCCTTAGCTTTATTAAAGTTACCCATTTCCAAATATATCTTTCCCAATTCTACCTTAGCCCATTGATCATCAACTTCACTCAAAAATTTTATCCTCTTCTTAACGTCAAACTCAGCAGGATCCAAATATTTAATTAAAACCCGATAAACTTTTTCAGTCCTATTGGAAAACGCTATTCTTATAGCATCTTTATCCCGTCCAACCAAAACATTAACCAAGCAAACAAATTCTGGCCTTCTTTTTTCCAATTTCCTCATATATTCAGCAACTTCTGGATAATTCATTGCAACCTTGTAAAACCTTCTCAAAGCCTTCAGATCTGTCTCAGCAGTGGAGTACTTCGCAGCTTCCAATAACCACTTATCCCCAAATTCCAAGGTCTTAGCTAGCCACTCAAACCTCTCAGCATCAGTTCGGGAATAATCCGCCCTCAAAAGATACACGTAGGGATTCTTCAAACCCTTAAAAACTTTCATTTGGTTTCGAGCAAACTTTTTTAATCCCAACTTATTTGCCAAATAAGCTATTTTAGGAAGATAAAAATATCCAATCTTCCCCATATTTCTCTTCACAAATATTTCAAATTCATTTTTCTTACCCTGGGAAGCTAAAACCTCAGCAAACTCCACTACAACCTCCATAAGCAATCTTTTCCTTAGAATATTCGCAAGTATAGCTGTCGCTTCTCGATACTTACCCATAAACTTTAAAAGCCTAGCCTTGGCAAAAAAATAGAACCAACTGGCATTGTCAGGGTAATTTGTCTCTAGGATCGTCATTAGAGATTTTGAAACTTTATAAGCATCTTTTAAAAACTCCAACTTGTAAATTAACCACGCAAATATTTCAGGATACGCATCTGCTTCCGACATAAGAGTAGAATAACTAACCTTTAAAAGTCCCGTACATGAAGCCAATCCAGCCCTCAATAACTTCTCAGACAAATTAAAGGCCTGCAATTCATAAACAGCTTCAACGAACTTTTCTGGAAACATCAACGCATCCAAGTATTTGTAATGTTTATCGGTTATATACTTTTTTAGTAATAAGCTCCTAGCCATAAGAGAAATCCCTACACAGTACTCAGAAAGCAATTCTTTATTTTTCACGTTTATCTTTGGAACTCCACTCAACTCATCTCGATGGAGTTTTGGATTATTCGGAAAAGCCAAAAACACCGTAAATATGAAATCTATAAAGTGCTTTTCATCGGGAAACTTCTTAAGAAGTAACCTCTTCCAAAACAATCTCTTCTCCAAATCTAACTTCGCATTTTGAAGTCTCAACTGCAAATTACTTACTTCATCCAACGCTCCTATACAAAAAACAAATAATAAAACCGCCAAAACAACGCATCTCACTACAAGCACCATCTATCCCTCTCCGACTTTATCCTCCCTTTCTTTGATAAAAAGCAATTTTACGACCATCAAAGTCCACATCCTCTGTCATTTTTCTGCATTTATCCATAGATACAAGCTCAATCTCATATTCTTTAGAAATTTCCTTTACAATTGAATGCAGCTCTTCAGAAGGCTTATCTTCACAAACGATTATTTTAACCTCTCCATTCTCTACCTCCAAGCCTTCTCCTATAAACATTATCTTGGTTGCCCCTGCAAACTTAAGTTTTTCAACAACATCCATCAACAACTTCTTAAAACTTCTACTTTTTCCTTTAACAACCATATTAACCCTCTCCCCCTCAAAACAAATAAATTCGAGTGCGCCTGCCGGGACTTGAACCCGGAACCCCCAGCTCCGGAGGCTGGTGCTCTATCCAGTTGAGCTACAGGCGCACCCTCATACTTTTCAAACTAAAATTTTTTCATTACGCCTACTCTGAAAAAAGTCTCCTCCATATCCTCATTTGTCGCTCCATCATCATCGTAATCCCTGTAAGCTGCCTCTATAAACAATGAAACATCCCTGTTGGTAAAAACCTTACCGCTGATAAACTTTACTCCAACTCCCCAAAAATCCCAATCAATATCTCCACTCTCAGCTCCACCATATTCACCATACACCTCAACAGTGGAACCTGTAACTTCACGAACCCAATAAACCCTGAAAGCTCCACTCTCAAAGTCAGAAGAGTTATCTATGTCCCATTTTCTGTACAATCCCCCAACCCAAAGAGTAGAATCTTCTCTCATTTCATCTATCCTGACTCTCCCTTCAAACTCAAAAACGGTGGTATCTTCGCTCTTTTCTGCTACTCCAGGAGCATCCACATCAGTCTGTCCAAATGCAACGCTTCCCATCACAGCTATATTGTCTTTAGCAAACTTTGCGTAAAGCTCTCCCCCATCAAACTGCAATTTAGTTCCCGCTCCATCCGGATCAAGATTTGAATAATAATAGTTAATACCCGCATCAAAAGCAAACCCTGCACCTGCTATCAATAACAATCCCACCAGCACCAGCCTGATTAACTTCATTCCAACCCCTCCCATTCCAATAATTATTGCATAAGCATTTATAATAGTTTGTTTACCACAATTCTCTAAACTTTGAAAGCTTTTTCTTAAACCTCTGCAGCACAACTTCATCAACTTCCACTTCAAGATTCTCCTCAATAGTGTCCACATATCTTGCCACAAAATCCTTTATACCAACCCTATCAAACTCATACATCACCTTTACTGCTCCCTTTAAAGCTAAAGAGCTTATAACTTTCCAAAAGTCCTCTATACCAATATCCTCTACAGCCTGCACTATATACCTTAATTCTGTAAATACCTCTTCCCATACATGTTCTCTATTATATCCCCGTCTCACTAGTTCATCATACACAGCCTTTATGAGGTAAAACACTCCCCCACATAACACCAATGCCTCAGTACTCAAATCCACAACAGCTTCAGCTTTAGCCGGATTATTTGAATAATGAAATGCTCGCTTCGGTTTCAAAGCCGCCATAAACCACTTCAATTTATCAGAAGCAAATCCTGTTCTATCCTTCTCAACTCCAACAACAGCGGCCCAATCCTCCATCTCAAGGCGAGAAGCTATAACTTTAGGAGCAAATATTAGCACATCACTTTCTTCTATCTCCAACTTTTCAGGATACCTAGCTGGAGTAAATCCACATAAAAAAACTAGTGCCTTTTTTCTCAAAGCATCTGCATTTTTTTCTATAAACTCAACATGTCTCTCATCCGGAAATGCAAAAACAACAAAGTCAGAATCATCTTTATAAAACTCCTCTACAGTCCTTGCTGTGTAACCACTCTCTTTAAGATTTTCTGCCACCTCTTTTCGGGGCACATAAATTCTAACCCGTGCCCCAGATTTCATCAAAATCTTACTGAAAACCTTTCCCATATTTCCGTAGCCAACTATTGCAACTCTATCCATAAAATCTATTCTCATAAAAGAATGATCAGATATTCTTTCCAATACCTCACGCGTAAAACCTATGGCCTTAAATGACAAGTCCTCATTCACCACATCCAAAGCTAACGCATCAGCTTCCTTTAAAATTTCCGAAAAAGCAAAGTAGAAGTTTTCTCCGTATTTAGGATACGAATTTACAAAAATTACCTCTCCTATATCTTTTCCACGAATAATACTAGCTTTTACCTTTTCCCAATCCCTTCTAGTCTTAACAACTACTCTTTTTACCTCACTACTTCCTACACTTTCTACCACTATCTACTACCCCTTCTCAAATAATTTTTTATCCAAACAATACCTTAAAGTCTTCATACTGGCTTATAGGAACAGTTTTTAACTCAGCAACAGCATCCTCGAGCGCAACATCAACAACATCGCTACCATGCAAAGCTGCCATGCGCCCAAATTTTGAAGCAAGTACAAGCTCTCCTGCTTTTAAACCATATCTCAAACCAAGCATTCTATCAAAGGCACTTGGGGCACCTCCACGCTGAACATGTCCCAATATAACGCTTCTTACTTCTTTTTCTCCACGCTTTTTGAATTCCTTCTCAATTGCTTTGGCGATTCCACCAAGTCTAACGTGTCCAAACTCATCAAGCTCTGTATCCTGCAATACTTCTCCTTCAGCAAGTCTTGCCCCTTCTGCCACTGCAATTATGGTGTAAACCTCTCCTCTCTCACGACGTCTTCTTACAACATCCACTAACTCATCTATCGTAAACGGCACCTCTGGAATAACAACATAATGAGCACCACCTGCAACTCCACCGTAAAGAGCAAGCCATCCAGCATGCCTTCCCATTATCTCAACAATCATCGTTCTCTGATGAGAACGAGCAGTCGTGTGTAATCTATCCAAACTCTCTGCAATTATGTTGACCGCCGTGTCAAACCCAAAAGTTATGTCAGTCGCAGAAAGATCATTGTCAATAGTCTTTGGTACTCCAACTATTGGCAGCCCTTCCTCATTTGAAAGCTTGTTCGCAACTCCAAGAGTATCCTCTCCACCTATTGCAACAAGCGCATCCAATCCCATCTTTTCAAAATTCTCAACAACTTTTTTTACACCGTCTTCTTTTTTGTAGGGATTAGTACGTGAGGTAAATATTATAGTTCCACCTGTGCGATGAATATCTGATACATCTTCTCTTTTTAACTCAACATAGTCTCCTTCTATCATTCCAGCCCATCCTCTTCTTACTCCTATAACTTCCCAGCCTTCTGCCATGAGCCTTTCTGCAACCGCTCTTATCACCGCATTCAATCCAGGGCAATCTCCTCCACCTGTCAAAATTCCAACTCTCTTACCCATCATTATCCCTCCTTTGAACAATTCTAATTTGTTAATGATTAGTTAATTCTCTCAAATCCTTGCCTGTATTATCGCAGTAACTCCAACTCCAACTACCCTATTTGCCTTAAGAGGATTGGTTGAATCCACAGGAACAACTATCTTAACATCCCAACGTCCCTTCGTTTTAAAATCAGTCTGAATCATCATAACTGCTTTTACATCTTTCAACTTATCCTCCGGTCCAGACACCTGAGCCGCTCCAACGTAGGTTCTTTTATCAAAAGTTATCATAGGAACAACTTTCGTCATCTCCTTGGCAGCTAGTCCTCTATTGGCCGTAATTGTGTTTATAAAGTTATTCAATTCATCTGCTATCTCCTTTATAACAGCAGCTGTAACAACCGTTTTGGCAGTTTTTCTAAAAAGATCCTTTAATTTAAATGCATTGGTAGTGTACGCAATAAACAACACCATAACCATGAGCGAAGCAATCCACTTTCTCATAACCATCCCCTCCAATCACAAAACTATTACATGCAGTCTAATTATAGGCAAAACAACCACCAATATAATAATACCAGCTAAAAAATAAATTTAAAAAGTGAAAAGCGGGTGGGCGGTAAGCCGGATTCTGTTATCGAGGAGCATCTGTCTGGGGAAAGAGTTGCCTCTTTCCTCAAGCGAGCCACCTGGAGTGTAGGCAGGAGCCAGCCCACTCCATTTGCTCTTGCTCAGGGCAGGGGTTACAGTGCCGTCGCTGCTTACGCAGGACGCGGTGGGCTCTTACCCCACCTTTTCACCTTTTCCCACTGAAAAACTCAGCAGGTAGTCTGTTTTCTGTTGCCCTTACCCATCGTCACCGATGCCGGCTTTTAACCGGTACCCGCTCCGTTCAGAGTCCGGACTTTCCTCTGGAAAATCCCAGCGCTCCTCTACCCACCCGCTATTAAATTATAAACAAAGAGCAGTTGCAGAAAGGCTCATAGCAGAAGGCTGGGAAGTTATAAAGAAGATGGAACATATTTAATATAAACACCATAAGTAGAACCTACCTTGTAAATCTCTTCTCCATCACTACTTAAAACCTCTACTTCAACTGGAAATGTTGCATCTCTCAACAAATTAGCAATACCATCCAAATCTACCACTATTCCTCCAACACTGGCACTATTGGTCGCCTTCACAAATTGAACAAAATCAAATGAATAATCATTATCTATTATGTAAAGCTTCTGGTATGGTTTTAGAACTACTTTAAAAGCCCCATTACCATCTCTGGCTACAACTCCTTTTATATCCTTCAATAAAACCTTCTTACCTCCAAAATCAACTTTTAACATCAAGTCCAACAATCCCATACTTGAAAAATCCAACTCCAAAGATCCAAACTCAGGAGTAGAAACTTCAATATCATAAGTAGCATACGTTACAACAGAAGATGGAGTATATAATTCAAAGGAACTAACTTCACTCAAGTAATCAATTCTGCCCAAAATCGAAACAAAATCTGTCAAGGCAATCATTCCAGCTTCAGCCGTAGTTATAACACCATTGGCTAAATCTATCATCTGCTTAGCTGCTACAGGTAAAGTAGCTCCTGTTATAAAAAAGTTCTCAGCTAACATTTGATTCATCTGGTAATGGTACATATCCTCCTTTAAATCATCCGGATTTTCGTCAAAATTACCAGTATACCAATTCAAAGCCCTATAAAGTCGCACCAACTTTTCTCTCTTTACAGCATCAATACTAGTAAAATCCATGATCCCAGCTATACCATACAAAATGTAACTAAAAGGTGAAAGTATCAATCTTCCCATAGAAAGCTTCCCCTCAGTCTTCATATAAACTCCTTCTACAGTAGCTCCTACTTGAACCACAACGTCCTTCACATCCGGTGGAAAAGCAACCGCAACACTTCTCGCATAAGTTCTAAAAGTATCACTCAAATAAGGAGAACTTACATCCACATCCACATCTTCAAGCTCATCCGTTATAACAGCAACTTCCAAAACTCCCCCTCCAACAACATCAGTGTTGAGGCATCCATTTAAAACAAGACTTACGATCAACATCACACCAGCCCATAGAATTATTTTCCCACCACTTTCTCTCATATCAGCCCCTCCAAACTCTAATCCTTCATTGAGACAATCTCTTCCCCAGATTTAACTCCCACAAAATTGGTCAGACTTTTAGAAGCAATTGGCCACACCTTACCCCGCCACCAAAATGTTGTGCTGCTCCCTCCATCTAAATTTACAGCCTTTTTCAAACCAATTTTTATTAGAAACTCCCTCAAATCTTTCAAACTCAATCCCGGATACTTCACAACTCCCAACACAAAATCTTTGCCACTCCTAGTCCCAATAAAAACTCGTGTCGTTCTCCTAGAATAAAATTTCTTATTAAACCCTTCTTTATACCAAGTAATAACAGGCAACAACATAGGACCTGCTACTACAAACCACTCTGCCCTATTCCAAGGCGTTGCAAGTTCCCACTCTAAATCAACTCTTATGGGCTTTTTGGCTAAAATTAAATCCTCCAACTCTTTTGGAAACGAAATTATGTATTCTCCATCTTCTGGATAATAGCTATTTCTAATTACTGCCGCCACCTTCCCTTTCTTAACTAAAAGCCCACTTTCACCATGCCACATTCCCCACCTCTTATCGTAGATTGCCAATCCATCTGACAAACAGTTATATCCATCAACAGAAAACTCCAAAACCTCTGCAGTACTAAATTTAAACTTTAGAATCATCCAACCATCAAACGGAGCAACCTCAAAACTACCATCAACTATTCCAAAAGCAGTCCTTCCAAATACCTTCTCCACATCAGGCCAAACCAAAGGCTTTTTGTCCTTGAAAATTATCCCCATTATTCTCCATTTTTTGTCAAAAAATGTTCCATTTAGAATAAGGTCATACTTATCAGAAAGGTATTCAAACTCTCCCATACTATCTACCGGAACCTCAGATACAAATCCATCTCCGACGATTGGCTCTATCCTATCCACACCAACCATTCCTTGCCAAACTTCAATGTTAACTCCTCGCCAGTTATAAGTTCTATGAGTTAATGAAAAAACCATGCAAGAATAAATAAGCTGTAAAATGAAAAAAAGACAAAAACCTCTCCTCAACCTACTCCCTCCTACACTTTCACCTTCAAAAAACTAATCGGCAGGGCAAGGGAGCTTTCTCAATTGCTTACTGTACTGAATTAGAAAAAACAAATTCCGAAATATTTTTGTGTAAAAACTTTCACTAAACAAGGAGGCAGCAATATGCACCACAAAATTGTCTTTAAAGCATCAACTCCAACAGCTCCAATTTTTTTCATATTCTTCATCATTTTATTTTCCTTTGTAGGGTGTGTTCAAAACGAAGGCACAGATTCTATTGCTTCTCCACTAATAATAGATGAATCAACTCAGGAAAAGGAAAGTTTGATTAACATTACAAAAAACGCTATTGCATCTCAAAATCTTGACCTTGCTTACAAAAAGGTCGAAGAACTACTTTCAAGATCCGATCTTACAACTAAAGAGGTGGAGACAGCTTACGTTACCAAAAGCTGGCTGGAGCTTGAGAAGAACAATAACTGGGAAGAGGCAGAGAAAAATCTAAACGCTGCAACTGTGGTATCTAAATCTTTAAACGACACATATCTTATGAAAGCAATAATCGATCTTCATAACTCACAACCTGCACAAGCCAAATTGGATATTCTTAGCATGAAAGACGAAAACGGAAACGCACCATCCTCTCACACTTTTGTGTATACTTCAGAACTTGGCCTCCCATACAATACAGGCGACGTACACTTAATTCTAGCTCAGGCATGCCTAGAACTCGGTGCTACCGAAGAAGCTTCTCAATATTTACAATGGGCAGCAGAAGAAGGAGCAAATCCTGATATTCTAAGATCTGTTCAAGATCTCTTCAACTACCTCTTTTAATGTATTATCTACAATTTTTTCCAATCTTTTTCCCTTTACAAATAAAACTTTTTTATCAAGATATCCCTTATCAACAAGTGAGGCAACCACTTCTGTGTACCAATCCTTTTTGTTTAAAACATCTGCATCAAAACCTAAAGATATGAGATAACGTCTATAACGTTCAATCTTCTTCCAATTGGGTAGCGGAAAATTCGCTAAAAGCCTCTTAATCTCTTCAATCTTTTTTACTCCAAACTTGACAACTACAGGATTTATGGAAAACTCTATACCTTTCTTACCAATGAATGGTTTCAATTTTTCAAAAAATCCAGCTTCCCAATCCTCCTCCCAAAGAAGGTATATCTTTACAATTTTATCCATTCCTCGACACGCTCTTACAACTTCTAAAAGCTTAGCATCAGAAAAGTACTTACCAACTTCCTTCCTCTTAGCTTCCACAGTAGTTTCAACACCAAAAGTTACCGTCTGTTGATGCAGATACTTTAAAACCTCAGCTTTAAAACTCCCCACAGTAAATGAACTAGCAGTCAAGTCAAAGTAAGTCTTTGCAAACTCAAGGTAATCTAAAACCCTAGGAACATCCGTCAAAGCTGTAGTAATAATCCCCAACTTTTTGGCACCAATATCTTTAAACTTTCTCAACCTAAGCACTATTTCTTTAAAATTTTCAAACTCTACATAGGCAAATCTCCCAGCAGTCTCCGGCACTACACAAAACGGACATCTTCTTGGACAAGATTTAGATAACTCTAATAACACCGCATCTTTAAACACTGACCAACTCGAAAAGAATATAGAATAAAAAAATTCCACCTTATCACTTGACGATTTCACAATACCATACTTCCTAAAAATATCAGTGCCATACTCATCCAGTAGTGCCTCCACCCTTCCCAATAAAACGCCATCGAACTCACTAGCCCACAAATTTGGAACTACTTCTACTCCCTTACCACCAGCCAAAATTTTGGCCTTTATATCACATCTTTTCACTATTTCTACAAAATCTTTCTCCCATATACTACTTACTAAAACAAGCTCAAAATCCCCAAGAGGGCGCAAAGTTTCAACACTTCTTAACTCAGATAATTTAAAGTTAGAAAAGGGTGGAAAAAAAAACCTCTCTATACGAACACCGTAATCTGCAAACTTCTTGTAAACAGCCTGCCAAGATAGCGAACCTATAGCCTGTGGATATGGGTATGGAATTAAAAGAGCCACATCTCCCGCACGCTTTTTAAAAAATGAATATTCGCTTTTTCTGATCTTAAGAACATAATCTTCAATATCTCTTCTCATTAAACTGCTGGTATCACCTTCCTATTTTATATTCTTTCAACCTCCCCCCAATTATGAACTTTATCTTCCCCTTTTAAAAAGCCTCTCAATCAACTTCTCATCCAACACTATGTAGGTTGGTCTTCCATGAATACATCTATCCTCATTCTCCACACTTAAAAGCTCTGCAAACAATTGAGCAGCCTCATCTGGAAACAACTTCTCCCCAGCTTTAATCGCTCTTTTACAAGCTGCCTGTTTCAACACCGCATCTTCATCAACCCGCTCAAACTCAACAACCTCCTTGAACCACTCCTCGGCTTCAGAAACCGAGAACTCTTGAAACCAAGCTGGAACTTCCCTCACCAAAACTCGCGTTTGCAAAACATCATACTCAAATCCTAGCTCTTTCAAAACCTTATCAGCTGAAAAATACTTGACAAAGTGTTTACCTTCCAACACTATCGGTTTCATCAATTTTACAACACCAATCGTCTGCTTTATTTTCTCGTACCTAATCCTCTCGTGTGCTGCATGCTGATCAACAATGTGAAGCTTCCCATCCTTCAAAAAGAGAAGATACGTTCCGTAAATTTGACCCAAGTAAGGGTATTTCACAGAACCAAGTTTCTCTTTATCAACTCCAATAGAAGGAGCTGAAAAACCCTGACTAAATTCAGTCTCCCCTCCACTTGATTCATTATTTTCAAATTTATTAAACAATCTTGAATCTTCAGAATCAAAAGCTTTACTTTCCAAACCAGTTGTATCAGACACATTGGCTTCAGCAAATTGATAGGCTTTCTTATTACTCACAATTTCCTTTAAACCAGATATAAAAATTTCCCTCAGTTTTAAAAAAACCTCTTCTTCACTCAAAAAGTTTATCTCCAGCTTTCTAGGATGTACATTTACATCTATCTCAAAAGCAGGAACTTTCAAATCTAAAATCCATGAGTAAAAACGTGCCCCAAATCCCACTCTGTTAGAAGCAGAATACAAAGCTTGATTAACCACACGTACTCTATCACAGTATCTTCCATTTACTATTATCACTCCAGGAAAACTCTTATCCACCATAGCAGCGCGAACCCTATAATTTCCTCTTTCAACTTCAAAAAACGCATAAGTCTTACTCTCTCCCACTACACTAACTACCCGCCTTTTCCAATCAGCTCTTTCAAAACGCTGCCACTTACTCCCTACCTCAAGCTCAAACTCGATCCCTTCATTCGCAAGCATTATACTACTCAAAACTCTCCAAATTCTCGAAAACTCAACCACATCATCGCGTAAGTGTTTTCTTCTTACTGGCAAGTTGAAGAACAAATCCTCAACTCTAACCTTGGTCCCAGACTTTGGCAAACCTTGAAGCTTGAAATCAATAAGTCTTCCTCCAACAACCCGTGCAACCGCTCCAACCTCATCTTCTTGAGTTTTACTGGAAATCGTAACTTTAGCCACAGAGACTATGGAGTGCAAAGCTTCACCCCTAAAGCCGTAAGTTGCAAGGGAGAGCAAATCAGACTCATTCTCTATCTTACTTGTTGTGAACGGCTGATAACACAGTTTCAACTCATCAGGCGTCATACCAACGCCGTCATCCTCAACTTCAATCAAATTCTTTCCCCCAGCCTTTAATCTAACAGATATACGCTTTGCAATAGCATCAAGTGAGTTCTCAACGAGCTCTTTTACCACATCAGCAGGACAAGTTATAACTTCTCCCGCCTTCAACTTAGCCCTAACAGAAGGAGGTAGGACCTTTATCCTAATTAAACCATTTGTTCCACTCATCCTATTCAAAACTCACCTCGTTACCTTAAAAACACACTGTGACTTGCCGCATCAGAAAAGTAATCCCCAAAATCCACCCACGGTCTTGAACCGAAAGTTAACGCATACTCCACAGCTGCAGCAACCATGGCTCCGTTATCTGGACAAAACTTTCTAGGAGTAAAGGAAACCTTCAAACACCTTCTATTACCAAACTCTTCAAACCTTTTCCTTATGTAGGAACTTGCAGCAACTCCACCACCAATTACTACACACTCCACATTTTTCTTCTCAAGCCAGTATTCAACACGCGACAAAAGTTGCTCCGCCACAGAATCCATCAACACATGTAGCTCCTCACATCTCTTCTCATCAATATCCACATCACCAGTAGTGTCAGATAAAAATTTTTTCAAGTTGTATATTGCACGAGTTTTCCAGCCACTAAAAGAAAAGGATGAGTAATCAACTTTCGGTAATGGATAAGGTTTAACACTAAGCCCATTTTGCCATCTATTCATCACAATTTTATCAACCTCAGGCCCAGCCGGATATCCAAGTCCATACTCTCTCCCAACTTTATCTATCAACTCTCCAGCTGCATCATCTCTTGTCTTAGCCAATAGTTCAAAATCCCCAAGCTTATTCATATAATAAAGTTCAGTATGGCCACCAGAAACAACCAAAAAAAGAGCAGGATATGTAAAACTTTTAGTCCAAGTCCCTATCCAAGCATGTGCAAACAAGTGATCCACAATGTAAAATTTTTTATTGTAAACAGCAGCCATTGCTTTAACAAAATTGAGCCCAACAACTAAACTTCCAATTAATCCAGGAGAAGCAGTAACTGCAAAATAATCCATATCTTTCTCGTCCATTCCCGCCTCTTTTAAAGCCTTTGCCCAGAGTTTTGGAAGAATTTCAAGGTGATAGCGGGAAGCAAATTCTGGCACAACTCCACCAAATATTTCATGAACTGCCTGAGTGTAGCGCACATTAGACAAAACTTGATGAGAAGAAACGTCTACCACAGCAACTGAAGTATCATCGCAGCTCGTATCTACTCCAATCACTAAAACCATTGCCTGTCCAACTCCTCATAACTCCCCATAAGTATTTTTTTTAATTTATTTGAAAAATGCCTTATTCCGCCGTTAGCACATCTTTTAGTAGAATTGCAAACCTTTAAAAGTTCACTCTTTATTTTAAGCAAATCCCTTCTTTTAGACTCAAGCCTTTCATCCGTTGCAAGAACATCTATTATCAAAACTGCTCCCTCCACATCCCCATTCTTTAGTCTTTTTTCAAAACGTGCCACAGCATCAAAGAAACTATACTTATGGTTAATTAGAAGAACCACATCCTTCATTTCATAAGCTATAGAGTCTAATCTTTCAACTTCACCATGCCAATTCCTAAGTCTTCTACCTATCTTCCCTATCCACTTAAAAAAAAGCTCTCTATTAGGCAAAGTAGTATCATTAGCTACCTCTTCTAGTAATTCCAACCACAATCTTTTAATTGTGAGAGCAGCACTTTTTTTTCCTTCAGTATCTACAAGGGGAATTGTAGCCAGCTGAGCATCTATTTGCGATAGTATTGCATTTACACGTGAAGGAAAAAGTTCTTCACCTAAAAGTTCCCTCAAATAAGAGGTGCAACCCACAACCTTGTTTGCCAATGATATAAAACAACATAGTAGCCCCAATATTATTAAATTCGGTAATTTAGCAAACCCAAAATTTGGAACATTTCTCACATCAGACACCTCAAATTAAAAAATATTTCACTCGCCACTTCACCTCACTTTCACTTAATCACATTTCCACCCATCCATAAATTCAACTTATTACCACCTGGAAGATTTACAAATACTGTTGCATTAGGATTCATCCTTAAACTCTCCGCCAAACTCTGTTGCACCTCCAAAGCCTTCCACTTCAAAATTTCTGGATTTTGACGCAGTGACTCAGCTATCAACCTATTTGCCTCTGCCACCCCCTGAGCTTTGAGAATTGCTTCCTGCTTATTTGCTTCTGCTTTTATGATCTTCTCCTTCTTCACAGTTTCTGCCCGAATCAAAGCAACCTCCTGCTCTTTTTTGGCCTTTTCCTCAACATACTTCATCTTCTCAGCCTCTTGCTTGGCAAGTTGTACTTCCTTAATCTTGCGTTCAATCTCAGTAGGTAAAATGATATTTCTGAGCTGTACAGCCACAACTACTACTCCCTTTTCAGAAACACGCTCAATCTCTGAAAATATCTTTTTTTCAATCTTCACCGCAATTTCATTACGGGCAGTCGGCATCTTCTCTGCTGGGTATTGCCCTATAACATCACGCACTACCGCACGCACAACCGGATTTACAATTTTTTCCTCCCAATTCCACCCCCACTGCTGCAATATTTCACTTGCCATATCTGGAAGTATTTTGTATTGAACAGTAAGTTCCACCTGAATTGGAAGTCCTCTTTCATCCAACACTTGAATAACAGGCTTTCTAATTATGCCACTTTTATCCTCCAAACCATACGCTCTGTAATACGAATTCATTCCACTATCCTTTACTCCCATCTTATACTCAATAGAGTGAACCTTTACATCAACCCTTCTTATCTCCTCCATGAATGGTATGCGGAAGTGTAAGCCCGGCGTTAACTCTTGATTAGAGTATTTACCAAGCCTCACCTTTATTCCTACCTCACCACTTTCTATAACTACAGCCGGATTCAAATAATAAAGTATCGCCCCAACTATCACAATTGCCCCTATCCAAGCTAGCGTTTTGGAACTAAACATTCCACTCCCCCCTTATTTTTCACTTGAAGACCATTTAAAACTTAATAATAATTAATTAGCCAATTTTTTCTTAATTCTAAAACTTGCTAAATCCTTTCTACTCTTATCTGCGGATAAAGCTTCTCAACATCCTCAGCCCGACACAATCTTGTCCCTTCTGTCAGCACAGCAGCATTCCCACAAGCATTTGCCAACTTGAACGCTTCAAGATACGAAGCTCCTCTACTCCTTTCCCAAACGTACCCTGCCACAAAAGAATCCCCAGCCCCTACTGCACTCTTCACTGGTAATTTCAATGCAGGTGAGAAAAAGGCACCTTCGTCTGTTAGCATGAAGCTCCCTTTACTTCCCAAACTTATCAAAACCTCTTTCACCCCAAACTCTTCTCGCAAATGCTGGGCTGCAAGTTTGGCTTTAAAAGGAGTATCAGCTTCCCAACCAAAAGCCTCTTTTATTTCATGATGATTTGGTTTTATGACATCAGGAGAAGCTTTCAAACCCTCAACAAACGGCTGACCTGAAGAATCCAATAAAGTCCTAACATTTCTACTCTTAGCAAGCTCTATAACTCTGCGGTAAAAATCCTTTTCAAAACCTTTGGGGAGACTACCTGAAACAACAAACCAGTCTCCCTTTCTCAATAATCCCGATAAAACTTCTAAAACTCTTTCTTGTCTATCATTGCAAACTTCAAACGGCAAAGAAAATCTGTATCTTTTCTCTGTATCTTCCTCTACAACAATTACATTCATACGAGTCTCTTTACGCGTTCTAATTGTTGCAAAAACCACCCCTTCTTCATCAAGCATCTCCTCTATCTTTCTTCCAGTATCGCCCCCCAGCAGGGCTATTGCTACAGAAAAACCACCAATCTCTTTTATAGCACGTGACACATCTATTCCCTTACCAGCAGGCCAATCCTTAACTCGATGCGCTCTGATAGTATCATCTTCCACCAACCTATTAACATAAAGGTACCTATCCAAACACGGGTTCAAGGTAAGAGTATAAATCACATCAATCAACCTCCACATTAAAAATTAGGGGCAGACGCCAAATCGTCCACCCCTCGCTTATAAAATTCAACACAACATATCAGTCGACAACTAAATCAACCAAAAAACTTTATCCCTAAAATTAGTCTGCCAAACCCTCCGTTGATTCTGCCTTACCGTAAGGCCAGAAATCTTCAACAGTTTTTTCACTTTCATCGTAAATTGCCCATTCTTCTGTAATTGACGCCGTATCTTTTATATTGAGCTGTTCAAACAAGAATGTGAACTTTTCTTCAAGTGCCTCTCTAATCTTGGCTCTCACATCATCTGTTAAACTCCAAAACTTTCTCTTAAATGGCCCAACTGCTCTTTTTCTGGATTTGTAGTAGAACTGTTCACGAGTCATTCCCTCTTTCCACTCATTCTTGTAATTCTCCTCCAACCAAGCATACACCTCATTTTTCAAATCCTCTGGTATATGGTCAAATATTATATTCTGAAATCCCGTGGCAAGGTGAATTTCTACAGTTTTGTTCTCCGGGAATTTGTGGAACATCTCATCTGGTAGAGTTGAAGCACCATGCTGAACAGCTCCACCCATACCATAACGCTCCATCGCCATCTCTGAAAGTGTAAGAAGTGTATTGAAATCAACCTTCACCTCTGCCACACTTCCATCAGGCAACACAACTCCACCATGCACTGTTCCAGTCTGAACACTTACCTTGCTTATAAGTGGCTCAACTTTACTCTCTCTCTTTAAACCTTCCATGTAAGCTTCAAGATCCTCAGGAGTGCTGTTCTTATCACCAATTTCACCAATTTCTCCACCAGTTGATATCGTAATTGGCTCAATTCCACGAATGTATTCTAGAAAATCAGCAGTCATCTTGTAGTTCCAATACTGCTGTTCATCAAGTGTTGGTTTAGATAGATCAACTAATGTGGACGTATCTATGTCTATGTTGTAAAACCCAGCTCTAATTGCCTCTTTCATAAGCGCTTTCAACTCATTTATCTCTTTATCGCGCGCCGAATCATCAAAGAACTTTGCCCTCTTAACCTGAAAATGATCTCCCTGAATAAAAACAGGACCTTTATAACCTTCTTTAATAGCAGCTGCGAGAATATTAGCAGTGTATTCTCCAGGCCTTTGATCGGTATAAGAAATCTCTGAACGCGCTATCTCAAAAATGGCAGCTTTAGCATTCAACTTATTCAGGGCTCTAAAAGCTGCACGTGCAGAATCATAAGACAACGCACGTAAATTCATTGCAGGCACGGTAAAATCAGTTGGGACCTTACCAGTTGCTCTATTTACGTAAAGATTATGTATGGAAGCCAATTTCACTCCACGATCACGCGCCAAACTCCAAATTAACCAACGAGCTGAAGCTTTTTCTTCATCACTTTCGCCAAATACAGATTTCAAAACCAACTGGTCAATTCCTGCAGATACAAACTTCCCTTCATCTTCTACAAGTGGCTTTCCTCCTTCCCACTTCAAACCATCAATTTCAGATACGATTTTCTCCAACGTATTCATCATATACACCTCCTAGCAAACTCTTACTTTTTATTCTAAACTCCTATGCTTTGCCACTTCAATTCTATAATACACTAAAATTAATTCAAAACTGAGAATTTAAACCTCCCACTTTACATCTAATTCTTTAACTGCTCGAACTTCATCTGGCCTTGAAACAGGAGTGTTATAAGGATACCCTTTAACTTTTTCTGGATCCCTTTTTGCCTCTTCAACAAGATTCTTCAAGACTTCAACAAATTCCTCAAGCCTAGCTAAAGTTTCCGTCTCTGTCGGCTCTATCATCAAAGCCTCAGAAACAATCAGCGGAAAGTAAATCGTCGGAGCATGTATTCCGTTATCTAAAAGACCTTTAGCCAGATCTAAAGCCGTAACTCCATAATCCTTTTTAAGCTCTTTAGCTGAAGCCACAAATTCATGCATGGTATTATGCGGATACGGAACATCCAAAAATTCCATAACCTTTTTTTTCAACCAGTTAGCATTTAAAACTGCATCCTCCGAAACTTTTTTAACTTCCTTACCCGTTGCAAGTAACCAAGCAAGTGCCTTCACCACAACTGCAAAATTTCCCCACCATCCTATCATCTTACCCACTGAGTACTTTAAATTCCAATCAAATTCCAATACCCCATTAGTTCTCTCAACAATTACAGGAACAGGCAAAAACTCCCTCAAAAATTCCTTAACTCCCACAGGACCAGAGCCGGGACCACCACCACCGTGTGGTGTACCAAATGTCTTATGCAAGTTCAAATGCACCACGTCAAATCCCATATCACCTGGGCGTGATCTTCCCATGATAGCATTTAAATTAGCTCCATCATAATACATCAACCCACCAGCCTCATGAACCATTGCACATATTTTTTCTATGTTTTTGTCGTAGATCCCCAAGGTATTCGGATTGGTCAGCATAAAAGCAGCTATTTCATTTGACTTATCAGTAAGTATCTTTTCCAACTCCTTCAAATCAACGCATCCATCCTGATCACTTTTCACTTCTTTAACATAACATCCCGCCATTGCAGCTGTAGCCGGATTCGTACCGTGAGCAGAGTCAGGCACCAGTATTAATTTTCTCTCATTTTGCCCGTTAATTATATGATATTTCCTTATAATAAATACCCCAGTTAACTCGCCGTGCGCTCCAGCCGCCGGTTGAAAGGTAAAAGCATCCATACCAGTTATCAACTTTAAACGCTCCTCCAACTCATAAAATATTCTGAGAATTCCCTGAACTCTATCAGCAACCAATTCTAAGAGCAAGGGATGAATATATTGAATCCTAGAATCAAAGGCTAATCGTTCTGAGAGGCGCGGATTATATTTCATGGTACACGAACCAAGAGGATACATCCCTATCTCCACAGAAAAGTTTTTTCTGGAAAGATTTATAAAGTAACGCATTACCTCATTCTCCGGAACATAAGGAAGCTCCCACTCTCTTTCTGCGCGCAGTTCCTCAGATATATTTCCACTCTCCTCAGTTTCAAAATCAAGCGCTATATCCTTCATTTCTATAAAATTTTCATATTCCACTCCCATTTCCATCACTCCTTACCAAGCCCATAACTTTTAAAACTTTTCAACCCCAAAGTTATCAAGCAAAGCCGCAATATCAGCGTGGGTAGCTGCATCGGTAATAGTAATTAATATACCATCTCCATATCCCCAATAACTCAAAGGAACCCCAAAAACATACCCCTTTTTCATTCCTTCTTCTAAGACATCAATGGGAGCATCTATGACAAATTCGTTAAAAAACTCACCATTATAAATTCTTTTATAACCGTATTCTTCCAGTAACTCTGCAACCTCATGAGCTCTTTTAGAAACTTCTAATACATGTTTTTGAAGTCTCTTCCCCCACCACAAAATGTAAGTTGTGAAAGCCAACGCACATAAAGCCTCGTTAGAGCATATATTACTGGTAGCCCTTGCCCTTTTTATGTGCTGCTCTCTAGCCTGAAGTGTCAACACATAAGCCGTCTTCCCATTACGATCAACAGTCTTCCCAACAATCCTCCCGGGCATCTTTCTCATGTAAGCCTTTCTAGCCGCAAAAAAACCTAAGTACGGCCCTCCAGCCCACAAAGGAATTCCAAATGGCTGCCCTTCACCAACAACAACTTCAACATTCCTATAATCTCCTAATTTTTTCTTGTAAACAAGCACGTGTGGATTAGCCAAAACAATTAAACTAGCCTGTTTAGAAGTTGCCAGTTCATCAATCTCTCTCATGGACTCAAGAATACCCAAAAAATTAGGATAACTAACTATCCATATACTCTTTTCTTCCGGCAAATCTTTCCACTTAGTACAACCACTTTCCCTATCAAAATCTACTTCTTCAAACTCGTAATCCCAAAAACTAAAGTAAGTTAATAGAACTTCCTTATAGTAAGGATGTAAGTTTTTAGGATAGTAAACTTTCCTAACTCTTTTAGCCTCTCCAACCATTTTTACAGCTTCTGCCAGTGCAGTGGCTCCATCATACATACTAGCATTAGCTACATCCATTCCTGTTAGATAGCACACCGCACTTTGAAAATCATATATAACTTGCAAAGTCCCTTGAGACACTTCAGGTTGATAAGGAGTATAAGCTGTAAAAAACTCCGATCTTCTCAAAATTTCATCTATAACAGGTGGTATCCACCATTTATAAGCTCCAGCTCCTACAAACACCGAATTCAGATCCTGATTTTCACTCAAAAACTGATTAAAAATACTTTCAACTTTAAATTGCTCTAAAGGTTTCCCAAGTTTTTCAACACTTTGATAGGCCTTACTCTGAGTATCTTCTGGAATTACTTTAAACAACTCATCTAAAGATTTAACTCCTATATCTTCAAGCATCTTTTTCCTTGCTATCTTATTTTGGGAAAGCCACATTTCCCACACCTCTCTTATAGTTAGTTGACGCTAATTGCTTATGAAACAACAAAAGGGGCCCCAAGCTCTTTCGCCTGAAAAGGCCCCTTTCTATTAATTTTTCAATATTTTCTCCTCCTTTGCACAGATAAAACTTTATGCTCCTATAAACTCTGAATAACCAGCAGCATCAAGAAGATTATTAAGCTCAGACTTATCTTTCAATTCTATCTTAAAAATCCACCCTTCATCATAAGGGGAATTATTTATGAGAGCCGGCTCATCCTGCAATTTCTCATTAACTTCCACTATTTTTCCACTTACAGGAGTATATATCTCAGAAGCACTCTTAACAGATTCAACACTTGCCACACTGTCTCCTGCATTTACCTCCGCTCCAACTTCTGGAAGTTCAACAAACACAATCTCTCCCAGCTCATCCTGAGCATGATCTGTTATACCAACAACAGCAACATCTCCTTCCACCTTCACCCATTCATGCTCCTTAGAATAGTACAACCCCTCTCTTACTTCAGCCATTTTAATCCCTCCCTTACATAAAGATTAAGTCTTTGCTCTCTTTGTCTTATGCTCAACAAAAGGTAAACTTACAACTAATGCATCAACCCTCTTTCCTTTAAAATCAACCTCAACAACTTTACCCTCTTTATACTCTATATTTACTATTCCCATAGCAAGTGACTTTTTCAAAATTGGGGAATAAATTCCACTGGTCACAAATCCAATTTCATCCCCTTCTTTACTATAAAACTTTTCTCCTCCTCTTGCAATTCTCCTACCCTCAACTTCAAATCCTCTCAATCTCCTCTTCAAACCTTCCTTTTTCTGATTCAACAAAGCCTCTCTTCCTATGAAATCTCCTTTTTTGAACTTAACCGTCCAACGCAACCCAGCTTCAAGCGGGGTAATATCTTCAGACAACTCATGACCATAAAGAGGCATACCAGCTTCGAACCTCAAAGTATCTCGTGCTCCTAATCCAGCCGGTCTTATCCCAAATTCTTTGCCAACTTCTAACAATCTACTCCACAAATGTACGGCATCGGAAGACGCATACACCTCAAACCCATCTTCTCCAGTATATCCAGTTCGAGAAAGAATCACAGGCTCACCAAACATTACGGTCTCCACAAAGTTATAGTAAAGCAATTTATCAACATCTACATTAACACACCTCTTCATCAATTTTTCTGCCGAAGGACCTTGAACAGCTATCTGAAGATAATCATCCGACACATTTAAAACCTCCACATCAAAGCCTTTACTGTGTTCCAATATCCATTCATAATCTTTTTTAATATTTGCTGCATTAACTACAAGTAAAGCCTTATCTTCAAATTTATAAGCTAATAAATCATCTACAACTCCACCATGCTCATAACACATAGGCGAATAAACTATCTGTCCAGGAACAATTTTGGCGAAGTTGTTTGTAATTATATAATTTACGAACTTTTCAAAATCAGGTCCTTTAACAATAACCTCTCCCATATGCGAAACATCAAATAAAACAACCTGCTGTCTGCAAGCTAAATGCTCCTCTATTATACTTCCGTAGTGAAGCGGCATCTCCCAACCGTGGAAATCTACAATTTTAGCACCCAATTCTACATGTTTTTCATACAATGGAGTTCTCATAAATTCTCACCTCTTTTACTTTACTATTCACTATCCTCACTTTTTCCAAAAACTTTATTTATAAATGCTTTCCTATTCTCTGAGTACTTTTCCCAAACCTCATTTCTCAACTTTTCTAAAAGCTCTGGATTATCCTTTAAGTACTCAACTGCATTATCTCGCCCCTGACCCAATTTTACATCTCCCCAACTGTACCAACTTCCAGATCTCTTAACAATTCCAACATCCAATGCTGCATCTAAAACGCTTCCTTCTTTGTTTATTCCTTTTCCGTAAAGTATATCAAATTCAGCAATTTTAAAGGGAGGAGCAACTTTATTTTTGGCTACCTTAACTCTAACTCTGTCACCCATAACTTCTCCACCTTTTTTCAACTGCATAATTTTCCTTATATCAAGCCTAACTGACGCGAAGAATTTCAATGCCCTACCACCAGGAGTTGTCTCAGGATTTCCAAACATGACCCCAACTTTTTCTCTAATCTGATTTATAAATACAACTGCCGTTTTGGAACGACTGATAGCTGCTGTAAGCTTTCTCAAAGCCTGAGACATAAGTCTAGCTTGCAGTCCAACAAAACTATCTCCAAAATTTCCTTCGATTTCCGCCTTTGGAACTAAAGCTGCAACAGAATCTATAACAACCAAATCTATAGCACCACTTCTTACCAAATTTTCCGTTATATCTAGAGCCTCTTCAGCAGTTGCTGGCTGAGAAACCAATAAGTTTTCCAAGTCAACGCCTATAGCAGACGCGTACACAGGATCAAGAGCATGTTCAGCATCAATAAACGCTGCTACTCCCCCTTGCTTTTGTATTTCTGACACTACACTTAGCATAAGAGTAGTTTTTCCACTCGATTCAGGTCCATATATCTCTGTTATTCTCCCTTTAGGTATTCCACCAACCCCTAAAGCAAGATCCAATGTCAGAGCCCCTGTAGGAATAACATCAACATTTACCATTCTATCTTCTGAAAGACGCATTATAGCACTTGTACCATGCTTCTTCCTTATTAAATTAACCGTAGCCTCAATAACTTTTTGGCGAGCTGCCACCCTGTTTTGATTTTCACTCATTTAAATCGCCCCCTACTCTTTATTTAAAGCGAACTCGTATAGATCCTCATAAACTGGTCCTCTAGGGGTTAATGTACTTTTAACTAGGTAAATTTTATCTACAAGGAATTCCACATCTGGCAACTCTTCAAACAAATGATGCTTCCTAGCCAAAATTAAACTCTGAGCTCTCTTATTCTTAACTCTTGCTAAGGTTATATGAGCTTTAAAACCGTGAGCCGCTTTAGGATACCCTATCTTTTCTAAAGCCTCCTCCAAAGAAGCTGCAAGATTGGAAAGCTCTTTTTCCCCATCTTTAACTCCCAGCGCTACAACCCTTACTATCTTTTCATTTGGAAACATGACAATTTCTCCCGTCTTAACACTAAATTGTTTGAAATCCTTGACAACATCTTGTATTGAGTCAACTACCTCTCCCACTTTATCCTTCTTAACACTTCCGATAAACTTCAAAGTTATATGAATATTCTCCGGCTCAACCAACTTAACTCCAGCAAAATCTAAGCTCCTTCTACTTGCTCGCCACCAATCAACAAACTCTTGAGGCATTTTAACTGCAACAAATAACCTAAGAGGAACATCTCTATCCTTAGAAACCAAATCTTCACCTTCCCCAAGAAGCTTATCTGCCATCAAGGACTCCATTACCATAAGAAGAGCATTCTCAATAGCCTGCTCCCTTATCTTATCCCTATCTCCATCAAACCTAAACTCACGTTGAATTATAACGCCTCCTTCTCTGGTTACTGTTATGTACACTAAACCTCTATCTTTCCCTTCAATACTTTCACCAGCAATCCCAGTAATTCCAACACCTATATCAGCAGCAAACCTAACTCTAGTTAAACGTGACATAAAAGTTGCAACTTCTTGAGACACCGTTCCCTCTTTATCTATCAAACTTTGCGGAATACCAAAATCAACCTTGCTCCTTTCTGAATACAAAACAACTCCACCCATGAAATAATTACTGGCTCCATCAAATTCAGTTAAAGCCGCAGATAGCAACCCACCTGTACAACTCTCTGCCACTGCAATAGTAGCTCCGAACTCTCTTAACTTATCTGCAACCTTCTTCACCAAACTCATTATTTTACTGCTTATTTTCACCATGAAAATAAACCCCCTCCTTGTCAAACATTAATCACATAGTATAATCCCCAGTCACAATTCGTTTAATCTCATAAACTACATCATTCATACCATCAAGTAAATTTTCTCCAAACTCTATAGCTAGAAAACAAGCCACAAAATCATCTGCAAAAATTCCCAGAGCCCCCGGCAATCTCTCTGATTCATGAACAACAAATGGAACCTTGAAAGAGTCAAAAAACCTATAGATCACGAGGATCAATCCAGACTTCAAAACTCTTATCCAAAATTCCCTTCTATCACTTGAGGCTCTTATGTAAAATGAAAGCAAAGTCACAACCGCACAAAATTCATCAACAACCACTCTTCTATCATCGAAGTCCACGTGATACTCCGTTAAAACTAAACCAGCAGCATTTAAAAAATAAACCAAGAAACGCCATATTTTTTCTGGCAAAAACGATAATAAAACTGCCACAGGCCATGCTATCAAAGAAGCAATTGTTCCTCCACCTCTTATATAGCCAATCTTCCCCAAAGTCAAATAATATGGTAAGGCTTCCCCTCCCACATCTTTATTCTCAACAAAATTCTTACCAACACTCATAACAAACCCCCCTAGTGAGAAATTAGGTATGACAATATTAATTCTGTTTACTGAAATTTTAACACCTAAACCACTCTGCACCAAGCCTACACTAACTAGAAGTTTTTAGGTAAAGTATTCACTTTTGTAAATTTAACTGCAAAACTTAGACCTACTTTCGAATTATGAATTTCTATTTAATTCCTATTTTCTCACGTTCCACGTTTCACTCAACATTCCACCGTTGTCCCGAAATCTCACCTGCTCCATCATGACACATATTAAAAATATCCCATTAAACTTTTTTGTGATGATGAATGTAGTATGAAGGAGGCGATTGATATGAGAAAGGTAGCGCTGTTAATTGTAGTGTTATTGACATTGGTAGGATTTGCTTCTCCAAATCAACCTCAGCTTAACAAAGGAATCTTATCTTCAATTGTCAACGGTATAAGTCATGCCTTCCATTCTCTATTCGGAAACAAGGATGACGAAAAAGCCAATGTTGAAACTCCAAAACCCCTTCCAAAAAAGAAATGGACAGTCATGGTTTATATCGCAGCAGATAACAACCTTGAACAAGCTGCTTTCATAAACCTAAACATGCTAGAAATAGTAGGAAGCAGTGATCAAGTAAACTTCTTGTGCTTAGTGGACCGTGCAAAAGGCGAATACAATGGAGATGGTGACTGGACAGATGCACGTATCTTCTACATTAAAAAAGACAATGATCAAAACAAGGTTACAAGCCCTGTTGTTAAGTTCCTAAATGAAGTTAATACAGGAGATCCTCATACACTTTACAACTTTATGGAGTTTTGTAAAGAATACTATCCAGCAGAACATTACTTCCTTATTCTTTGGAATCACGGTTCCGGTTGGGAATCTGTGCCTTCCTCCAGTGTAAACACTCCTCTTAAAAATAGAATGGTCGCATACGATGATCAAGCTAAGGATAGTATAACTATGCCTGAATTAAAGAGTGTCCTTCGTAAATTTAACTCTGAAATAGGTAAAAAGATTGACATTCTCGGATTTGACGCCTGCCTTATGGGGATGATAGAAGTTGCTTACGACCTCAAAGATTTTGCACAAACACTCATAGTAAGTGAAAAGACCGAGTACGGTTTAGGATGGCCATATCACGCATTTGCTGACATAATGGTTAAAAAACCAAACCTCTCCCCCGCTGAGGTAGCATCTGTGGTTCCAGAAGCTTTCAAAGAGTTCTACAATTACCTTTCTACCCACTATAACAAGGACTTAACCAACACACTTGCTGCACTCGATGCAACAAAAATCAAAAACATCGAAAAAGCATTTAAAGCATTTATTGATAAAGCTAGTAATCTAATGGAAGATAAAGAAAACGTAGTAAAACTTCTTATTGAGGCTAGAAAAGCTGCGGTACAAATTGATGATCCTATCAAAGCTCACACAGATATAGGATCTTTCGTTAAAGAAGCTGCTAAGAGAATCCCAGAACTTAAGGAAGAAGCTGACGCAGTCATTGAAGCTCTTAAAGAAGCAGAACTCAACTTTGTCGTTACTGGTAAAGAAGGCGGAGAAGAACACGAACATTTCAAAA
The DNA here is from genome assembly GCA_027062325.1 of bacterium. Lineage (GTDB taxonomy): Bacteria > JAMOTN01 > JAMOTN01 > JAMOTN01 > JAMOTN01 > JAMOTN01. The sequence continues at coordinate 50,535 of JAMOTN010000079.1, forward strand.
ATGCAACTGGATTAGCCATATACTTCCCTCTTAATCCAAAAGCTCTTGATCCAGATATAATTAGGAAGTACTTGTCAGTAATTCCTTACGATGATTTCACTTTTGTTCAAGATACTAATTGGAACGAATTCCTTTTCAACCTCATAATGAACGAATAAGTCCGGTAAGTCAATAGCAAGTAAAAGATATTTGGGGAGGTCAGTTAAGACCTCCCCTTTCTGATTTATTGCTTTTTTAGTTCCCTTATTTTCCACACTATTGTCAACTCTACTTTTTTTTGAGAAAATTAAAAGCTGAAGCAAATTTTATGTATGTAAGGAGGGAATGTAGTATGTCGAAATTTAAAACCTTGAAATTACTTATTTTATTTACTTTCATCGCAGTAAATTTTGTCAGCATTAGTGCTAGTCAACCAACAACTGTTTGGTTAATTCACTTCAACGACTTACATGGCAAAGTCTTTCCTTACAAAACTGCTCGTTTTGGAGGAGTTGAAAAGGAATTTTCGGCATTAACAGGCTTAGCCCAAGCTCTGCTTAAACTTCGCTTTGAGGCAGCTTTTAAAGGAATAAAAACAGCTTTCATATGTGCAGGTGACATTTGGCAAGGGACTCTTCTTGGTACCTTGACCGGTGGAAAAGCTATTGCGAAACTTTTAAATCGTATGGATATGGAAGTATCAACACTTGGAAATCACGAATTTGATCTTGGTAAAAATGCAACAGAAAAGTTCATAAACACATGCAATTTCCCATTCGTTGTAGACAACATAGATGGTTTACCAGTTGATAAGTGGTTAGTAAAAACATACGGTAACGTCAAAGTCGGTTTTTTAGGGATAGCTCCTCTTGAACTTCCTGAAGTCGTTTGTAAAGAATCCCTAGAAGGGATAAAATTCTATCCAGAAGTTTTCAAAATCCTTAATAAATACGTCAAGCTTCTTCGTAACAAACTTAAAGTCAATGCTGTAATTTTAATAAGCCACGCTGGAACAAAAGTTGATCGCATTATTGCAAAAAAAGTCCCTGGAATTGACGTAATAATTGGTGGGCATGATCATACTCCAAGTGGTCCCGAATTTGTTGGAAATACTTTGATAACGGACTGCTCTCCTTACGGCACAATGTTTGGTATTGTGGAATTAAAATTTGACAATAACGGCAAGTTAATCAAGAAAAGCGGCTGGCACGAATGGCTTTATGCCTCAAAGTATCCTCCTCGCTTTTCTTTTCTTGAATTTGCGAAAAAGCTGGAGAAAAGTGTAGAACCTTTGAAAAATCGCTATATATGCACTTTAAAAGAACCTCTCTTTAACGATTTAGCTGAAAACGCACCAGCTCGTTTTGTTCATTATGTAAACATTAACGGTGAAAAAGAACCAATAGAAACAAACTTTGGCAATTTAGTTTGCGACGCTATAAGGGCAAAGTTTGGGGTAGACATTGCTTTCCAAAACAAAGGTGGTATAAGAATAACTCTTAAGAAAGGTGACGTAACCTATGCCGACATGTTTGAAGCCTTCCCATTTGAAAACTTCATAGTAATTCTAAAAATGACAGGTAAAGAGATTAAACAAGTTTTAGAACAAGGTCTTACATTCAAAAAAGGTGCCATAGACTTCTCTGGATTGAAAGTATGGGTAGATCTTTCAAAACCAGAATTTCAGCGAGTAGTTAAAGTAACTCTCTTGAATGGAGAAGAACTTAAAGAGGATAAGGTTTATACCGTCGCATTAAACAACTTCCTGGCAGGCGGTGGTGATTACTTTAAGATTTTCGCTAAGATCAAAAACAGGAAGAGCTTACCAAATAGGTTACGTGAGACCGTAATTGATTTTATAAAGGGCAAAAAAGATTTAGTTTACGAAATCGATGGCAGGTATATTGTTGTAAACGAAAAATAAAAAGCAGGTATCTCCAAAACTATGAAAGTAGAAGTTTTACATCGCTTAAAGTGCCTCAACCTCTCACCTTCGCGGAGGTTGGGGCAAAATTTTTTGTATTCTACAAGAGCCTTGAAATTTGTGAAAACTTGGGCTAAAAAATTAGCAGATAAACACGCCGATTACCGAATTTTTTCTATTGGACCAGGAATTGCTATTTTTGAAGAAGAATTGGCAAAAGCAGGCTTTAGAGTTTTATCAATAGAAAAAGACGCAAAATTTTTTCCCCTTTATGCCCAAATAAAAAGCTACAATCCAAACTTTCACACAGCAATTGCAGATGCAAGATTTGTCAAATTTCCTCCATTTCCCATATTTTCAAATCTCCCTTATTACGCCTCAAAATTTTTCATAGATAAAATTTGCCTAAGCAATAACTGGAAATTTGGTATATTATGTCTCCAATATGAAGTTGGCCAACGCTTAATAAATCCCTCAGGCAAAAGATTATCACCTCTTTCAGCAATATTTACATTAAAAGCCAATGTGGTAGATTTTCTTGTCATACCTAAACATTTTTTCATCCCAAAACCAAAAGTTGACAGCATAATGATCGTTTTTGAAGAAATACCTGATTCCCCAAATTCTGAAATTTTAAGAAAGTTTGCTGATTGGCTTGGAATTCTTTTACAAAATCGCCGAAAAAAAATTAAAAACTCCTTACTTTTTAAAAAGGAACATCCAATATGGGAGATATATGCAGACTATAGGGCAGAAGAGCTAAGTGTCAGCACTTTGTTTGAAGTTTTCCTTAAAACTACTTCTCTCAACCAATAAAAATTTCTCTTACAAAACCTGAAGCCAAAACTTTATCGCCATCGTAAATAACTCCAAGCTGTCCCGGAGAGATCAAGCTTTTCTTGTAAAGCTGCAGTTCAAGCTCTCTTTCTGAAAGCACAATCACTTTAGCAGGCATAAGCGGTTGACTATGTCGAAACTTCACTAGGTAATTCTCTCCATCAAGAGGCAAATACCACAAAACTTTTTCCAAAATCACCCGTTGAGCCAAAATTCGTCCAAACGGAGCCACAATGACCTCTTTGGTTTTGTAATCGATACTTTTAACATAAAATCGGTGTTTAGGTTGCTTATAAAAATGCTTTCCCAATCCTTTTCTCTGTCCCACTGTAAACTGCCAATAACCATCGTGTTCTCCAAGAATTTCTCCCCACTCATTAACAATTTTCCCTCTTCCCTCTTCCAAACTTTTTACAAATCCATACTCAACCAATTTTCTATTTAAAAACTTTATTAATCCATCTTTCATAAAACAGGCATCTTGACTTTTAGGAGGAGCAACTTTTCCCACAAATTTTCCATAAAAACTCTCATACAATGCCACCACATCTTTTGAAGAATATTCAAACAATGGAAACAGCAAATTTGAAAAATCCCCTACCCACGCTAAAAAATACGACTGATCATTGTGCCCCGAGGCAAACGTTCTAAACAGCAAATCATTCTCCACCTTAGCATAATGCCCAGTTGCAAATAGCTCACACTCTTTAAGAGCCTCTTTTTTCAATGCTCCAAATTTTACTAACCTGTTACAAACTGCACATGGATTAGGAGTTTTAGCCTTGTAGTATGCCTCTGCTGTATAGCGCATAACATTATCAAACTCATCTCTTAAATCAATCACACGCAATACAAAATTGTTATCCTTCGCAAATTCAATAACCTTAGAACTCACGTTTTCACTCAGAAGAAGAGCATGGTATAAAACTACATCAAAACCCATCCTTCTCAACAATATAGCCGTAACACTACTATCTTTACCACCACTAAAAGCTACAGCTATTCTCATCATTACCTCCCCAGTTTAGTAACAGAACTAGTACACCATTTACTTATAGGACACTTAGAACAATTAGTCGCACGAGGTGTACAAATCAACTGTCCCAATGCTACAAGCATTGGATTGATTGCAGGATTATTATCCCAAAACTCCTCAATTTCTTCCACTTTCATTTCTCTACCTGCAAATCTTTCTGTTATTCGTTTTACATGGGTATCAACAGATAAAACTCCCTCTCCTAAAAATGCCAAGACAATTCTTGCAACTTTTCTCCCAACCCCACTCAAAGAAACAAGGTAATCATAATCAGGTTTAATTGAGAAAACATCCTCATTAGAAAATGTTCTAACTAACTTTTTTAAATTTTTAGCTTTTACACGGTAGAATCCCACAGGCTTTAAAATTTGGGTTATTTCCTCTAAAGGCATATCATCAAGATTAAAGAAGGTGTAATCCAAATGTTCAAACAATCGCTTTAAGGCATCTGAAGTAACATCATCCTTGGTTCTAGTGGAAATCAAAGCAGCAATTAAAACTACAACCCATTCTGGTACATCTTTAACTTTCTTAGCTATCACCTCAACCGTTTTCCTTAATCTGGCTACAGGAGAATTAACGCTATCATACCATTTTTCTAAACTACTAATTACCTCTTTTTTCATTTTCTCTCTATTGAACACCCCATGCTTATAGGAACAACATCAGTTCCAACATCAAAGTTAACATCAGTTTCACAAACTTCTGTTTTCACCTCTCCACTAGGAACAACAAAAGTTATAAGCTTAGTTTTTCCATTAACCTTTACAACATCAAAACTTCCAAGTCTTCCTTCATAAGTCTTCATAATCTGAGCGCTGGAGTTAGAAACTCTGTAAATCAAGCTTTTTTGAGACTTAGGAGAATAAATTCCCACCAAAAATTCCTCTTTTCCTCCTTTTCTTATTCTATTTACTCCAACAGGCATTCCACTTTGTGAAAATCCCAACATTTTTCTCCCAGTTGTATCATAAACCGCAACATTGGTAATATAACTCACTCCCTTATTCACCTTTACAGCCTTAACACCGACAACTCCTATCTCTTTTTTTCCATCACCATCACTATCGTACAAAACAATCTGCTGAACAGGAACCTCATCATCCAACTTCAAGCTCTTTACCACACTATCATCCTTTTTTATCACCATGTTATCAGAATCAACTATTAACATCTCTTTATAACCATCACCATCTACATCCTCAAATGCATAATCCCATATCTTGCTCCCCTTGTAAATCTGCTTAACAGCACCATTTGAAAGATCTTTAGCAACCAAATAAGTCTCCCCCGTTAAGGATAGTGAAATCCCCACTAAAGCCCCTTCTTCTCCCATCTCAGGTACATACTTCAACTTTAAAGCAGGAAATTGATCCATTACTCTTCCCGTACTAACCGCTACCAACTTATCCCCTATAACAGCAACACTCTCAGTTGCAGAAATTCTAGCTACATCTATTTTCTTACTCAAATCAGCGCCACCTTTAATCTGAACCTGATACTCAATTTTACCAGTTTTCAAATTTACTTTTGTTAAATTTCCTGCAATATCCTTTACAAGAAGATATTGAGAACCCCCGCTATCTACTACAGCAGGAGCACTAACAATAGGAGCCCCAACCTGTAACGGAAAAACTTTATTAACTATCTCACCATCTTTACTAACTACGTGAACCATTCCATCTGTCCCTGTAAATACAATACTTCCATCATTAAGCACAATGGCTCCACCATAAACATCTCCGGGAACCTTAACAGTTTCTGCTAAAGCAAACATATTAAAGACTAACAAAATAGCAAGCAGCTTTACAGGTAATCTAATGCTAGAAATCATATCAATACCCCCACACCAAACTAAACTTAATTATACTTCTTCTATTTATTTAATAAGAGGCATCACCAAAACACTTTATTCTTACTTAAAGCCATACTCTTGATGTAACTAAGTAATGAGCATTGTAGTACCGCCCTTTTATCAAAAATTTGGCATATATCAGCATCCATTCTCTAATTTTCCCCTTATATTCAGCTTTTCCAGTTTTTATAATAAAATATCTAGTACTATCCTTTAGCACACTCTTAACGTAATCAACACTTTCTATTTCTATATTGTAATCCTTTAACTCACTCTCCATCTTACCTTTCAAAGCTCCTAAATTTTCTGGATATAAACCAACGTATCCAAAAAACACCCCCCTTGCTAACTCCGTGCGAAAAAGCACATCTAAATAATCCCACGCATAAGGAAATATGTTCATCTTGCTACGCTGATTCAATAATAAGGTTAATCCTAAACTTATACTAACCACAAGCAAAAACAAAATTAATACCTCTACATAACCCTTTTTAAAATCTTTAACTAAACCTCTTATTCTCATTGGAGTCACCCACAAATACAACATGTCATATTTATTTTAACAGGTTAAAAAGAACTAAAAAAGCTCAAGGCAACTCAGTAAAAACCATGTCCATCTCTATTTACGAAATCTAAATCTTTTTCATTCTCTAAACCATCAACTTCTACCTTATATTTAACCATCCTCGCCATCTCTTCCAAAAGAAAACTTATTCTCGCCTCAACTTTTTTTATCTCATCGTACTTTTTCTCAACTTCCTGAGCTCTTTCATCTATTTTCCATAATAACTCTTGCAAGTCATCTCTTTGCTTTTTTAACGAATTATGAACACCTTCTAACATTAAATGACATCTATCCTCAAGTTCCAATAAATACCTAAATTTCTCATCATCCTTAAATTTAGTAATTAACCAGACACTCACTCCAACTCCTGTCATCGACAATATGTAACCACTTAATTTAAAAAGAACAGCCAAGTCCATAATTCCCTCTCCCCCGCAACCATTCTCAATTCAACACCAGTATCTACCACAAACTTTCTAGCTACCAAGCCCGTATATTCGCACTTTTGAATTTTATATTGTCATCTGACAATCTATATATTAACACCTTTTTTTTATCCCATCAATAAAACAATTTCAACAAATAAAATTTTGACCAAAGTGATTAAAAATTATCCCTATAAAAAGCCAGCACAAACTATTGACTTGGCAACAGGTTGTTTTTAAAATGGATAGTGTAGCTCAGGGGCGGGTAGCTCAGGTGGGAGAGCGTTGGCCTTACAAGCCAAAGGTCACAGGTTCGAACCCTGTCCCGCCCATTCAGAAAAAAGCAAGCAAAGCGGGGCCGTGGCGCAACCGGTTAGCGTATCGGCCTGTCAAGCCGGGGGTTGCGGGTTCGAGTCCCGTCGGCCCCGCTTTTTTTATAATCAAGAGCAACTAAATTTGAAAATAACCGGGTGCCGAGATAGCTCAGGTGGTAGAGCAGCGGACTGAAAATCCGCGTGTCCCTGGTTCGACTCCAGGTCTCGGCACCTTTAATTTTATGCTGGAGTGGGGCGGCGTAGCCAAGTGGTAAGGCAGGGGACTGCAAATCCCTTATACCCCGGTTCGAATCCGGGCGCCGCCTTTTTCTTTTATCTTTTATACAGTTGGCCCGGGTGGCGGAATTGGAAGACGCGCTGGACTCAGGATCCAGTGGGCGATAAGCCCGTGCGGGTTCAAATCCCGCCCCGGGCATTTTTATCATGAAGGGCAAGTTGGGATTATAAATATGCTGGGGAAAACTGTCACTTTTCTTACTCATTGTTCTGCAAGATATGGCTCTGGGCATCTAATAAGAAGTTTAAGATTTTCAAGTTGGTTAGAAAAACTTGGCTTCAAAATTGAGTTTATACTTCTGGATTCGGAAATAAATTCTGAAAAGTTAAATGTTTTCGTTAATCACTATCTATCTACAAAATTAAAACTTGCCTTTAAAAATTCAAGAGATCTCTCTCTTTCAAACCATACTTACCTTGTTATAGATATACCATTTAACAATAACCACCTTTTAAAGGAAATTTTAAAAGCTTTATTTGACACATCGGGAGAACTTCGACATCTTGTATGGCTTGATCCTCCAAAATCAAAAGAGTTTTTAACACAACTTTATCTACTCTCTATACCTAAAATTATCCTAATTTCCTCTCTTCTCGAAGCACTGCCTGCTGTTAAAAGATATAATCTACCCGATAAACAAATTCTTCACTTTAAAGGATGGCGTTACATAATTCCAGCTCCTGAAATATTTAAACTGAAACCTGTAAATCCTAGGAAAGAAAAAATTCTTACTACATTCGGTTTAATCCCTGATAATAAAATGCCTTTACAAAATCTAAAAATTATCTCAAACTCCCCTAACATAATTAGCGAAATTGCAAACTCCTCAATCGTAATCACATCCTTTGGCCTTACAATGTTTGAAGCATTAAAACTTGGTAAGAGAGTTTGCATAGTTCCAAAAACAGAAGAACAGATAAAATGGTATTCCCACTTGTTTAAATTATTAGGAATAACAGATAAAATTCCTAAAGAGATAAAGTTTCTTTCTCAAAATTTCACCAATGTTTTCTTTTCTGATAAAAGGATTGAAACAGCTTTTGAGGGAATATGGGAATTACTTTATTTATTTCTCCCTGTCAAAGATAAAGACTTAACCCTTGAACTTACAACAGAAGACGATATGGAACTTTTACTTTACTGGAGGCAAAACCCTAAAATATACAAATTCTTTAAACGCCAAAAGAAACCTTTGTCCTGGGAAGAACACGAAAAGTGGTGGCATTTAAGAAAGGATCGAATCGATTGGATAATAAACTATAAAGGCAGAAGAGTAGGCACACTGAACGTCTCAAACTTTAAAAAAACACCTGAGATTGGAATTTTCATTGGAGATATCTCTATTCGCTCAAAAGGCCTGGGTACAAGGAGTATAAAACTTGCACTACATTTCTTGAGAAATGCTGCCTATAAAACCGTGCGGGCTGTAATTCACAAGGAAAACATACCATCCCAACGTGCATTTGAAAAAGCAGGATTCGAAAAAGAAGGAAACTTACCCGAAAATCCCAAGTTTAATCTGTTTATTGCAACCTTAGACTGATCCAGATCTTTCCACTTCTCTTTTTCTAAAACTGTAATCAGCAGGGAAACTGAAAACTTCAAGTTTTAAAGCTTGGGCCAGTTCAAATGCATCCTCTAAAATTGAGGCTTGTATCTGTTCATATTCAATCCATTCAGTTGTCTTTAGAAAACAGTATATCTCAACTTCAACTCCGGTCGGAGTGCAATTTATATAACGAACCATGTGGGTGTAGCGGGGGCTAACTTTTGGATGAGTTGATATGTATAAGTTAAGAAATTTTCTGTATAGCGTAAGGTTGTTTGTCTCTTTTTCCACTTCCAGTAGTTTTTTAGCCTCTTTTATAAAATTTTCATTGTAAAATATCTTTTCCAATGCCTTTTCTACTTCATATCTATCTATACTTTTTATACTCGTAGTTGTCACATACAAGCTTTTCTTCATACGTCTTGCCCTTGCACTCTTCATCCCTCTCCAATTTTTAAAGGAATCCTCTAACAATTTATAAGTTGGAATAACAATATAAGTTTTATCCCAATTTCGCACTACAAGTGAATGAACTGTTAAATCAGTTACCTCTCCATCTGCACCGTACTTAGGCATTTCTATCCAATCCCCAATTCTTATGAGATCCTGTGCAATAACCTGAAAACTTGCAAAAAATGAAAGCAAGGTCGTCCTAAACACCAACATCAAAACCGCACTCAGAGCACCAATTCCAGAAAGTACAGTTAAAACAGAAACATTAAACACCACTCCAAAGCTAACAAGTAGAAACGATCCCCAAATTATTACCTTTGCAAGCTGAACATATCCCCGCATTGGCCACCTCTTAGCTATTGGACGAGAATTATATATCTCAAGTAAAGCATCCAAAAGTCTACCAAGTGCAAGGGCTATTGAAAAACCTATGGCTATTTTGGAAGCCTTAATCATCAACACGTAAAATATCTTTTCAAACTTATTTAAACCAACATCAGAATACTTAGAAGAAAATACAAAATACATTACTAATGCAGGTAAGAAGTAATTCAAACTATCGAACACCTTATTTTTGACTATTACATCATCAAATTTTATCTTAGTTTTTCTAGCAAAACGTCTTACCCATACTAAAACAACATATCGAGTAAATAAAAACACCAAGTAAGCTCCCACTATGGATAAAACTAAAATTCCCGCTACAGTCATTACTTCTTTCATAAGCACCCTCCTCTAACCAAATAGAAACTTTAAAAACAGGATAGAGAACACAAACATAGTCACTCCAAATATATGGTAATACTTAACAAAATCTATGGCTAGCCCCCATTTCTGAACAAACCTTAAAACTATCATATTGGCAAGTGAAGAGGTCAACACTCCACACCCTCCTAAATTAACACCATAGCTTAAAGCCTTTACATCTACATACTTGTGAGCCAGTAAAACTGTTGCAGGTACATTACTGATAACCTGACTCAAAAGCAAAGCAAAACTTGATAACTTAAATTTAGAATCAAAACAATCTGTATCCACAATTTTCTCTAATAAAAATGAAAACAATCGAAAATCCAAAATCAACAACAATAACGCTACAATCAAAAACCAATCAAGAGTAGCAAATACATCTTCAAATAATAAAAAGCTCAGCACCCAGATGGGAAGTTGTATATAAACATCTACTCCAAAATCCATTGCCATTACGAAAATTAACATTATTAGCAAAGCAATTAAAAGCCTATATATAGAAATTCTACCCTTCTCATTTTCTACTCCATTGAACTTTATATTCTTCTCTAACTTAAACATTCTTCTAAATACAGAAAAATAAAATAATAAAGCCAGCAGTGCAGAAAATAAAAGGTAAGGTAGCATCATTTTAAAAAATTCAATCACTCCAAAACTGTAGAAAGACATCAAGTACATATTTTGAGGATTTCCAATAGGCGAAAAACCACTAAATAAATTGACTACAACAGCTGTAAAAACAGCAAGGCTTAATAAATCACTATTCAAAAAATTTGAAAATATAGGCAATAATGGCATTATTATCAAAAGAGATATATCATTTGTCAGGAGGATTGCCATTAAAAATACAAACAGCAGATAAACACCCCATCTACTAAAAATACCTATCCTCCTGAGTTTATAAACATAAAATTTTACAAGGCTTAACAAACCACTGAAACGCAATAAATTTGTAAGCAAAAAAAGTGTAAAAATTCTCCCCAATCCTAAAAAGACATCCCTTTTAAAAACCCTATCCAACTCTACAACTTTTTTAAAATAGATTACTCCCACTGCTACGGCAAAAAGCAACAGCAAAGATGATATTATAAACTTCTCATGCCGGCTTAAAGTAATCACAATCAACGCCAACCTCTTCTGAGGTAAAATACTTATCTATCAAGCGACAATAGTGCTTGCCATCCTTATAATTTGGAATAAAGTTAACACAACTTATACACATACGCGTCATCTTCAAAAAATTGTGTTTTTGGAGCTCAAATATTGTATCCACAAGCATTCCATAAACTTTCTTCTTATCTTCTTCTGGAAAATCAGCTATCACGTCCTCTATAAACTTAGAAACATCTTCTGCTGGTTGCAGGATTTTCCTCGCTTTGGCAGTTAACTCCAGAAAAACCACTCGCCTATCTTTCTTGTTTTCTTTACGGCGAATATAACCCTTATCTTCAAGTTTTCTAACTGCAACACTTATTGTAGGTTTTGCAACTTCAAGTTCACTAGATAGAAATGAGACCGTCCGAAATTTTTGAGGCACAGAAGAAAGCATAAAAAGAATATTTAACTGTAAAGCGGTCAAACCCTTACTATAAGCTATTTTCCAAAGTTTACCCTTTTGAAAAAAACACAGTTTCTTTATAGCTTCCCATATTCTTTTCTCTATAGGCATATTTTGGCCCTTCTGAGAACTTAGCTGTTTCTTACGCGGCATCAAAATCTCCCCCTCTTTATATTGACATACTAAAAGTTTTATATGCTAAGTACTATTTCCTCTGAATTCTTCAACTTCAGCAAAACACAATTATCGTTTATTTCAAAGTTTACCACAACTAACCACTTATTTTCAAGAAAAATTAAAAATTTATAAATGTTTGCTTTGCTTACTTTTTTAAGTATTCTTTTTAAAGTAACAAAGATGGAAACTGGACTTCTATCCACACCAACAAAACTCCTACCTAGCTCCAAAGAAGTTACAGCAGTAGTCCCAGATCCCATTGTAAAGTCACCAATAATATCTCCCTTTTTACTGGATGACAAAATTATTCTTTTTAAAAGTGCTGTCGGCTTTTGGGTAAAAAAACCCACTCTCTCCTTAGAAGAAGCCCTTATTACATCTATATCATCCCACCAATCAGGACATATTTTATAGCGATACCACTGTTTTACTTTCGGATCATAGTATTCTTCAACACCCTTCCTACACATTCTATGCTTTAAATATTTCTTCACATACTGCCTTTTAAAAAACACACAAGATAATGACTTAGCATAAGCAAAAATGTTGTCATGCTTTCTAGGAAACCCCACTCGAGGAACACCACCTGTTTCATAACACCAAATTATCTCGTTGACAAAATTATCCTCTCCAAACACCTCATCAAGCACAATCTTTGCATAATGCGCCACCCTCTGATCAACATGCAGGTAAAACCATCCACTGGAGCATAATTTCTCTCTAACACGTGCAGCAATGCCTTTTAGCCACTCTAACCACTTCTTCTTATCTCTAAAATCACTATAAGCCAAAATTCTCCTATTTCCAACATCAAAATAAAAATCCTTTCCTGTGCAGAAAGGAGGATCCATATAAACAAGTTGGAATCCTTTTTCAAAATTATCTAGAATATCTTCTGCCTTTCCAAAATAGAGCTCCACTTTAATTCCATCTATTAACTCTATCAAAATCTGCTCAGGAATCACTGTCATAGCAGGCATCAAATCAAAAGCTTCCTTCCTCTATAAAATTAATCAAGCGTTCTTCAAAATTCTCAGCAAAAATCTCAACGTCATTTTTCGGTTTTAGCAAGTAATAGTTGTAGAGATAGCGTAGAAAATTATCTACAAGCACAGTATCTACTTCCCAATTATCTAAATTTTTAATATGCTCCAACAACTCTGAAAAACTCCATGCTCTTTTAGCAATTCCATCTATATCATAAAAAGCTTGACCAAGCACTATAACCTTTTTATGCCATAATAGCGCCTCTACTCCCACACTTGAGTTGATCGTTACAACAACCTCTGCCTTCTCTATCAGCTCCTGAGTAGAATTAGATGCAAAGTGTAAATTTGGAAATTTATCTGCTATTCGATGTAATTTAGAATAGTCTGCAAATCTTTCTGAAGGATGTTCCTTAAAGATAAAATGAAGATCTGGAAACTCCTTTGCAATATCAACAAATAGCCAAAACAACTGTTCCATACTCTTTATCCACGGAGAAAAATAAATTATCTGAGTATCACTCCAAACCTGAAAAGGAATAAACACGTACTTTAAAGAGGAAACATCTATTTTTTTTACATTTTTAAATTTTCTACAAATAGCCGGCTTTCTAGGAATTAGATTTTGAGGTAGCTCCCCCTCAAAAAAATTTTTTTCATAAAAGCTTTTATCCCGCGGAACAGAATTCAAAAAATTAACTCCTTTTAAATCCGCTTGAATAGTATCTGGCAAAGGACCGTTTTCCAAGTAAATAACAGGAATATTATATTGCATAGCTAATTGCCTAACTATAAATAAAGGATACTTTAAACCATTCCATACAACTAAAACTTTGGGATTGTAATCTTCTATTAATCTTTTTACATACATCCCTATTCGTGGGAGCAAGAAACGATACAAGCTCATTTTAAATTCAACTTTCCAAGGATGTGAATGATGCTTATACTTCAATTCTTCTCTCTTCTTCCTTAAAAAAAAGTCAATCTCAGACTTTTCAATAGGAATTGGAGGATAAAAAGCAGAAAAAATAGGAAGGGGCTTTACCAGCCCCTTCAATTTTTTAAAGTTCCCAACTACACCACTAAAGTACCTATAATTACTATGATACTTACAATAAGCATGCGAAAGGAATAAAACATCCACTTCCATGCTTCTAATTTAATAAACACTTTCAAAGATGTCAAACAAAATCTATACAACCTCTACTTTGAAATTAGGTACAGCCTTCTTCAACATTGCACCAACCGGACAAATTTCCTCAGCCTTCGCAACTATTCTTTTAGCCGTATCCAAGTCCAGTCCCT
>JAMOTN010000080.1 GCA_027062325.1 bacterium
ATTTACTCTTCTGGAGCAAAATTAAAAGCGGAAATTCCGGCGTAAACTCCGATTTCATCAAGTTCTTCTTCGATTCTTAAAAGTTGATTGTATTTAGCAACGCGCTCAGAACGTGCAGGTGCTCCAGTCTTTATCATTCCAGCAGAGGTAGCCACTGCAAAATCTGCTATGAAAGTGTCCTCTGTTTCACCGCTTCTGTGTGAGATTACGTAAGTATAGCCATTGGCAAGTGCCATGTTAACTGTGGTTAATGTTTCTGTAACTGTTCCAATCTGGTTTAGCTTTATAAGAATGCTGTTTGCTATTCCTTCTTCTATACCACGTGCAAATATTTCCGGATTTGTTACGAATACATCGTCTCCAACAAGTTGAATTTTGCCGCCGAGTTCATTTGTTAATAACTTCCAACCTTCCCAATCGTCCTCTGCCATACCATCTTCAAGAGATATTATCGGATATTTGTTTGCCCAAGATTTATAGAGTTCCACGAGCTCTGCAGCTTCTAAAACTTTACCTTCACCTTTAAGGTCATACTTACCGTCTATATAGAACTCACTTGCAGCGGAATCTATAGCGAGGTAGAAATGCTCACCGGGTACATAACCGGCTTTTTCTATGGCTTTCAGAAGAAGCTGTATTGCCTCTTCATTTGAACCCAGATTTGGTGCAAAACCTCCTTCATCTCCAACTCCAGTGAAGTGTCCAGATTCTGCAAGAACCTTTTTAAGAGTGTGATAGACTTCGGAAGACATTCTAATAGCATCTGCAAAAGTTGCAGCACCGGTTGGTACTATCATAAACTCTTGTATATCTACGTTGTTGTCAGCGTGCTTTCCACCGTTTAAAACATTTAACATTGGTACGGGAAGAAGCGTTGCGTTAAGTCCACCTATATAGCGATATAGAGGAATACGTAAATAGTTTGCAGCAGCTCTTGCAACCGCCATTGAGACTCCAAGAATTGCATTTGCCCCTAAACGTGATTTATTGTCAGTAGCATCAAGTTCAATAAGAGCGTAATCAATTTCTGCTTGGTTGAGTGCGTCCATACCCACTATATTTGGAGCTATTTCGTCATTGACATTGTTTACTGCTTGCAAAACTCCTTTTCCCAAGTATCTTGAATCTTTGTCACGCAACTCCAAAGCTTCATTTTTTCCAGTTGAAGCTCCCGATGGCACAATTGCACGTCCCATATCTCCCGATTCAAGAGTAACTTCAACTTCAACTGTTGGATTGCCACGAGAGTCCAGAACCTCACGTGCCCAAATGTCCATAATAAAACTTGACATATCAAAACCCCTCCTTTAAAAAATTTTGCTTACACCTTATATCCTATCATACGTTTTTCCTAAAAATAAGCTTCACTTCAGGTGTTGCTTGATAATGCCCTGAATTTTATCTGCGGCGTATTTTAATGCCTTGTCAATATAGGATTTTTCTAATTTACCGTGCATAGAAGGTGTTTCAAATATTCTTTCAGGGATACGCAACTTATCAAAACTGAATCCTAACTTTTGCTTTAAGTGGTATTTAAAAGCGTATATTTTTCTTCCAAAGTTTCTTAGTTGTTCTTCGTCAAGGTTTTTACCAAGTGAATTGAAGGCTTCTGCCACAATTTCTGGTTTGTATATACCTCTGGCAAACAGGCATATTGCTAAGCTTGTCAAAAGCTGCCTCCAGCATTCCTCTTCTATGATTTTGTCAACCAGTTCTTCAGGAGACGGAATTTCTTTGAGCTTTTGGTCAATAGAGTAACCTGCATTGTCAAGATGACTGTGTCTTGCTCCCAAAGTCCATCCCAAGTGCGCGGCGTATCCTGTGTGATAGCCCGGCATTTCGTTTTTCCCAAAAGCCAGCGCAAAGTCTTTTCCGCCGTAGTAATCGGAAAGAGATTCTACTCCGCGTGCTGCTAGTTTATAGAAGTCGTTTGGTTGTTCAACTATGTTTTCAATAATTTTTACGTATTCGTCCGCTTCTCCCCATTTTGGTGTTGCATTCAAGGTTTCCTTTTCAGAGATTATCCCCTTTTCAAAAGCTTCAGTTATCCATGCAAGCACTACTCCCCCACTCATGGCATCCAGGCCTGCGACTTCTATGGCGTCTATAACTTTGAGTAAATCATGGCCATTTTTTATGCCGAGCATGGTTCCACAGGAGTATATGAGTTCGTAGTCGTAGCTTACGTATGTGGTTTTATAAAAATAAGGTTCATTTTCGTAACTTTCCCTCAAGATTCCAAGGTGAATACATGCCACTGGGCAGTGAGAACATGCAAGTCTTCGTCCCAGATAGTCGGAAGCCATTTTTTCTCCTGACAGCTCTTCTGCAAAGGGATAGGTTGTGCTTTTTAAGTTGTAGGAGGGCAGAGCACCTCTTTTGTTTAGGTTAAGAATGTTTGCCGGAGTTCCCAAATCGTGATATTTTTTCATTAAGTCTGAGTTAACTTCAAGATCGTATATCTTTTTATACGTTTTGTTGTAAGAGCGCCTGAAGGCTTCTGGAATTTTTATGGATCCTGAGCCTTCTACGACAATGGCTTTCAGATTTTTAGAACCGAATACCGCTCCGAGCCCCAATCTTCCAAAGTGTCTGTAGCTTTCTGCTACGACGGAAGAATAAGTTACCATTTTTTCGCCGGCTCTTCCAATTCGCATAATTGTTCTTATACCGGCTCCCCTTTCTGCACGACGAATTATCTTCCCGACTGTGTAGGTGGATCTCATTCCCCATATAGAGCGTGCATCTCTGAAGGCTACTTTGTTTGGAGAAATGACAAGGTATACAGGTATGTCACTTTTTCCTTTTATAACGACTGCTCCGTATCCGGTTAATCTAAATGCTGCTGAGGTCCTTCCACCACAGTGTGATTCTCCAATATTACCGGTATGGGGAGACTTAAACATGGCAACCGTTTTTGAGACAACAGGATATAAAGCGTTTAAAGGGCCTGTTGCAAATATGATCACATTATCCGGAGAGAGAGGATCGCAGTTTGGATCTAAGTTTTCTTCTAAGAGTTTTGTTGCTACTCCGGTTCCTCCGAGGTAGTTTTCAAACAGATCTTCTCTCGTCTCTGTCCACCACTTTCTAGTGGACAGGTCAATAAACAAAACCTTCTTTGGAAAAAGGTCAATATACTCCATCAAGCTCACTCCTTTAAGATTACCTTTCTATTTCTAAAACTCCGTGCGGGCAAAATGCTACACAGTAACCACAGTGTTCACATATAAGGGGTTTGTTCTCGTGTTCGCTCCAGAAAACTGCCCCAATTATGCAGGCTTGCTGACACATTTTACAGCCAATACACTTTTCAGGGTGAAAGATGACCCCCCTTACCCTGCCGTTTATCACACGCTTTTCCAATGCTCCAGTAGGGCAAACTTCAGCACATACTGGATTTTCACAGGCACGGCAAATGATAACCTCAAATCCGTTTTCCATTCCTCCCGCGCTTTTGATCCGGATACGAGAGTTGACCACTCCAATTTCACCGTGACGCCTTGCACAGGCAAACATGCAAGATTGACAACCCACACACCTGTTGCTATCTTTAACAGCGACTCGCATGCAAAAAACCTCCTTTGTAAAAATACTCTATTCATCTATATTCTAACACAGGGGAGGAAGGAAGCTTGATGGCTGTGGGTTTTATAGAAAGGCTGATAATGGGGTGGCGGAATTTGGAATTGAAACTTGTTTCGTATTTATACTCTAGCTTGGGCCAGCATTTTCTAGGAGAAAATTTTGAGGTGTTTTACAAGATTTTACTGGTTACCTGGCTGGTATTTTTCATTGTAACTGCAGGCAGAATAGTGTGGTTGAGAGGAAAAACTGGCAGAGGAAAAATTGATGGGGAAAAGGTTACTAAACTTTTGGGGTTGGGATTGATGGCTGTGATTGTCTCTTATGGTGTAAGCCAAATTGTGCAAATCCTAATTCCATTACCGCGTCCCTTTGTTGTTTTGAAGGTAAAACCTCTTATAAGCCATGAAGCAGATGCGTCGTTCCCTTCAGATCATGCAGTTGTAGTGTTTGCACTTCAAACGTGGTTGAGTATGAGTTTTAGAGGTGAGGTTTGCTTTGATAAGGTTTTGTGGCTTTTGAGTTGGATATTGGGAGTGCTGGTTGTTGTTTTAAGGGTTGTTGCGGGTATCCATTACTTAGTAGATGTTGCTGCGGGAGCAGTTTTGGGAACGTTTGTTACCATGCTTATATGCGGGGTTTTATTTGGCGGTGTTTTACAAGATAAAATTGACAATACGGCTTTATAAGTGTTAAAATTTTAAAAGCTTTTAAATTGGGGGTAGAGTTTACAAGTAACATAGGTGA
This sequence comes from bacterium, assembly GCA_027062325.1. Classification (GTDB taxonomy): domain Bacteria; phylum JAMOTN01; class JAMOTN01; order JAMOTN01; family JAMOTN01; genus JAMOTN01. The sequence goes on from JAMOTN010000080.1 coordinate 4,333, forward strand.
AGGGGTGTAAGAGCCATGTTGAGAGGAGTAAAGCAAAAGACGTGGTTTGCTAAAAAAGGTGAAGTAGAGCGCAAATGGTGGATTGTTGATGTAAAGGGAAAAATTTTAGGAAGGGCTGCAACGAGGATTGCGACACTTCTTATGGGGAAACATAAACCGACGTGGACACCTCACGTTGATACTGGGGATTTCGTGGTGGTAGTGAATGCAGATAAAGTTACTGTTAGCAAGGATGCTAAAAAGTTGAAAAAGCGCTATTATTACCACTCTGGTTATGCAGGTGGTTTAAAGGAGAAGACTCTAAAAGAGATGATGGAGAAGTATCCGGAAAAACTCATGTGGTTAGCTGTTAAGAGAATGCTTCCTAAAAATAGACTTGGTAGGAAGATGATAAAGAAGTTAAAAATCTACCGCGGTGAAGAGCATCCTCATGCAGCTCAGAAACCTGTGGAGTACAAGTGGGAAGATTAGTTGAAGATTTAATAGGGGGGTATAGGAGATGGATAAGTTTGCAGCAACCGGGAGCAGAAAAGAAGCAACGGCAAGAGTTGTTATCATACCCGGTGGAAGTGGAAATTTTGAGGTGAACGGTAAGAGTATAGATGAGTACTTCTCCAACATGCTCCTTTATATCCGCGCAGCAAAAGAACCACTTGAGTTGGTTGGCGCGTTGGATAAGTTTGATGTAAAGGTTAAGGTAAAAGGTGGCGGACTTACTGGCCAAAGTGAAGCTATAAGGCATGGTTTAGCGAGAGCTCTTGAGAAGTACAATCCGGAGTGGAGAAGAGACTTGAAAAAGCGTGGATTTCTTACTCGAGATGCTCGTGAGAAGGAAAGAAAGAAGTATGGTTTAAGAAAAGCAAGAAGAGCACCTCAGTTTACAAAGAGATAGTGGTTTGGAAGGGCCCTTGCGTAGTGGAAGTTTTTGTTTGGGGCAAGGGCCTGTTATTTGTTTTTGTTGTTCAGTTGCACTAGAAAATTACGGAGAGTAAATAAGAAGGTTTCTTCTAGGTGTACAGTGCGAGGGGGTTGCTAGATGCACGATGTAAGGGATATAAGAAAGAGGCCGTGGTTCTACTCTGTAAATCTTGCCAAGCGTGGTAATATTGATGGTTTAAGTTATGATATGAGACCCCTCTCGACTTGGGAAGACTTCTTAGAAAAGTTGAAAAGGCATGATTATGAAAAGTTTTCGCATACTCTTGTAAAAGAGATACTGTCGCTTGATGAAAGGAGAAGAGATTTACAGCAGAAAATTGATGAGTTGAGAAAAAGGGTAAACTCCTTAAATAAAGAGCTGGGAAAAGCTAAGAGGGAAGGAAATGAGGAGTTGTTTTCTAGCAAACTTAGCGAAAAAGAAAAGCTCGAATCTGAGCTGAGAGATCTTGAAGTTGAGCATGATAAAGCCAAAGGGCACCTTGAAGATTTGATGTTAACGATTCCAAATACTCTTTCTCGTACGACTCCTCTTGGTGAAGGTGAGAATGATAATGTAGAGATAAGGCGTGTTGGTCAAATTTCCAAATCCAAGGGATTGCCCCACTGGGAGATAGGTAGGATAACTGGAATTTTAGATTTTGAAAGGGGTGCCAAACTTTCCGGATCACGTTTTACGGTTTTGAGGGCTGAAGGTGCTGCGTTGATCCGTGGTTTGATCAACTTTATGATTGATCTGCATCTTGAGCAGGGTTATGAAGAGGTATGGGTTCCTTACCTTGTCAAGCCAGAGGTGATGAGGGGGACAGGACAGCTCCCAAAGTTTGAGGAAGATCTTTATAAGTGCGAGAAAGATAATCTTTATCTTGTTCCAACTGCTGAAGTTCCTGTTACCAATTTGCATAGTGGAGAGGTATTAAAAGAGGATGAATTGACTAAAAAATACGTGTGTTATACGCCGTGTTTTAGAAGAGAGGCAGGAAGTTATGGAAAAGATGTGAGAGGAATGTTGAGACAGCATCAGTTTGATAAAGTGGAGTTAGTCAAGTTTTCGCATCCTGCCGATTCTTATGATGAGCTTGAAATGTTGCTTCAAGATGCTGAGGAGATATTAAGACGTCTTGAATTGCCATACAGAGTGGTTGCTTTGTGTTCGCAGGATATAGGTTTCTCGGCGGCTAAATGTTACGATATAGAGGTTTGGTTGCCGGGATATGAACGTTACAGAGAGATTTCCTCTTGCAGTAATTTTGAAGATTTTCAGGCAAGGCGAGCTAATATTCGGTACGCTGTTTCAGGAACTCGCAAAAAGGAGTTTGTCCATACCCTCAACGGCTCTGGCTTGGCGGTGGGAAGAACTCTTATCGCCATAATGGAGAATTTCTGGGAGGAGAAAAATAAGTTGTTTGTTATCCCAGATGCACTTAGACCTTACGTTGGGGGTATGGAAGTTGTCAGGGGAAAAGATTAGAAAGGTGGAGAAGGGGAGTATAAGTTCTCCCTTTTTAGAATACCTCAAAAGTGATTTTGATTTTCTTTCTGAAAAGAGGACGAGAATTCCCACATTTTTGGGTGTGGCTTATGAAGGTTGGCTTTTACATGCCATATTCAGAGTTGGGGCTGATATTTTGAAACTTATAGGATTTGAAAGAATATCCAAAGTCAGCAAGTATTTTTCTTACTTTTGCCTTGCTTTTTTCAGAAACTTTGAAAGACGCGTTTACGGAGTTTCTGGGGATGGGAGAATTTTGTTGTCGCCTGCTGATGGAAAGGTCATAGGAGTAGATGAGGTTGAGGATAAGTGGTTAGGAAAAGCAAGGCGCGTGAAAATATTTATGAGTCCATTCGATTATCACATGAATAGAGCTCCAGCAAATATGGTGCTAGAAGACTACGCCTACAGAACAGGAAGTTTCTCTATGGCTTTTGATAAGGATGCAGATAATAATGAGAGGTTGGAGAGTTTATGGCGTTTAGAAAGTGGGGAAAAGATAAAAATTGTACAGATAGCAGGGTGGCTTGCAAGGCGCATAGATTTTAGAGTTGAAAAGAGAGATAGAGTTGCGGTCGGAGAGGTTTTCGGTATGATTAAATTTTCGTCTCGAGTAGATCTTTATGCTCCTTATGAATTTGTACCCACAGTGAAGGAAGGAATGCGAGTTGTAGCTGGGGTGACCACTTTGTTTAGAAAGGTGTAGAAATGTGAGTTTAACAAGAGGTGAATTTGGTGAGGGGGTTGAAGGATACTTTAAAGCTTTTACCGGGTGTGTTGACTGCAAGTTCCATGTTTTGTGGATTTGCAGGGTTATGGCTGGTTGTTGCAAAAAAATACTTACTGGCGGCAAGCTTGGTAATTGTTGCAATACTCTTTGATTCGCTGGATGGTAAGGTTGCAAGATTTTTAAAAGCTTCCAGTGAGTTTGGTAAAGAATTTGATTCTATTTCTGATGTTGTGGCATTTGGAGCTTTGCCAGCGCTTCTTTTGAGTGTTATGGCACCTTCGTCTATGTCGCTTGCTGCAGGTTTTGTGTATCTTCTTGGTGGAGCGATTAGACTTGCTAGGTTTAATTTACTCCCAACTAAAAAAAGTTTTTCTGGTTTGCCTATTCCAGCTGCAGCCTCGAATGTTGCAATATTTTCTTTGATGGTTGCCAATCATTCTCTTGTGGGAAAGGTTAATGCTTGGTTTGTAATGGTGCTGGGGATTTTGATGTTTTGGTTGATGACCAGTAACATTGAGTATCCGGCTTTTAAAGGACGCTGGAATTACGCGATTTGGTTGCTGATAGCTTTAGTAGGAGTGCTTTTGATTTTCAAGATGTACGAAGCATTGTTTGCAGTTTCTATGACGTATGTTTTGTCTGGGCCAGCTCTTGCTTTAAAGCGTGCAATTTTGAAGAGGACAAATTAGAAAATTGATGCCAATAGATGAGAGGAGGGATAAAAGTTGAGTTGGGGATTGATACTTGCAATTATCATAGGTGGACTTGTCGGATTTGGTATAAGTGTTTTCTTGCAGAAAATGTTTGTCAAGTTGAAGATTCAGTCAGCTCAAGATAGAGCTGAGAAGATCATAGAAGATGCGAAGAAAGAGGCAGAAAATATTGTAAAAGAAGCGAAGTTAAAAGCAGAGGCGGAGCTGCAGCGTTTAAAGACTGAGCTTGAGAACCGGATGCGAAAAGAGTTAGATGAGGCAAAAGCTGAGCTTAGAAAAAAGGAAGAGCAGCTTATACAGCGAGAGGCACGTCTTGATGCAAAAGAAGAGAAGTTGGAAGAGAGAGAAGAAAGAGTTAAGGCAATTGAGGAGGAGATAGAAAAGCAAAAGCAGGAAATAGAAGTGATAAAATCAGAGTACATGAAAAAATTGTCTGAAACTGCAGGTTTGTCTCAAGAGGAAGCAAGAGAGACCTTACTCAGAGAGCTTGATAGAGAACTGGAGATAGAGTATGCCAAAAAGATAAAGGCGTGGGAAGATAGATTAACTCAAGAAGAGACAGAGATGGCTCAGAAGGTTATAACTACTGCAATTCAGCGCATAGCTTTGGATACTGCTTCTAACATAACTACGACGGTTGTTCATCTTCCAAATGAGGAGATGAAGGGAAGAGTTATCGGAAGAGAGGGAAGAAATATAAGGACGTTTGAAGCGATCACAGGAGTTAATGTTGTTATTGATGATACTCCTGAGGTTGTTGTGCTGTCATGTTGGGATCCGGTAAGGCGTGAAATCGCAAGGGTTGCTTTGCAGCGTTTGGTGGATGATGGACGAATTCATCCAGGACGTATTGAGGAGGAGGTTGAGAAAGCTCAGAAGCAGATTGAAGCGGAGATGATGAAGGCTGCTAAAGATGCTGTTCGTGAAGTAGGAATAGGTCTTGTGCCAACAAATATATTGAAACTTTTGGGAAGGTTGAAGTATAGAAGGAGTTATGGTCAAAATGTTCTCCAGCACAGTATAGAGGTTGCGATAATTGCTGGAAATATTGCTGCTGAGCTTGGTTTAGATGAGAAGCTTGCAAGAAGAGCAGGTTTCTTCCACGATATAGGAAAGGCGATAGATCATGAAGTTGAGGGATCTCATGCTGCTATTGGTGCGGACATTCTTAAGAAAAATGGAGAGAGTGAAATAATAGTCAATGCGGTTGCTGCACACCACGATGAGGTGGAACCAGCCTCGTTAATCGCTGAGATAGTAAAGGTTGCTGATGCTATTTCTGCAAGTAGAGAAGGAGCACGTTCTGAGAGTATTGAAGGATATGTCAAGAGAATTAAACAACTTGAAGAGATTGCTAATTCTTTTGAAGGAGTTAAGCAAGCGTTTGCAATGCAGGCGGGGAGAGAGTTACGCGTCATAGTTGAGCCCGAAAAAATAGATGATGAGATGTTAGCCAAGCTTTCCTACGATATAGCCAAGAAAATAGAGGAGACGATGGATTATCCAGGACAGGTTAAAGTGGTGACTATAAGAGAATTGAGAAGCATAGAGTGGGCTAAGTGATTATGTGCGTTTTTGTGGGACTTGGTAGGTGAGGAGATAGGTTTATGGCGCGGGCACGGACGAAGCGGAAGACAGCGTCGGGTGGAAGTCTTGATCTTTTGAAAGCTATAAAATTTGAATTTCCGTTGCCTGCGTGTTTTGTGTGTTCTGATGACGTAAAGGGTTTTTTAATGGAATGGTTCCGATTGCACAAGAAGGTGAAAGTGGTATCAGAGCCTTATGAGGTTGGAGGCAGAATGGGATTGTTCGCCGTTGCTTACGATTTGTACATACTTGAAGGTGTTAAAAAGGTAAAGAAAAATGAGAATGTACTACTGGGGAAAAATGCTGTAGTATTTGCTAGTTCTGCTAAACTTGAAAAGATACCAGTATTTAGGATATGGGATCCTGTGGATGAGGTTAAGAGAAAGGTCTACGCTTACATTTTGAAAAGATTTGGTTTTTCATCTGAAATAGCAGAAGAATTACTTCACGCTTCTCCACTTGAGGTTCTGACTGTTGCTAAGTCTTCTGAAGGATTGGGAGATGAGGAACTGCTTGCTTTGTTAGAGACTAATCAGGATGAGTTGTTAGAGGTTATAAGGATGCTTTACTCGGTTGATACTTTAAAGAAAATTCCTTTGAGAAAAAAGTTTAATGCACCTGTTTATGTCGAAAGTTGGATTACTAAGAATACGGTTGCAGCAGTTATGAATATGGCTTTGTTAGGAAAGGGTGTTTCATATACACAGAATGATTTAATTAATTACTGGAAGATCGGGGGAGAAAACAGTTTTAAAGTGCTGCGATTAAAGTCATCGTTAAGAAGTAAAATAAAGTTGGAATATAGTACGGTTCACAGTCAGATACCTTTTCTGATGGCTATCGAGAAGTTGGGAGCAAAGAAGTTGATAGATATGGCACTGATTTTGCAAAAAAGGGCTCGTCTTGGAAATTTTGAATTGGTATTCAATAAGTGGCTATTGGAGATTTTGAATGCTATAAGGGATTTTGTGGGTTAAGATGTGCTTGTGATGGGGTGTGGAGTTTGAACTGAACACAAAGGTTTATAAAAGGGGTGTCTGAAGTGAAAAAGTTATTTACTATGAAAAGGGATGAGTTGGTTCGACTTCTTGAGAGGATGAGAGAGCATAACAATAAATACAACTTATATACTCATGTTTTGACAGAGGATGAACTAGAAAGAGAGATAGAGAGAACTTATAAAGAAACAGGAAAAGAAGAATTCATACCGCTTGTGGTCAAAGATAACATATCTGTTGCGGATTTACCGTTGACTTGTGCGAGTGGTATTTTGAAAAACTTTGTAGCTACTTACGATGCTACAGTTATTAGAAAACTAAGAAAACGTGGTTTTGTTGTGGTGGCTAAGGCAAATATGGATGAGTTTGCTATGGGATCTACCAGTGAGCACTCTGTGTTTGGTAGGGTTAAGAATCCCATTGATCCTGATAAGGTGCCGGGTGGTTCAAGTGGCGGGAGTGCAGCAAGTGTAGCTCTTGGGGATGTGCAAGTAGCATTGGGATCAGATA
>JAMOTN010000081.1 GCA_027062325.1 bacterium
TCTTAAGCCAACTTATGGAACGGTTTCTAGATTTGGTTTAGTGGCATTTGCTTCTTCACTTGATCAGATTGCTCCTTTTGGAGATAGTGTTGATGTTACGTATGAGGTGTTTGAGGCTATGAAAGGGGAAGATGAATTTGATGCTACTGCTGGTGCTTATGTTGGCGAAGTAAAAGAATTTGATGCGTCTTCTGCACGCGTTGCAGTGCTTGGTGATTTTCTTGAGGAGGGAGTAGAGGATGCTATAAGAGAGAAGTTAGAAGAGGTTGCAGAGTTTTTTAAAGCAGATGTTATCAAATTGGAAGAGTTGAAGTATACACCGGCTGCCTACTATATAATATCTCCGGCAGAAGCTTCTTCTAACTTGGCGCGCTACGATGGAATAAGATACGGAGAGAGAAAAGAGGGAGAAACTGTTCACGAAATTATAAGAAACACCAGAGTAGAGGGATTTGGGGAAGAGGTAAAAAGGAGAATATTGATAGGAACGTTTGTTTTGAGCTATGGTTATGAAGATAAGTTTTACAAAAAAGCGGTGGCATTCAGAAGACACCTTGTGAAAAGATTTGCGGAGATTTTTGAAAAGTACGATGTTATATTAGCTCCAAGTGCGGTAGAGTTTCCCTTTGAGCCGGGACGTTACGAAGAAGATCCAGTGAAGGTTTACAAAGCTGATATTGCTACAATATTTGTGAATTTGGCAGGGTTGCATGCATGGAGTGTTCCTGTAAAGACAGATAAATCTCGTTTTCCTGTTGGGATTCAATTAATCGGAAGATGGAATGAGGAGAGGTTTACTCGGGATGTGGCGAATGTGGTTGAAGAGAATTTCGGTTATCGCGTTGGCGTTTTTAACGATTAGTGCTCTTGATTGGTTTGTAATGAGAGGGTTGATATGGCCCTTTAAAGTATTTTCTATTTGGGAGATATTTCCTGCCAAAACCATACTTTTTGAAGAGCCTGTTAAAGGAGAGTTATTTTGGTTTCCGGGTTATCTCAAATTGACAACTCCCATTTTGAGATTTAAGGGAAGTTGGAGTGAGAGAAAAAAGCACTTTATTGTGGAATATTACGGCATTTTTAATGGAACTGGAGAGGTTAGGTTTAACACTGATAGAATTGTAATATTGGATGGAAATGGTCAGGTAAAAGTGAATGTTAAAAAGTTGAATAAGATGCTTATAGGGCAGGGAGCAGCCCTAAAAGGAAATGTTGATGTAAAAGAAGCTCTGCAAAGTATGATGAAAAAGATTGAAGGGATAACGGTTGGAATGGATTGGTACTTTATGCGTCTTAAGGAGGGACGTTATGTTCTTGATGTATCCATAGGTAACAATGCTTATTCTGTGAGGATGTCGATTTATGGCTCAAATGAGATTGTGTTTAAAGGGTATTGATGCCTTGGTTTTGGTTGTACTGCTGTTTACATTTTTAATTTTGTTAGGATGCGGCTTTGAAAAGAAGAAAGTTTCTGGTGATTTATCTTCTGAGAACAAGGTTGAGTCTTGTGAACAAAGATCTACAAGTTTAGAATTTAGTTCTCCTATATCTGATTATTACATATTTAGAAGATGGCTTTCTGCGAATTCTGGATTTAGTAGTGATGATCTGGCAGTTTTGGAAAGGAGTTTCAAAGAAGTATTATTGGGTAGAAAAATGTATAAGGATTGGAAAAGAGAGTATTTGTGGTTAGTTAAACAGAATGAGAATGTGTTTATGGAGAGTGTACTTAAGAGTGAGTGGTTGAGGGAGAAGTTAAAAGAGTGGGTTAAAATTAAGAGTAAAGGTAGCATATTGAGGTTGAATCATGCAACTTATGAAGGTGATATAGAGTGAGAAACTTTATAAGGCTTAAAAGATCTGGTTTTATTCTGGGAGTTGTTCTTTCTGTAATTGCTATTTTGATGACGTTGGGATTGTTGGTGACTTCTGTTGTTAGAAATGAAGTGTTTATGGTTTCGAAGGAGCAAGCGGACGAAGTTTTAATTAGTGCTTGTGAGGGAATACTAGCTGAGGTTATGTCTCAGGTTAGATTAGAAGCGAATTCGGCCTCAGGTGGTTCGATTTTTAATGCACTTAGAATGGGAGCAGGAGCTGGGGATGTTGAAATACCTATTAAATTAAAGTACAGCAAAGATTTTGAAAGTTATTATCCCGGATTAAAGATAGAAAAAGTGAATGTGATTTTTGGAGGTAAGAAAAAGTTTGAAAAGCTTTTGACTGGTAAGAAGCGAAAGCCGGATCTTGTTGGATACGATAGAGCATGTTATGGGTGGATAAGAGTTGAAATTGTAGTGAGTTATAGGGGAAGAACAAAGAAATTGATAGCTATGTATGATGTGAAGGTTACACCATCTATACCTCCTGTTGCTAACTCTGTATTTTGTTTGTTGGATGCGGTGCATAGTAAATTCAACGTTTGGAAGGTTGAGGGGGGCTTCATAGAGAATCAATTCAAAGTTATGGAACGATTTAAGCCTGACATGAAGATGAAAAACTTCCGGCCACTTGTTTGGTTGGATTATGATTGGAGAGATGCTTTAGCAATAGACATAGATAAATTTTCAAAGGATCCGCTTTACTGGTATAAGTATGGTAGAAAACCAATTGTCATAAACGTTGCAGAGGATGAGTTTCCGTTCTTCTTTCTTGAAAAAGCTTCTATCTTCTATAAAAAAGTTTCGAGAAAGTTTCATTACCCCTCAATAACCAAGGTTGCTCTTTATGGAAATTTGAATAACTACTACAAACAGCTTCAGGCTCTGTTTGAGAAAAATAGTCCCTCCAAATCAAAGATGTTAAGTTGGGCCAGTGATGAGGTGCCATACGTCTTTAGTAAAATTGTATTTTCAGATGCTCAGCTTTTCAAACGCCCTGTTAAGATAGATGACGATTACGTATTGCCGGGTTATGTTGATTATTTTGCTTCCTTAAAGAGATATGTTGCCTCTAAACTAAGAGGGAGGCATACTTGGAAAGAAGATCCGCTGTACTTTGACAGAGCTGGTTTTGTGGCATGGGGTTATGATGAGAGGTTTAATTATGGTGGAGCGGAAAACTATTTTGGAATGAGTGGTTGGGAAGGTAAAGGGGAGAAGTATTTTCAAAAGTGTGTGGTTTTGGATAAGGGAAGGTTGAGAATGCAATTTGACTATAATTCCCTGAGCAGTTCTGCGTCTGTTCCCACAGTCTATACAACAGGATTTTTGGTAAATGTTGGTGGAGTAATTTCGGATGATTATACCGGCCCTGTGGTTTTTCCATTTACACCTAAAAGATGCATATTTCCCAATCAGTTTTATCGTGAAGAGAAGGCTAAAAAAAATTTGGTTTCTAAGTTTTTAGGATTTTTTAAAGGTATTTTTAACAAGAAAGAAGTAAGTAAGTTTACACCTATATATGGAAGTAGAAAACCAGTTAATTTGTCGAGTTTTAAGGTTGGGTACGATTTGCCACGCGGAGCAAGTGGGATGTGCCCGAATGTTAAAGGAACAAAAGATGAGGTGGTGCCAGCTCCAAAGTGCTTTGTTTCTCATAGTGGGGATTACAAAAGTTACTTTCAAAGTAAGCCGATATTGATGCCACTTTCACTCATAGGACTTTTAGAAGGGGCTGATAAAAATTCAGGTTTTGTGACTCCTCTTTTAGAGGATATGTTAACAGAGGAGATGGCTTCGCACGTTTTTGCGGGGCCACGTCAATTCTTGGAGTATTTAAAAATGAAGGGATACCTTATAAATGCTGGAAATTATCATGTACTTAATCTTGCAGGAATATGGTACATAATGGGATGTCCTGATGATATGGCTTCTCCTAGTGAAGCTAACACTATAAAGTTACCTTCTGATCTGGTATATCGTGGTAGGGGAATGATTATAAGTACAGCAGGGAGTCCAATAAAGATTGATGGTCTTTACAAAGGAGCGCCGTATGCAGGAGCAGCTCCTGTAAGATCTGTTATAACGGTGGGGATTCCGAATACTAAAATTGCAGAGCTTTTAGCAGGGCCGATGGTACCTGAAGAGTTTAGACCTTCTCCTTCCATAACTGTTACCCAGAAGCCAGTATTTGCTTCTCTTGTTGCCACACTTCCTGAGTGGGCAGGAGAGGGAAGGCGCGGTGGAAATTTGAAATTTGATCCAGCTGGTCAAATAGATGATTTTAAAAGTTACTTTTCAAGCATCAATGGGTTGGACGATGAGGTTGTATCATTGTTTAAGGATATGCGAGATTTATCAAGAGGAGTTAATATATGGGGAAATGCTGTTTTGGGATGTATAAATTTGGAAGCGTTGAGTCGAGGTGGTTATTTGAATTACGATCCCAACCTTATTCCCTCAAGTGGAGGCGCAAGTTCTGTTTATTCTTATTACGTATCCGTATCTTATAAACCGTTTTACTGGAAGATATACGCTGAGATTAGGAATAATTAGTTTAATTGCTGATGACAATGTAGAGCATTTATTTTGAAGATAGTGTGGGTTGAACTGAGAGGGTGTACGTTGTTTTATTTGGAATTTTTGGGAGGCATTTGAAGGTGATAATATGGCGGCCTTTGTTAATGCTGTGGTTGTGTTTCTAAGAAGAGACTTTACAAATCTTAAAGAAAAAAGAATGATAACACGACGGGTTGAGGATAGGTTTAAAAGGGATAATTGGCGTTCGGTTCTTCAAGTGAATAGGAATGATCCTAAAGTTATCGAGTTTGCTGTGGCAGTTGTGGGGTTTTCCCCGTTAGATGCCAAGCAGCGTTTTGAAAAAACTCTTACTGTACTAGAAGAGATTATCGATGCTGATGTTTATGCGTTGGATGTTGAGGAAGTGGCTCTTTCTTAGGTGGAATATGGTAAAATAAAAGGCTGGCTTAAAAGCAAATTTGGGTTTAGCAGTAAATTCTTACTACAAATAATGAGTGGTGATGACTATGGAAAGTAGAAGGTTGCATAAACTTGAAAAGGAGCTGCAGCGAACAGTTGCTAAGATAATAGCTTCTCTGAAAGATCCGCGAGTCCAGTTTGTTAGTGTTGTTGATGTGAAGCTTTCAAAGGATATGCGATACTTAGATGTATATGTTTCTGTTCTGGATTCTTCTAAAAAGGAAGAATTGAAAGCTGTTCTAAAGAAGGCACAGGGATTTATAAGGCGTCAAATTCCAAATTACATGCGTTTGAGGATAGTACCTCAAGTTAGAGTAAAGTTGGATGAATCGATAGAGCGTGGAAGTAGAGTTCTTCAGATAATTAAGAAGTTGAGACGTGAGAGGGGAGAAGATGATGATTTGAGCCATGACGTTGGTGATGGAGCCGAAATTCCAGAATTGGTTGGTGAATTGGTGAAAGAAGACTCCAAAAGTGATTCAGAGCAAGTGGATTAAAGGAAATTATGTTGGCTGGAGGCTTGATGGATATGGTTGAGTTTGGGGTTGAAAAATTACTCAAGGATGAGAGCTTTGTTAAATTAGAAAGGATAAGAGAAAAGGGCAAAGAGATAAGAAAGGCCTTGAGTGGGAAAAGAGTTTTTATAGCCTCTCATACTAATCCGGATGGAGATGCCATAGGTTCTGCTGCTGGTTTCTATTCGTTGTTAAGTGCAGCCAAAGAGCAGGGAAAGTTGGATTTAGAGATTGAATTTTGGGTACCTGGGTTTAATGGCGGGGTTTTATTCGGGAAAATGGAAGAGTTGGGACTTGAAATGACTAAAAATCCTTTTGAAGCTTTAAGGTGGGCTGAAGTTGTAGTTGTTTTAGATACCCCTGTTCCTAAGCTTGCTTTCTATCAATCTAGGGAATTTGAGGGTTTGGATATTGAAAAAGTTTTGAGTGATAAATTCCTCATAGTTATAGACCACCATATTGATGGAAATTTAGAGGGAAATATAACTCTGCGTGAGCTATTTTCTTCAACTTGTGAAATAGTAACATGGCTTCATCTGTTAGCTTTTGATGATGTAGCTTTGACAGAGAGAGAAAGCTTTTTCTTGCAAGTAGGGAGTTTTACTGATACAGGGAGTTTTCAGTTTGATTACGTAGAAGAGACGGCTTTTGTTGCCATGGCTTTTCTCACAAAAATTTTGAAGCCCAGCAGTGTTGCTAGGTGCGTTTTTTGGTCGGATAGAGATGAGAAGTTTGAGTTAAAGAAGTCTTACTATGGGAAGGTAGATTTTACTGCGGATGGCAAGTTAGCTATATTGATAGCCGATGAGACTATGGTTGAACTTATGAACAATTTGGAGAAGGTAGAGGTTGAAGATATTGTAAATGAAGCTTTGAGATTAAAGGATGTAGAGGCAGTTTTATTTGCTTATCCTGTTGAGAATGGGAAGTTTAAAGTGAGTTTAAGAGCAAAGACCGCGCGTGTTAACGAAGTTGCTCGTGAGTTTGGTGGCGGTGGGCATGTAAGAGCTGCAGGTTGCGTACTAGATGAGGAGTTGCTGCCACAGCTTATAGAAAAAATGCAAGCTCTTGTTGAGAAAGAGGTCTGACGTCTTTTAATAGTTTTTGAGCAACTGTTTTGTCGCTTTCTAAGAATCTTTTTAGTTCTTTTAAGGAAGTAAATTGCTTTGAGGGACGTATGAATTTATGGAAAAGAACAGTGATATTTTTGCCATATATGTCGCGATTAAAGTTTAGTATGTGCGTTTCAAGTGTTGAATTTTCGGTATATGGGTAGGAATCTCCTATAAATGTTAGTGAGTTAAAAGGTTCTCCCTCAATTAATGTGGATGTTAGGTACACACCTTCTTTTGGCAAGAAACGGAAAGCTTCCAAAGTTCCATTTGCGGTTGCAAAGCCCATTTTTCTACCTATACCTTTTCCTTTTATCACTTTATAGCTGATGGAATAGGGGCGACCAAGTAATTCTCTAACTTCATCTAATTTGTTTGAAGAAATAAGTTTTTTTATGAAAGAAGTAGATATCAACGATGAGGAGTCTCCTTTTAAATTGGGGAAGTCAGATAGTGCTAGTGGTGGGACTTGGATTATGGAGATGTTCTTAATGTTTGCCCAGACTTGTATGGGAAAGGAGATATGTTTATGCTTGAAAGTGCGGGGGGTTTTTCTTTTTCCAAAGTTAGAGTCGTAGCCGACGACTATTATTGAAAAGTTGCATATTCTGTGCAATTTTTCTAAGAATAGATCTACTGTTAAATTTTTAATCTTTGGAAATTCGAATACTAGGAGTTTGGGTTTGTTAATGTTAAGGCGTTTTGAAAGTAGTTTTGTGAAATTCTCCAAGAATTTAATTCTTTCGTTTAGAGTGAATATAAAGTGTTCACCGCTGAGGTATGATTTTGGTGGAATGTCAAATGTTATTACACATGAATTTTGAAATCTTGAAAGCATCTTTATTAATTCTTGATGAGCAATATGAAGAGAATCAAATGATCCCACAGTTATTGCGCAGTTTTTATTGTTTAACATCGAAAACCTCCCTCTATCTTTTTAAAAACACCTTTTCAGGTTTGATTACGCCTTTGAAGGCATCCACAATAGCCACAAATTCTCCGTCAGGGGAAATTAGCTTAACTTTTCCATTTAATTCAAGTTTTGTTTGGACGACTTGTCCATTAGCAATTTTGGATACAACTTCCCATGAAGCTTTGAAAGTTGGAAGGAAGTAGAGTGCTTTGTTCATATTGAGTAAAAAGCTTTCTTCTTTGAAAACAGCCTTTTTGATGTCTTCGAGAGTTAATGCTTTGTTCAAGGAAAAATCACCAACCGCTACTCTTACCAGCTTTTTCACGGTAGAAGGAATTCCAAGAGTTTCTCCTATATCAACTGCAATTTGGCGAGCGTAGACTCCTTTCCCCGTTATTAGCTCAATTACTGCAATATTATCTTCTAGGCTTCTTAGAGTTATAGATTTGACGAAAACTTTTCTTGGGGATCTTACAACTTCTACACCTTTTCTAGCTAATTTGTATAACCTTTTTCCTTTATGTTTTACAGCCGAAAACATAGGTGGAATTTGCTCTATCCATCCTTGAAATTTTGAAAGAACGGAGTTAATTTTATCCTCTGACAACTCGAACTCTTTTTTCTCTTCAATTACTTCTCCTTCTAAATCTCCCGTGTTTGTTTTGATTCCAAATAAAACATGCATTATGTAGAATTTTTCAAGATTTTGAAAGTACTCTGCTAGTCTGGTGGCTTTACCAACTAAAGTGACTAGAATGCCTTCTGCAGCTGGATCAAGTGTTCCTGCGTGTCCTACTTTTTTAAAACCGGTAATGTTTTTAAATTCATTTAGAAATTTTGCAGAAGATATGCCTGGAGGTTTGATTAGTGCCACAACCCCTGAAGGGTGTTCAAGGCTATCCATAGTGGGGTTCACACTCCTTCCTAATTTAGGCTTTGAGGAATAAACAGATAAAATAATGCTTTTGATATAATCTTACAACAAAGGAATAAGGAAGGTAAATTGGCAAATATGAGAAGTGAAAATATGTATTTTGGTAGGAGGTGCTAACTACATGGGGAGTAGAATTCTGCTTATGATTGTTATCTTCATGGTTACTTTTTCGTTTGCTGTAGGTGATTTAAATGTCTTTAGTGTAGTTGAGTATGGTATAAAAGATCCTGAATTTATGAAGGCATTGGATAATTTGAAAAAAGTGCCTAAAAAATTTTTGGACAAAAGGTATCCGTATATAGAATTGTATTCGCGTGTTACTTATAAGGTGTTAAAAGATGC
Source organism: bacterium (assembly GCA_027062325.1). Lineage (GTDB taxonomy): Bacteria > JAMOTN01 > JAMOTN01 > JAMOTN01 > JAMOTN01 > JAMOTN01. The sequence continues at coordinate 8,694 of JAMOTN010000081.1, forward strand.
CTCAGGAATTTTAGTAAAGTACAGAAGTATAAGTTATGTGAATAACACTTCAGGTGTTACAGAAGCAGGAGTTTTCACACTTTACTACGGGCCGGGAGCAAAGGAGAGCTATAGAGTATTGAGAGTTTATGATCCTAAAACGGGCAAGTTTTACTTTCCTTCAAAAGATGATTTTTCAATGAGTGTTCCTACAACTATGGATTTCTTTCAAAAGGAAGTAAATGTTGTGGTAAAGCTTCCAAAAGTTGGAGTTGGAAAAATTGTGGATATAGAGGGAGCTTATGTTTACCACAATATCAAGAAGAAAATATTCGGACGTTCTATGAAGGATTATACAAGAAATCCAATATGTGAGGCGGTATGGGAGTACTATGTTGAAAAGCCTCTAAAACTGCACTGGAAAGTTTATAACGAGGATGCTTTCAAAGATCCTTCTAAAGGAAAACCTGTTGAGGTATCTTCAATTGGAAAGTGGAACTACTATAAGTGGATCTTCAGAAAATTTGATATGGACAAGAGAGAACCATCGACTCCAGCACCTATTTATTTTAGACCATACGTTATGGTTACAACAGCAGATAGTTGGAAATTTTACGGTGATTACTTTAAAGAATTGGGATTGTTTGAGTTGCTTACAAGGCCTACTCCGTTTTACAGAAAATTAGCAGAAACTATAATAGGAGATGCTAAGACGGTTCCTGAAAAGGTAAATGCAGTTATAAAGTGGATTAACAAAAATATTCACTACCTCGGTTTGGAAATTGGAACTATGGGTTGGATCCCAGTGCATCCTATGGATACTCTCAAAAATAAGTTTGCCGATTGTAAAGGTTATGCGACGCTTCTTACTGCTTTGTTAAGATCTTTGGGGATCAAGGCTTATCAAGCGGTTGTTTTTTCAGGACAAGAGTATAAGAATGATATAAACTTTCCCTACATTGTTACCAATCATATGATTGCGGCAGTAGAGTATAAGGGAAAGATAGTCATAGTTGATCCTACAGATACCACAACTAAGTTTGGAACGTTGCCGGTTGGAGATAGAGATAGTGTTGTTATGGTTATAAAATATGATGATCCGGAATATTACAAGGTAGTAAAAACTCCGTGGTTTATTAATCAGTATCGTTCACTGTTAGAATTGGACCTGTCAAATGGGGTGGATAGCATAGGTTATTACTACAAACAGTGGGGAAATGAACATACAGATTCGGTACGCAGGCATCTTTACAAAGATTACAATTTGAAAAGGGCAGAATATGATATGGACAATGTGTTTGGTGGAAAAGCTGTAATATCAGTTGATTCTTATAAAGTTCACAATATAGACAATTGGGAAAAGAATGTTTGGTTGGAGATAAAGGGAGAAGTGGCAGGTTTGATTAAGAAAACAGATGGTGTAATATTTGTTCCATCAATTTACAAAACTAACTTGATATCTAGTGTTGCAGCGGATGAAAAGAGAAGTTATCCGATATATGTCGGTGCTCCAAATGATTATGGATGGGAGATACAAATTAAACTACCTCAGGGGTACAAGCCTTTGAGACTTGTTAGCAAAAAGATAGATGAGGGGGTTGCTTCTTACGAATATGAGGAAAGTTTTGATGAGAATAGGGGAGTGTTTACCGTTAAATCAGTTTATATAAGGAAAAAGGCAGTTATGACCCCTGCAGAGTACTTGAAGTTGAGAAAAATATATTATTGGAGAGATAAGTTGACTTCGAGGGATTACGTGTTTATTAGCAAATAGATGTTAGGATGACAATAAAAGAGAGAGGTGAGAGTTATGATGGGGTGTAAAAATAGAATGATTGCTTTTCTTGTAAGTGTTTTGGTGTTTTCATATTTGAGTGCAGCAATTTCTATGTGGGAAGTTGTTTTTAAAAGTGGTCTTGTGGTAAGTGTGGACAGTTGGCAAAAACGGGGAGATAGTGTTGTTCTCGTTTTAAATGGTCATAAGATGAAATTTAGTACTAAGGATATTCTTCTTATAAGAAAGAGGACTGAGTGGAGCGTTTCAAAGGAGGTTACTGGATCTGCTAGAAGAGAAAAGAGTAGGTTGCCTGAGAGAAAAGAGCCGTGGATTGAGGAGTTTGTCTCTGTTAAAGTTAACACTCATTTTGTAGATTTTGACAATTACAAGATTGTTACAGATGTACTGGCTGTTCCTTTTACTAAGAGTAGGTTTAAGGAGAAGTACAAAAAATTTATATATACTTGGACGCCTGCTTATGTTGACTTGAACTTTAAAGTTTGGGGAGATAAAAATGGTAAAATACTGAAGCCGGATCTTGAGACTTACGAAGATAACACCAAAATTGTTAGTAAGTACTTTCCTCCTTTAAGGGTTGTTCAATTCTCTCTTAAGGGTGCAACAGAGAAAAGCATAATATACCAGCACAAGGAGATGAAGCCTTCGAAGAAGAGACAGTTATTTAGGAGATTTGTGAGTTTTTACCCATCTGTGGGTTTGGGATTACTTCAGAATAAGAAGTTTGAATATATTTTAAGAGTGCCAGACGGCAATGCAAAGCTTTACAAGAGAAATGATGGGTTTATAGCTGTTTCAGAGGAAAAAGATGGAGATGAGGTTGTTTATGAATTCAAAGGGGAGGCTTTGAATGGTATAGAGGAGTCGATTCCGCCGGCTTATATGTGGCAGACGGGAGTATTGGTTAAAAAAGGAAACTTTGAGAAGGAGCTTTCTGAGTATCTGGAGAAATTGGAGAAGGGTTGGTTAAATGCAGGGGTAGATTCCAGAGAAAGGGCAATTATTAGAGCTTTCTTAAAAACCACTGAAGGTAAGTTTAAACCCAGCAAAGTGTGGGCTGCTAAATTTCTTTACTGGTTGCAGAGGAATCTTCCTTTGAGAACCGTGTTTGTGAATAATGTTTATGATCCATATCCAGAGAAGTTTTCTGATTTGATGAATGTCGTGTTTGGAAGTGGCGCTGTGTCTTCTGTTGGATTTGTTGTTGAGATGTATCGTTTATTTAAGTTGCTTGGTTATGATGTGCAGCTTGTTGTGGGAATTGAGCCTTATGTGCCAAGATTAGAGTGTGAGTTTCTTGAATTATTCAAAACTTTTGAAAATTTAGGAATGGCTTTAAGAATGAAAGATTTCTGGGTTATTCCAAATGGTTCGGTGTTTTCCAGCTATGTGTTTGATAAAACACCATTTCAATATATATTTAATAAGAGAAAGCAGAAGTTGATTTCTGTTAAGGATTATTACGAACCTTCTTTCGGCGGTAGCAAAAAGGTTTATTACGAGTTGAGTATAGGCAAGGACAAGGGGATTGGGAGAATCAAGATTTACTACGAAGCAGAAGATGCTGTTAGAGAGGCGTTGAGTTACCGTGGCAAGCTGCCGACGGAGATCAAAAGAAAGTTCCAGAGGTTAGTAAGTTACTTGGTTTCAGGTGCTAAAGTTATAGCTTATAAGTATGACGATATATACATGCCGGATGGAAAGTTTTGGGAGGAGGTCGAGTTTGAATTTGATCCGAAAGATGTGGTTAAGGATTACGGAGAGTTTAAAGTTGTAAATGTTCCAGAATATCTTTTAAATGGTTATTTGGGTATGCCCAAGGAGTTGAAGAGAAAATATCCTTATTGGTTGGGAAATTGGGGTGTTGAGGATATAGAGATTGTGTTGAAGCTCAAAAATGGGAAGTTCATGAGTTTTCCAAAGAGCTTAAAGTATGAAAAGCATGGACTGAGGGTGGTTGCAGATACTAAATTAAATGCTAACAAGCTTGTTCTAAAAAGGTTTATAAAATCTGTTCCTTACAAAGCCATAGTATTTCCAAATGAGTGGTCCGGCTATGTGAAAAGTTACGTTGCAATGTTGAAAAAGTTATCTTCGCCGATAATTGTAAAATAGTCTCGGAATTACTATTTTGCCCCCTCCTGCATTAGGGAGGGGGCTTTTATTTTTTGTGAAATTAACTGTTCTATGTTTTTAAAAGTGGAGAATTGCTTAAAATAGCAGCTCTTTAATGAGCGAATCTAATCCAACTTTTATTCCAGAATTTTTGGCGCACCATTCTATAGCAAGTTTTACTCCATAACCGAAACTGCTCCTGCTCATAGAGTGATGAGTTATATTTAGAACTTCTCCATTTGATGAAAAGATGACGGATTGGTGGGCCACTAATCCGGGAAGCCTTATAGAGGAAATTTGTTCTGACTTGATTTCACCCGCTATCATTTCACTTGTGAATTTTGCAGTGCCACTTGGTTTATCTTTTTTATTGATGTGGTGTGCCTCTACTATGTGCCAGTGTTCGAAAAAGTTAGAAGCCATTTTAGAGAATATCATCATCAGATTTGCACCAATTGAAAAGTTTGGTGCTACAAATATTGCTTGAGATTCCTTCAAATTTAATAAGTCTAAAATTTTCAAATCCCATCCAGTTGTGCCAATAACCATGTCTTTACCATTTTCAATGCAAATGTTTATATTTTCCAAAACTGCTTCAGGAGTTGTAAAATCTACTACACAATTTACTTTACTTATAACCTCTTTTAGGTTTACATTTAACTTTGGATCAACCTCCACAACTTCCAATCCTTGTTCTACTAAAAATTTTGTGACAGCACTTCCAGTTTTTCCTTTAGCTCCACATACAGCGATAACTTCATGTTTTTTCACTATAAATCACCTCCGGAGATTTGTTTTTTACTAGTGATTTCTATCTTTTAAAGTTTACAATAATCTTGCTTGTTTTGATAAAATAAAAATATGCTAGCAATACTTGGTTTGATAATAGTTTTAATGGTGCTAATTATTTTCTTCTTTACTAAGAATCCGTATATGTTACGTGTTGAGGAGAAAATTGATAAAGTTATTGATTTAAAGGATGGCTCTAGTCTTGAAATAAAAGTAGAAAGGGGTACTGTGAAGTTAGTTCCAACTGCTGATGGGGTAGGCAGGTTGTTGGTTGATGTTTATGAAAATGCGGAATTTAATTGGTTGAGAAGCAATGGGACTTTAAAACTTGAGTCTCAATTGAAGAATACTGAGAATGTTGTGAGGTTTGCAGGAGGAGTTTCTTTAACTGTTATGGTACCCGCAATTAATTTAAAATCAATAAGTGTTTCTGTGAGTGATGGGATGATTGAAATTGAAGGAGTTAAGGCTGATGATATTAACATAGATGGAATTAAAGTTCCTATAAAGGTTAATAAAGTTGCTGCTAGTCATTTAAAGATTACAACTTCAATGGGGAATGTTAAAGTGAGAGCTTCTACATTTGGGGAATTTGCTGTTTATAGTAACAGTGGGAATATTTTAGTATCTGAAGTTGAAGGTGAGGTTTTGAGAATAAATGCAGCTCATGGAGTGGCTAAAATTGAGTTGAGTTCGGTATCTGATAATGCAGTAATAGATATATTAGAGGGAAAAATTACTTTGGTTGCAATGTCTGGTTCGGGTGAATTGAAAGTTAGAATGAACAATGGAATTGTTGAAGTTATGAATTGTAAGATAAGTAGCTGTGAAGTATCTGCGCCTTCTAAGAGTTTAGATTTTAGCGAAGATCCAGATGGAATAAAACTGGATGTTAACGTTACTGAAGGTAGAGTAAGGATTGGCTGATAAGTGCAGTTGCGATCAAAGGGGAGCAGAGTTATAATTTAATAAAACTGGATGTAGTGATTATTAAGGAAGGGAAAAACAGGCAAAGGCCTGTGCCTAGGTGGGGGACTGGTGCTGCCAGACCTTGCCGGGCTTTTTAAAAAAAGTTTGAGGAAAGTAGCAGTTTTGAAAATAGTTTCACAAATATTGTAGTAGGAGAAAAACTGGGTAATACGTGCTTATATTCTATATGGAGGTGAGATTTTTTAATGAAAAAGACTTCAAGAAAGAATGAACCACGAATGAATGAAAGGATCCGAGTTCCAGAGGTTAGGGTTATAGGACCGGATGGTAAGCAACTTGGGATAATGGATACCAAAGAGGCTTTAGCAATGGCAAAGGAGATGGGGCTTGATTTGGTGGAAGTTGCCCCAAATGCCCAACCTCCGGTTTGTAGAATAATGGACTGGGGAAAGTATAAGTATGAGCAGGCTAAAAAGGAAAAACAAGCTAAGAAAAAAGCTCGTCATAATCAGATAAAGGAGATGCAGTTTCGCCCTAAAATAAGTGAGCATGATTTCATGATAAAGATAAAGAAGGTAAAGGAATTTATAGAGGATGGTTATAAGGTGAAAGTTGTTGTTAGATTGAGAGGACGCGAGTTGGAGACGCCGGAAATTGCTAAGGAGATGATTTATAAGATAAGGGATGAGATAGCTGATGTGGCAAAAATGGAGAATCGCGATTTAAAGTTAGAAGGAAGGCAAATGGTTGTCATGTTCTTTCCAAAAAAATAAGATTTTTAGCGATTGTTAGTTTTTGAGATGTAAGTAACGGAAGGAGGGGATATCTATGGGAAAGGTGAAGGCTAAGGTGAGAAGGAGTATTGCAAAGAGAGTTAAGGTTAGAAGTTCTGGGAAAATCAAAAGATTTAGTGCAAATCGCAGTCACTTGCTTGCTAAGAAGAGCAAAACTAGAAAAAATAGATTGAAAAAGGTCAAGGATATGAAAAAAGGTGATGCACGTAGAATGTTGAAGGGACTTATGATGGCTTAAATTTAGGTGTTAATTGAGTTAAAAAGAATAAACGGGGGTGTTAGTCATGGTCAGAGTAAAGGGAGCGGTTATTACTCGTAAGAAACATAAAAAGATAATGAAGCTTGCTAAAGGATATTTTCAAGGAAATAGAAAGAGATTTAGAGCTGCAAAGGAAGCTGTAGTAAAGGCTTTAAGTAAGAGAAGAGCTCACTTAAGAGAAAAAAAGAGAAATATGAGAAGGCTTTGGATAGTTAGAATAAATGCGGCTGTGAGAGAATTTGGATTGAGTTACAGCAAGTTTATTAGCGGGCTTAAAAAAGCAAATGTTGCTGTTAATAGAAAAATGCTTGCAGAGATGGCTATTTCTGATCCTAAAGGATTTGAGTATTTAGTAGAAACTGCTAAGAAAGCCCTTGAGGCTTAAATAAAGTTCGAAAGATTTTGGCTTTTGGGAGGGCAAGGTATGGTTAGGTTAGTACTTGCCTCTTCATCTCCAAGAAGAAGACAAATACTTGAGATGCTGGGGTTGAATTTCGAAGTTGTAAAACCTTTAGCAGAGGAGAAGATTGATCCCAAGCTCACTGTCTCTCAGTTGGTAAAAAGCCTTGCCCTCCAAAAGGCCGATTCGGTGTTGGGGCAAAAGGTACTTTTTAACGCACTAATGGGAGATGTAGGTGAGGATAAGACCGATGGAAAAATATTAGTTTTAGCGGCTGATACTGTGGTTTACCTTGATTATAAAATATTGGGAAAGCCTTCATCTCGGAAAGAAGCAGAAAATATGTTAAAGATGTTAAGTGGAAGGTGGCATGAGGTTTATGGGGGTGTTGCGTTAGTTTTATTAAACTCTAGTTTAGAAGTATTAGCCAAAGTGGATGGGTTCAAAGTAAGTAGGGTGAAGTTTAGAGATTTGGGGGCTGAGATGTTAAAATGGTATTTAGATGAGGGAGAGTGGACGGATAAGGCGGGTGCCTATGCGGCTCAAGGTAAGGGGAGCCTTTTGATAGAGAAAATAGATGGCTGTTTTTTCAATGTTATGGGCTTATCGCCTGTATTAATTGATGAATTGAGTAAGGAAGTGGGAGTGAGTTTGTTTGCTTGATTATGCGGATGCAGGTTCGGGTGTGAATTATTTAGGAGTTTTAACCGATATTCTTTTGGTTGCGGTTCTCATAGTTTGGTTTGGTGTAGTAGCATATATTCTTTACGTTTTTCTGTTAAAAGAAGCACTTGGTGGAATTTCAGGACGTGGAGGAATAAAAGGAAAGGTGAGATCAACTTTTGGGCCTGTAGAAGGTGCAGTCATCACAGTTGGAGTTTTAAAGCAGCTTGGAGCTTCTGAGGTGATGGTTGAACCTGTTAAGTTGGATAATGATAATGAGGCTAAAGCAGTTACCGATAGTGATGGAAACTTTTTAGTGGAGGGATTGCCCTCTGGGGCACTATGGTTATTAGTGGAAAAAGAAGGATATGCTCCATATAGAAAATTAGTTGAGGTTAAAACTGGGAAAATTATGGTAATACCGCCTATAACTTTGAAAGAGGAGCAATAATATAAAAAATTTTAAATATCTGGCACTATGTAGTTTGTCCTGTAGAATTTGTAGGTTACAATACCCGGTCCTGATAAATTGCTTCCATCCGCTTGAAGCTCCCACCAACCAACTTTTTCTAATTTTTCTGTTCCCATATAGAGGTTTAGACTATTTATTAGACCTGTGGTTGTTTGACCAATTTTGCAGGTGTAGTGCTGCTGTGGCGAGATTACTAAACCATCTCCTGAATATGTGGCAGTCAAAGCAGGTGGAGTTGCAGAGGCAGTTGAAAAGATCCAGTAATCTGTCAGTACTGGGTGTGGCATAACACTTACTATTGGTCCGGTATTTCCAATTGAATACGAAAATCTAGATGATTCGTATGGCCCTGCATAGTATACTATCATAACGGCATATAACCAGTTGGAGCCCAATTGAGATGCAGATAGGTATATTGTTCCAGAGTCTGTATGCTTTCTTACTACTTGAATTTCTCCTTGAGGAGTTAGTCCAGCGAGTTCAACGTACCATAAACCTCCCTCTTTGGCTTCGAACATTATGTTTTTATTACCAGATTCTGCAGGTTCAAGTAGAATGAATATTGCTCCATCCTTCTCAGTTGCATAAGTATAAGGGTTTGTTGGATAATGAGAGTGTATGTAGCTGACCTTGGGTTGCTTATGGAGGGTGAAGGATTTGAAGCGGTATGGATCGTATTTCATTATAGAATCAAAATACAAAGCGACATACATATCCCCAAGTAGATCTTGCCATTCGGGTCTAAAACCAGTTTTTAACTCAATAGAGTGCAGAAGGCTTTCAATTCCGTTTTTTTGATCTGCAACTAGTAGCCTCACAAAGTTCTGCTTTTCAAGATCGGTGTCCCCACCGTATCTATCTATAGCATAGGAAAGTAAACAGAATGCAGCTCCGTAGTCTGCAAGTCTTTCTTTCCAGATAGTGACTGATGTATTGGGGTTGTCGAGGTAACTATCAACATGAGAAAAGTGGTATCCAAATCCATTTACTACTTCTGCCCAGTCAGAAAGAGACTCATTTAACCAATCCTCCTCATCAGGATCGTGATTCCAATGGATCATGTGTTGGAATTCGTGTGCAAGTGTCGCGAGCTGTTCTTCTCCTCCAACAACTGTGGGATAAACATCCATGTAAAACATCTCTTTTTCGTTACTATGCCCATTGTAAGGAGGAGCTGAGGCTACGGCTTCTGGAAGTTCATTGTAAAATGAGAAATATCCTATGTAGTATTCTCCTGTTTGTTCGTACCAGTCTTTAATGTCAAGTAACAGAATAAAAATTCTAGGATCTCCATCTATTCCCGGATTTGGTTCGTTTCCAAACCAAGCTGTATCTGTAGGATATATGTCGTTGTCAAACTTTGAACCTAATAGCTCTGCCTCAGTAGTAGTTACAAGATAAGCATCTCTCTCTGCTATAAAAACATAACAGTGAGTTCCAACGTATGCACAGCGTGCGGGGAGCAACTCATAAGATAAAGTTTGGAAGTTGTAGCTCCAAAAGTTTTCAACATCTCCCACGTTATAACTTCTTGACGCCGGATAAGTTGCTCTAGTTGGGAGACGAGTTTGGAGGGAGTTTTGCTCTTTTAGAGCTTGCCAAACTTTGACAAAGTCTTCTTTGGATACCATATCTTTAAAAAAGAATGTGGCACTTTTTCCGGCAGAGTAGGTGTATGAGAATATACTGAACACTACTGTGATTATCACTGAAAAAATACGACTCCTTGAAAAATTCAAACTCCCCACTCCTCGTTATTTAGGTTTTTTATATTTTTAGCTTTATCGTCTTAGCGCGGCTACTGTTCCCATCATTTGATCAGCAGCTTGTATGACTTTTGAGTTCATTTCATAGGCACGTTGGGCCATAATCATCTGTACCATCTCTTCGACGGCGTTTACATTACTCATTTCAAGGTATCCTTGTTCAAGTGAACCAGTTCCATTTGTTCCCGGAACGAAAGGACCTAGAGCTGGCCCACTAGCTGCTGTTTCCAAAAATAAGTTTTTTCCTATTGCTTTTAGACCAGCAGGATTCACAAAGCGTGTTATAGTTATTTGGCCGATTTCTTGTGGTTCATTGTTTGTTAGTACAGTGACGGTACCATCAAAACCAATGGATATGCTCTCAGCTTCTGCTGGAATTGTTATAGGAGGTTGTACATAAAAACCATCTGCTGTTACAAGATTTCCATCGGCATCAATTTTAAATGAACCGTCCCTTGTGTAAGCAATGGTTCCATCAGGAAGCATAACTTGAAAGAAACCGTCTCCTTCTATCGCTACATCAAGGGGATTTCCGGTTTGTCTCAAACTACCTGCTTTAAAATTTTTAACTATTGCTGATGGTTTAACTCCTAAACCCACTTGAATGCCTACCGGAAGACGCTGCCCGGCAGCTGCTGGGATACCTGCTTCTTCCATATTCTGATACATTAAGTCTTGGAACTCAACATTAGCCCTTTTAAATGCTGTAGTATTAACGTTTGCCAGGTTATGAGAAATGTTGTCTAGGTTTAACTCTTGGGCTTTCATTCCTGTTGCAGCTGTCCAAAGAGATCTAATCATAATAACACCCCCTTATCCCCTAAAAATCTTCGGCTTTAAAAGAGTGAATTTTAAAGATTGTGAGATATTACTCCGATTAAATGAGAGAGGTGCGTGTATGCGATTTTAAGAAGTGATTTCAGGGGTGTTGGAATGAAGGAATTTTTATATAAAGTTAAGATTATGCATGAGAACATGGAATTTATAGGAAAAATTGTGGTGTTTATAGCTTTACTTCTTGTGGCGGTTCCATTGATGGGATGTTTTGAGACAAGTTTTTCAGAGCCGGTAAGTACACTTTATGAAAGTGCAAATTTGGAAAGTTACGTTACTCCTGTTTTGAAGGTTACAGAGTACGATTTTTCATGTACCCGATATGCTGTTGATGAACTTTTAGGAAAGGATATAGAGCACTGCCGCCTACACTTTAAGATAAAAGATTTATCCAATGCTGATGCTTACATGGTAAAGGTAACATTGGCTTTTTATAATGGTAATCAGTGTTTTGAAAAGAAATATTTCTTGGTGGATGAAATACTCAAGAGCCATGGATTGGAGGAAAAACTGTTTGAGGAAGAGTTTGAAGTGGCTGGTTTTGACAGTGTTGATGTTGAGTTGAGCTGGTTGGATGAGAGCGGTGAGATTCATAAAAAGAATTTGAGTGAGATAGGTACGGAGGGATTAATATGGTAAGGAGTAGTTTTGTATTTAGAGGCATATTTACTGTAGTTGTTTTATTTGTGAATTTTTATACCCTTTCGAATGCTTTATTGACCAAATTTTCTTCCATGCCTTCTGATATGAAAGTTAAGACGTTATTGATGCTGGTAAATGATTTAGACAAAGCTAATAAAAAAGAGTATGAGTTGAATATGAGAAAGTGGTTGCTTGTGTTGAATAGTATGAAATTGGATGGAAGGGAGGCAGAAGCTGCTGCAATTGCAAAGGCTCAACTTTATGAAAGGTTAGGACAGTTAGATCAGGCTATGGAAGCTTTGGAGGAGGCTCCATTGTGGATAGATGATGACTTATCTTACAGGATATTACTTCAAAAGTGCTACCTCGCTTCTAAAAGTGGTAAATCTGAAGCAGAGGTTAAAAAGTACATATATGATCTTCTAAATACTTATGCTCCACTTGAATATAAAAAAGAGGCAGTGCTGCTGCTTTCCCAGTTTGAACCTGAAAAGGCCTTGGAATTGGCACAGCGTTATGGTTTTTCACCTGAAGTTGAGGAAGATTTGAAACGAAAAATAAGCAAGATAATGGAAGAGAGAGGGTATTTAGACAAGGCTGCTGAGCTTGTGGAGGACTTTGAACCGGATAGAGCTTATAGACTGTATATGACAGCAGGAGCTTTCGAAAAAGCTGAGAAACTTCTTGCACGCATTGATAGAGGAGCAAAGAGTTATGCTTATAAGTACGCAATGTACCGCTTGAAGCTTCAAAAAGGATTTCTTCGTAAAAGAAAGCTTTATAGAAAAACAGAAGTAAATCCATTTATTGCTAAATACAGTGGTAAATATGCTTTTGTTTACGATTACACAAAATACAATCAAGTGTTGAATGAAGTTGAGAGCTTGGGAATGCAGGCTTATGAAAAAGGATTGAATTACTGGGCAGATAAATTCTTCTTACTAAAGGCTCAGACCTTAGTAGAAATTTACCCTTCAAGGTTGCAGGCTATATATTTTATTGAGAAAACATTTTCCAGTCTTGGGTCAAATGCTAAAAGAAGGTTGCCTTTGTTAAATTCTTATTACAAAGAGCTAACTCATTAGCTCTGTTATCATTTTCTAGCCCAATAACTTGTTTGCAGTGTAAACTGCTGCTGCCAAACTTGTAATCATGGAGAATGTATACATGAACATATGATTCCAGAATGTAATGTTAACAGCCCCCAATAATTTTCCAACAATAACGGAATAGACAAACGATAAAGTTCCGATAATCATTGTTCTCATGAATCAACCCTCCTATTCTTTTATTATAATAAGCTTCTTTCTAGAAGTGGCGCCACTTTTTATCTCAATATCACGCTTTTTAACATCAAAATACTTAGCCAGCACTTCAATTAATTCTTTGTTAGCTTTGCCATCAACAGGTGGGGATTTTAACCATACAATGAATTCATTTCCCTTTTTTTCAACTTTTTGAGTTTTTGAATTTGGTTTTACATTAACGATTATTTTCAACTCTAATTCGCCTCCTCTAAGTAAAATTTTACCATTTGAATTAGTCTTGACAAAGTTGAGTTTTGATTTTAAAATACCAATTGCTAAGGGGGAATGGTTGGGCCTGTAGCTCAGTCGGTTAGAGCGTTCGCCTGATAAGCGAAAGGTCCCTGGTTCGACTCCAGGCAGGCCCACCATAGGTTTCAGTATTAACTTGTGTATGGAGTTTTTTAGAGTGGGGCCGTAGCTCAGCTGGGAGAGCATCTGCCTTGCAAGCAGGAGGTCGTGGGTTCGAGTCCCACCGGCTCCACTTTTTCTTTTTTGTTCCAAGAGAGGGAAATTTATGAGGTTGGTGGTGCTTCTTTTTCTACTTCCTATTTTTTATCTCCTCTTTTTTATACTTTCTCCTCATAAGCTTAATTATATGGAAAGAAAGGATGGGGTTGTTTGGATTGATGATTCCCTAAGTGTGAGGAGTGTTTTTTCTCCTGAGGCTTTAAAAAAAGATTTAGAGGTAAAAGGTTATACAGTGAAGTTTTTTGAATTCCCGTGGCAAATTGATTATTCAAAAGCCTTGGCGGTTTTATCTGATTTTATAGGAAGTGAGTGGAAAAATTACGAGCTGTACTCAGATAAGTTTTACCTATTGGATTTAAATGAAGACAAAAAGTATTTAAAGAAAATGGTCGGGAAAGTGTTGGATAACTCTTTTTCTAGTGGCGATGGTGGTTTTTTCTCAGTGGAATTTCCAAGAAGAGTTAGAGCGTTTCAAACTTTTGAAGTTGAGTTAAAGTTGAAAAATGCAAAAACTACTCCTGAACTTACTTTAAATTTTTACAAGAATGATTCGCCTGCTTTAAGAGTAGAATATTCATTGCTAAAAGAAAAATTGGCGATTGATAAGTATATTCTTCACTTGAATTTTAAAAAGGAAGGTTTGTGGAAGATAGAGGTTGGTTTGTGGCCCAAAGTCAAAGATCTTTTTACCTATAATAATGCATTAGAATTGATTATTAGTTGTCATAAGAGGAACGATACTCTCTTGGTTGTGGAGCCTTCACCCCAAATAGCAAGGTTAGTTAGATTAGTAAGAAAATTTAGAAATTTTGATGTTGTATCTCCGTTTGAATTATCGGAGAATAGCCTGACTGGAAGAAAAGTTATTATTTGGTTGGGAAGTCTTGAGTTGCCAAGGTATAAGCAGATTTACGACGAAAAGGTTAAAAATTCTAGTGCCCTAGGAGTTTCTAACTTCCAAGTTTTAAATCTTACCAACCTTCGTGAAGATGAAGCTGTGTTTAGATTGATCAGAAATATAGACAAATTAAAAGGGGAAGCTTTGCGAACTGAATTTAAGGATGGAATTTTGTCATTAAGTTGTGGAACTGGAGAGATAACAATTGAAGAGATGCCGAATGATTACTTTGCTGGAAAAGATGTTGGTTATCCTATGGATGTGATAAAAAAGGTAAAGCTTGAGTCGAATTTTAATTTTCGTGAGAAGAAACCTATCCTGCTAAGAGGGCCACTTTTGGATTATCATATTTTGCTTAAAAAATTGAGATTAAGTTTGCCGTTGTTGGTAATTTTTAAATCTGGTAGCTTGCTCCAAAAAAAAGTAGTACTTGGTTTTGAGCCACTCGATGAATTTGGAAAGCGTTACCTTGAGAAGCTTAAAATTTTTCGAATAGATGAGTTTTCACCGGGAACAAAAATCGAGTGGTGGGGAGGTAGTTGGCGTTGGTATTACGCATTACCATTGGTATTTTATTTGTTGTTTTACTGGTATTACAGGCTCAAACTTATTCAAAAATGATAAAAGATAGCCAAGCCTTTGTGGCTAGATTGAAGTACTCAGGTGGTGGAGACTGGTACAACGATGACGATGCGTGGACAAATTTAATTGAATATGTGAATGAGAAGCTTGGTGTGGAACTTTATCCAGTTGAGTCTGTAGTGGAGCCTCTTGATATGGATAAGCAGAATTACAGTATTATCTTTATTACAGGACACGGAGGATTTTTCTTATCAACTCAAGAGGCGTTGGCTCTGAGAAAATATGTAGAGAATGGGGGTAGTATATACATCGATGATGATTATGGCTTGGATAGTTTTGCTAGGAAGGCTATAAAAAAAATGTTTCCAGATAAGAAACTTGAAAGGATTCCAGTAGATTCGAGAATATTTCATGGTTATTACAAATTTGACTATCTTCCGAAGATTCACAATCACTATCCTACTATGGAGGCTGAGATTTATGGCGTAAGGGTTGATGGAAGATGGGGAGTTATTTATACCTTTAATACGAATATTTCTGATGGCTGGAGTAGAAATCACAATGATCCTCCTGAAGTGCGGGAAAAAGCTTTAAAGTTTGGAACTAATTTGCTTTTGTATCTTCTTACAGATTGATGAGGTGAAATTATTTGATGGAAAAAAACATGGATAAAGATGGGGAAGTGTTAAAAGCTGAGGTTAAAAGGATTATAAAAGAATATAACTTCTTAAAATCAGAGCGAATTTTAGACAAGTTTTTGAAAGCAATCTTGTTGTTTTATCCTCTGTTTGTGGTTTTAGGTGGGATTTTGAGTTTGTATTTTGAAATAGAATGGTTGATTTATTTTTTCATGATAGCTGGAGTGTTTATATGGGGGTATGCTGCTAAAACGGCTAAATTGGAAAGTGACCTTGCCTCTTATCTGGAGCTTTTAGAAAGGATAGAGGAATTTGATAAGTCTTGGAGAGAGAAGATAGTTATCTATTCTAAAAAGAGACAATCAGAATTTAGAGGTTTTTTAAAAAGTAGGTGGAAATGCTATGCGATTTGCTTTATTATTGCTGCTTCGCTTCTTTTATTTCCCTACGAGAGGTTAATCTCTGATCATAAGTTTATAGTTAGAAAGTTGCCTAAAGGTTTTGAAGTTATTTGGAAAGATGGAGTTGTAAAGGTTAACTCTGTTTTGCAGAAGGAAAAAGGCAAGGTGTTGAATGAGGGGAGAGAGTTTTTTAGCTGGGGTAGAGAAAATGAAGTGGCCATGATTGAGTATAGGCATCAAGCTTTGTTTGGTGATGTATGTTACAAGAGGTTAATAAAGCGTTTTGAACCGCCTAGAGTTTTGAACTTTATGGTTATGGTTAAGGGACCGAGTTATCTTAAGATGGAAAAGTCTAGGGAAAGGATATTTAAAAATTATTCAGTATCTGCTTTGAAAGGGGCAACTGTTGAGATAAAAGTTGTGTATTCAAGTGTTCCCAAAAGAGTAATTTTACTTTCTGGAGATGGTAAAGGTGCAGGAAGTGCTAATTTTTATGTTAGTTTAACTCCTACTTCGCGTGAAGTGAAAATAAGTTTTGGGACGCGAAAGTTTGCTATTGGAGAGCATGCTTTTTATTTAAAAGCGTTGTTTGATTGGGGAGGTACTTTTGAGGTTAAAAAGGTAGTTAGATTGAAGGTGCTTGAGGATAAGGCGCCTCAAATATTGGTACGTAGAGCAGTTTGGGATAGTGGAAATTTGTTCATTGAGGGAGAGGCGTTGGACGATTATGGAGTTGATAGGGTGCTGTTGAAGTTGGGAAGAGGTAAAGTAATTGAATTGTTTGAAGGGGAAAGAGCTTCCAGAGTGGTTGAGGTGAAGGGGACTTGGGAATGCTCGCTTTTTACCATTCCAGTGTTGGAGGTAGCTGATTTGGCTTCTAACGTTTCCTCGTTGGAAATTAGAATTGTTTATAAGTTATCTAACATCTCCGATGTGAAAAGTGCCTTGGAGAAGTTCAGAAGGGAACTAGAAAGGGAAGAAATGAGGACACTTCAGGAAAGTTACAACTTGAGTAGTTCTAAAAAAATGGATATAAGGGAAATGCTTAAGAGATTGGAGAAGTTGAAAAGACAAAGAGAGTTGCTTTTAAAAAAGATGAAGTATGCTCAAAAGGAACTTGAAAAGTACAAGAATTTCATGGAATATGCCAGAGTTCTGAAAAAAATAAAAGAGAGCTACAAACAACTCTTTTCCAGTGAAGAGATAAACATGCTTGAGAAGATGTTGAGACAGGCTATGAATTCAAAAGTTAATGCGGGTTACTTGAAATGGCACGTTCATCAGAAGTTTAAAGAGTATGTTCAGGCTTTAAAAAATTACCAAAAGTTGCTTGAAAAGTTAGCTAAAATGGAGAGACTTACTAAAATGAGTGAATTTCTTAAAAAAGCTGTGGAGAAACATGCTCCACTTAGAGATAAAAAGGCTGAAGAAAGTGCAGAAGAGTTAGCCAAAAAAATGCGGGAAATTTTTAGAAACTTAGGTGATTCCGAATTGGAGAAGAGATTGAAATCTGCATTAAATAATCTCAGGTTAGAATCGGAGAACTATTCTTCAAATAGACATAGGAATTCTTTGAGGGCTTTAAATAATCTTAGGTCGGCCCTTGAAAATAAACTTAAAGATATGAAGGGGATGAAAAATGTATATCAGGCTTGTCATGCTGGATTGGTAGTTATGTTTCTTACAGAAGGTATGGCAGGTTCACTTGGTTATGCTGAGAATATTTTTAGAAAAAGTCATTTGTTCAGAAAAAATTACAACTCTGCTATTAAGCAGAAGATTCCATATTTTGATTTTGTTGTCAGAAATTACTATGATTTGTTTGTATTTGCTCGAATTTTCCTTGAAAAGTTAAAAGTTGTGATGGATTCTAATCCAATGATGGCGTTAAGACTTGGGAAATTGCCGTTGGAATTTGAGGTTTGTACTGGGCAACTTTATTCTAGTTGTCAAAATGGGAATTTGGAGTTTTCGCGTTACCTATCATGGAGATTACATGAATATGCTAAAAATATAATTTACATTTTAATTTCTTTGATGAATAGTAGTCCTTCAAAAATGATGATGCAAATGTTGATGCAACTTTTGAAGCAGCAGCAACAGATAAGTAAAGCTTTAAGCATGCCGCTTCCAGTCCCTGTTAGAATGCAGTTGAGTGAGAAGCAGCAGATGATTGCTCAACAATTGCAAAAGTTATCCTCTTTGCTTGAATGGTACAAGCAACTTCAAAAACAGCTTCAGGAGATAGAGTCTCAGATGCAGATGTTATCCCAAATGTTAAGGCAAGGAAATCCGAATCGTAAGTTGGCAAAAGCAATTGTGCAGCGCCTTATGAAATCTATCAAGGCTTTGGAGGAAAAAAAGAGTGCTAAGAGAAAAGCTGTTGTTTACAAAGGTAAGGAGCCGTTGAGAAAAGAAAGAGGTTTTGGAGAGGAGGCTGTAAATTTGAAAAAAGCTCCAGCTGAGATAATGGAATTGTGGAATAGTTTTTGATTTATAGTTTTTTCTTCAATAAGAATTCCACATCCTCTTCTGTAAGTGAGAAACCGAACGTGTATTCACCTATATTAAAAAGAGTTTTGATACTTTTATCGAGCGATGTTATCTCAAGGAGGGAGTTTTTTATTGGAATTTTCACGGAAAATAATGGATACCATGTATCATCTTCGTCACGTCCTACCCCTGTAGTGAAGTTAATGGTTCTATAAACTCCATTCAATCCAACTCTGAATGCAAATGGTAACTTATAGCTTGAAGATGCTGTTGCAACGTTCATGAGTTTGAATAGAAGTTTGGAGTACTCTTTAAAGTTTAATTCTAGATCTATGTCTACTCCTCCTATTACAGTATTGTCGTTTTTTTCAGCGAATAGTGATGGAATTACCGTTAGATTTCGCCAATTTATTATTTGATGATATGCGGTGTATATTGATACTATGCTTTTTTCTTCAGCAATGTTATCTTCCATAACTATTGCGTCTATGGGTGTGAGAGTGAATTCTATAAATGATGAATTTGATGCCTCTTGTGTCTTTATTAAATTGAAATTTACTGGTGTTGAGAAGAATAAGTTTTGAATATCAGTAGTGACTGCAACTCCCATACTTTTATCCCGTTCTACAGAAAAGGTAGGTGAATTTACCAAGAGTTTAGTGAAGCTTGAGGTTGAGGTGGCCACAAATGTGAATAACAAAAGAGGGATGATGATTAAGCGAGGGTTTGTAAGTATGCGATGTTTAATTGTAATTTTATTACCTTGCATATCTTTGCCTCCCTGTTAAGTTGTGGGTTGAAAAGTTGAGGATTTTAACTATTTTGAACTACTTTACTATTAACCATCTTTTGAGTTTGCCGTTATTTGTTTCAACAATTATTCTGTATCTGCCGGGACGAATTGTGGGCATAGGTAGGGCGCATACGCCGGCTGCCCCTAAATTTTTAGCTACAGTTTCTCCTCTAAGGTTGAGAATCTTTATCGTAGCGGTGGTTTGAGTACCGTAATCAATAAATAGAGTTTTACCAAACAGTCTTGCACTGATTTTAGAAGGGGCTTGAGTATTGTTTTGTACTACTTTCTTGAAAGATATACTGATATTTGGATAATTAACGTATACCCATGAATTTGCTTCGTTGTAGTAGGAGAATGTGGAAGGCGAAGTTTTGGGAGTTATGGAAAAATTATCAGTAAATAAATCTTTAGCGTCTCCACGGTTGACGTATATTGCAAATGGAAGATCTAGATCATCTATCCCTCCGGTTGTGTCAGCGCACACCACATCTACCAGTTTGTGTTTCCAGCTTGCATTTACTATATTCATGTAAAAACTTTCATCTTCTCCATTTAAGGTGCCATCGTGGTTAGAGTCGAAGAACTCCTCATCAATATGCCATACTAGGAATCCTTTTAAATTAAAGCCATTTGTATTGATGGAGGTTGCTATGGTGTTTGAGCTCCAATTTGAATCTTTTTCTATAAATACTGTTATCTCTCCTGTGTATGAGTTGGGTTGCCAGTATGAGATCATAAAATACTCTGCTAATTTGTTGCTGTCTATCTTTTCAATATCACTTTCTTTGGCTGGAAATTCGAGAATGTCTTCTCGCCCAAAGGAGATAGTTGTTTCAGATATAAGTTTAACAGGAGTTATAAAACCTAAATATTTTTTGCTCCATGGTGATGGTTCTGCTGGAGCTTGGCCATTTTGAAGCCAGTTACCTGTTCCCATTAATCCCCAATTTCCAATGCCACTTGTCTTTGCGGCTGATGTATCGTAGAGATCGACTAAACCAAAACTGTGTCCTATTTCATGAACTGCAACACCAAACGGGGAAGCTCCTTCTTCTTGAGCAGGTACTACAGCCACCCCACCGTAGGGGAAGCTGTTGTTTGGAGTGGTATTGATAAACTGACTCCATGGTCCACTTCCCCCACTCTCCGCTCCGCTCAATGCATGCCAAAGAACGAGTATATCAGCTGTTTTGTAAAGAGGTGAGTTTATGACCAGGCTTTTAGCTACTGCTTTTGGATTTGAAACTAGAAGATCTTTATCTACTAAATGTGGGGTTGATATGTAAGCTGTTATTTGCATCTTCCCATTGCTCATTCTACTCCAAAAGAGCGCTACTTTTGCAGCAAAATTTAGAGTTTCTGATTCAGATAGGGGCCAATCTGGTTGGTCTTGAGTTACAGCTCTTAGAAATAGGATTTTGATTTCTCCAATTGGAGATACTGGGTGGTCTATTCTTGAGGTAAAAGCGCCGACGCTCTTTAAGGCATTTGACAGATCGGAAATGGATTTTGTTCCAAGTAACCGTTCTAGAGTAAGCTTAAGTTTTTCTTCAGTCAAATTTGGGGATGGTGAAGTAGCTACGGATGTGAAATAAATAGTTAAAAGTAATGCGATTAAAATTTTTATCTTGAAAAACCTAATTCTTTTCACTCTCCTCTCCTCCTTTGACAAATTTTTTTCGGTATAGTTTTATTAAATTTGTATAGTTGGAGGTATTGCTGATGCTGAGTGAAGTGGGAATTTTCAACTTGTATTTAAAGTTTTTACCGTTATATGTTCTTCTCTCAATTGGAGTGATATATTCTGCTATTAAAGTGAATGCAAACAAATTGAGATCTAGCTTTTCTAAAAGCCAAAGAGAAGTTTCTATTTTGTCCGAAGCTATTATGAAAGTGACTGTAGAGCTATTTCTACCCTTTTTGATATTTGAAAAAACTTACCGAATGTTTTCACTATCTGAACTAAAGTGGCTTATGATTTGCTGCTTTGCCTATGTTTTAACAATGTTTATTGCAGCTTTTGTAAACTTTTTCTTAAGTAGGATTGGCTACGGTGGTAGATATTTGTGGTTCCTCATGGTTTTTAATAACGTGACGTATGCGGGTATACCTGTTTTGGATTCTTTGATGGGAGAGAGAGCAGTTTTTTTGGCTATTTTGTTGGGAGTTGTACATCGCTTTTTCCAGTTAAGCGTTGGAATAGCTGTTCTTAAATTGAGAGAGAAATCTTCAAAAGATAAACTTTTAAAGATTTTAAAAGCAGCATTTTTAAATCCCTTATTCTTATCTTTTGTACTAGCAGTTATTTTAAATGTTACTTCTTTAAAACTCCCCCAAAAATTTATGGGTACCATATCTCGAATTGGAGATGTGGCACCAACTTTGATGATAGTGTTTCTAGGAATGAGAATAGGAGAAATTTTGTTTGCAGGTTGGTTTAAAAATTTTAAGAAAGTATTTTTAGATTTGGTTGTAAGGTTGGTTAGTGGTTTTTTGATTCCTACAATTGTAGTGATAGTATTGTTTAAGATCTTTGCTATTTCTATGTTGGAGTTTAAGACTTTATTTCTCCTCATGTCTATGCCTCCTGCTGTATTTTCTTATGTGTTGATAGAAAAGTACTTAAAACTCGAAGCTAATAAAGCTTTAATGCTTGTATTTGGCGTGACTTTATTGGATTTTCTAGTGTTTATACCAATAAGGATTGCTTTTCTGAGTTTTTTGGCTAATTGGTTG
Source organism: bacterium (assembly GCA_027062325.1). Lineage (GTDB taxonomy): Bacteria > JAMOTN01 > JAMOTN01 > JAMOTN01 > JAMOTN01 > JAMOTN01. Next base: position 30,451 of record JAMOTN010000081.1, read on the forward strand.
AACACTGCTGTCTAAGAAGAAAAAGTTTTTCAGTTTGTGGAGTTTATAATGGGTTAGTCCTCTTATACACCCAACCTCTTCCCAAGAGCTAAATTTTCCTATTCTTTTTCTTACAGATACAATCTTTTTTGCAAATTTAGTTCCAATGACCCATTTGAGTTCTTGGAAAGAGGCCTTATTTAAGTTTAATTTTTCAGGAATTAAGTTTAGCAATCTAAAAATTTTTCTAACTTTAGAAAATGAAATTTTTCCCAATTTTGCATAAGCTGGTAAAAATCTTATACCTTTCTTGTAAAGAGAGCATATTACTCTTGCTTGCTGTAAGGAAAGATCTTACTGATACAACACAAGAATCCTTGATATAAGGATTTTTTCTGTGTGTATTAGCTTCATTTTTAAAAAAGTGTGTTAGGAGTAAAATAGTCACAAATGTTATTAGAATAGAGTTGAAGTGGGGCGGATATCTATTCAGCATATTCTGTACCTCCTTGCTCTAGTTTTAAAACTTTTGTTTTTTAACTATTTGTTAAGCAAAAAGTATACCACTTGAAAATCTGCTTAACTCGTGCTAAATTCTAATTGCAAGCGTTTCAAAGGGGGGATATGGAATGAAAAAGGGAATTCATCCAGAATATGTGGAGTGCACAGTAATATGCGCTTGTGGTAACACTTTTAAAACTCGTGCAACGAAACCGGAGATAAAGGTTGAGATTTGTTCAGCTTGCCATCCTTTCTTCACAGGAAAACAGAAATTTGTTGATACCACTGGAAGAATAGAAAAGTTCAAACAGAAGTATGGAGACAGTTATCTAAAATCGAAGAATTAAGTGTTATTAGAGGTTGATGGGATTGCTTAGTCAAACAGGAGCTGCAAGCCTTGAAGTAGAGGGAAAGGAGTTTAGGCTTGAAATTGAAGTAAAAAGTGTGAACGGGAAGGGGCTTCAACTAAGTTGCTCCTTCCCTTATTTTTTGGAAAAATTAGAGCCTCAGGTTCATAGGATTGCTTCTGATATTTTAAAGCGTGGAAGCGTGAGGTTGAGAGTCAGAGTTGAATTTTTTGATGATGTAACTCCTTTGGATGAATTACCAGATCAAGCAATTGCTAAGTTGAAAAAGTTTTTAGAGCAATCTAAGGAGTTGGGATTCAAAGAAGTAGGAATTATAGAGGCTATAAAGTTTTTAAAGCTAAATAGAGTTGAGAGGGAGAATCCAGAGTTAGAAAAAGCGTTTCTTGAGGCTGTAAAAAAAGCTTTTGAATTGCTCCAAGAGGAGAGAGCAGCAGAGGGTGAGAGACTTAAAAAGTGGTTTTTAAAAACATTAGTGGATATAAATCAGAAGATTAACTGGTTATCTTCTGTTAAAGATGCAATTTTTGAGAGAAATGTTAAGTTGTTAAAAGAAGCTTTGGGAAAAGCAATTGATTCATCTGTGGATGACAAACACGTTTTAGCTTTACTCCATAAAGCGGTTTACACCGAAGAGATAGAGCGGTTGCAAGTTCACCTTTCGCGAATAGAGCAGATTATAAATTCAGATGAGGATAAAAAAGGTTATAAACTTGACTTTTTACTCCAAGAGTGTTTGAGGGAACTAAATACGCTGGCATCAAAGGCTCAAGATGCAGATGTGTCAGATGTGGTTAGTGATGTTAAGGTTAAGATTGTTGAGATGAGAGAGCAGGTTGCAAACGTATTGTGAAGCTGAATTGTAGGGTTTTGGGCTATGCTAATTTTGGGATTTGATGTATCTAAGAAAAAATTGGGAGTTGCTAAGTGGAGTTCGGAGATAAACGTTCTGCTTCCAATTAAGGTTATACAGTGTGGCTCTTTTGAAAGAGTAGTTGTAGAGATGAAAAAGGTAATACAATCCTATTCTCCAGATATTGTTGTGATTGGGTTACCAAGGCATGCAGATGGCAAGTTGACAGATAATGGAAGGTTTGTGAAGAAAGTAGTAGAAGAGTTGAGAAAGGAGATTGGGGAGGTAAATTTTGAGTTTGTTAATGAAAGATACACTTCTAAGCTTGCTCAAGGTTTAATTGAGATCTTCGATTCAAAGTACAGACGAGTGGGGGATAGATCTACTAAGAAGGGGAAAAAAGAGCTCAAAAGGCGGAAGGGAAAGGGAAATATAGAAGAAGATAGTGTGGCTGCTTGTTTGATTTTAGAGCGTTATCTGCGAGAAAATGGCTATTTGTAATAGTGTGAAATAATACAAAAAGGTATTTAAAAAGATACATTTAAGTTTTCTGTTATTAAAATGTAAATTGGTGATGAGTATGAAGAGGGTAGTAGGTAGTTTGATTGTGTTATTGGCTTTATTAGTTGTTAACTCAGTATATGCTAGGATTATATTTCTGTTCTACGTTGCAGGTGATAATGATTTAGCTGGAGCTGCTCAAGGGGATTGGGAAGAGTTGAAAAGTGGTTATGAGAGTTTTGTGTCTTCTACAAGTGTTGTGGTAAAGGCGCTTGTAGATGAGGGATATCATCCTTTTAGGGGTATACTTGATGGGACAAAAGAAGTTGTGGAGGGGATTGATCAGATCAATACTGGTGATCCAGACGAATTTTTAAAATTTCTAGAGTGGGGACTTAAGGATGTAAGAGATAGTGATAGGGTTGTTTTAGTTATATGGAATCACGGAACTGGATGGATTACGGAACCCGGAAATAGAGTTGCTGGAAAAGTGGTTAATTTTAGTGTTTCTTCTATAATAGGGAATAATGGATCAGATGGTGTTGATTCATTCAATGCGATACGAGCCATAGCTTATGATTTTTCAAGCCGTGATAGTTTGTCTTTAGAGGAAATCAAGGATGTTTTTAGGAAGATTAGGAAAAAGTATGGTATTAAAATTGATGTGTTTGGAATGGATGCATGTTACATGGGGATGATAGAGGTATTTTACCAGTTTAGAAATTATACAAAATGGCAAGTTGCTTCTGAATTGCCTGAACTTTCGGTTGGATGGGATTATTATGAGATAATGGAGAAACTTGGAGAGCTTGTAAGCTTGAAAGGGGATAGGGTTAGACCAAGTGATATTGCTAAAACTTTTGTAGATGTGCATCTTTCTGATAACAATTTTGAAAATAATTATTACTATAACGATGTGAGCTTGGTAGCTGTAAATTCATCAAAATTGGTGACTTTTAGAAATAAGTTGGAAGATTTTGCAAAGTTATTATTAGAGAATGTTGATGTAGTGAAGAAAATTGTGGAGGAGTTCAAACACAATAGAGACAATCCACTTTACCTTCCAGATAGTGAATTAGCTGTGGATTTGAAAAGATTGTTGGATATCGCAGGTCAAAAGTTTGTGGGCAGGAAAGAGATAGATTCAGTAAAGGAAGCAATGAAAAAATTGTTTTACGGAGGTTGGAAAGGAACTATATTTAATGGATTCGGCGGTTTGTCAATTACATTGCCTTCTGGAGATTTTGATGAGGGAGAAGTGCCTTATAAGGAATTGGATTTTGCTAATGTGCAGGGTAAGCTTTCAAGTTGGGCGAAACTTGTGTATTTCTTGAAGGGAGATAAAGGTTTTACATTTAGGAACATGTTGGAGGAGTAGTTTTTTGAATTTAATGCTCAAGTTAGTAGTTATTTATTGGGCGGGTAAGGTTTAAGTTTACCGGTTGATGACTGTCTAAACTTTATTCCATAAAACTTAAATTTTCTGTGAAGCGTTGCGCGGGAAATACCTGATATTTTTTCTGCTTCTGTGAAGCTACTTGAGCAGGCAGCCAATTCTTGTAAATATTTTTTCTCTATTTCTGCAAATGGTGGTAGCTTTCTAGAAGTTTTTTTAATGCTTCCCCTTACAGCTTCATCAATATAGTGAGGAATATGATCTATTACAGGTGTGGTTGCGAATATGACTTCTCTTTCTATTACGTTTTGAAGTTCTCTTACGTTACCGGGCCAAGTGTATGATAAAAAGATTTCTTCAACACGTTTAGAAAGTTTCTCAACTTGTTTATTGTACTCTTGGGCGTATTTTTTTATGAAATAGTAGGCTAGGGGAAGTATGTCATCTGGGCGTTCTCTAAGAGGTGGAATGGTTATCTTTATAACATTTAGTCTCCAATAAAGATCTTCACGAAAAGTGCCCTCGTTTACCAACTCTTCTAGAGGTTTATTAGTTGCAACTATTATTCTCACATCAATGTTTAGAAGTTCTCCTCCTAACACTTGAATTTCTTGCTTGTCAATTAACCTCAAAAGTTTAGACTGTGCACTTATAGGAAGTGAATTTATCTCATCTAGAAATAGAGTTCCTCTATTAGCTAAACGCACCTTCCCCTTATAAGAATTAACAGCTCCAGTAAATGCTCCCTTTTCGAAGCCAAAGAGTTCAGCTTCTATAAGATCTCTTGGTATTGCTCCACAATTTATACTGATAAATTCTCCTGAACGTTTGGACAGTGAGTGAATTAAGCGAGCTACTACTTCTTTTCCCGTTCCGCTCTCTCCCGTTATGAGAATGGTAGCTTTTGTTGGTGCAACTTGCTTTATTATTCGCTTTAAGTTTTCTATTGCGGAAGATTTTCCTACTATATCTTCTAGGGTTAGATTTGCAAACATGTTACCACCTCGAAATGATGAGTTTGAGGAAACATGTCCAACACTTCCATATAAGTTACATTGTAGCCGTATGATGTTATAATTTCTAAATCTCTTCTAAGAGTTGAAGGTTTGCAAGATGAGTAAAGAATTTTTTTGGGTTTTATCTTTTCAAGAATTAACTCGAGAGTTTCTCTCTTCACTCCTGCACGTGGTGGATCAAGAATCACTGCATTGGGTTTTCCAAACTTTTCAAGAAATTTTGGAGCAGCTTTTGCAACGTCAGCGGTATAAAAAATAGCTTTTTTACCCATAGATTTTGCCATGTACTTTGCAGCTCTTATGCTATCGTTTACTTCATCTATTCCTAAAATTTTTGCTTCAAGGGGAAGACTTAAAAAACCTATGCCGCAATATAAATCCCATACGTAATCTGCTTCTTTTAAAAATTCCTTTGTTATTTCTAGCATTCTAGCAGCTACAGGATAATTGACTTGAAAGAAGGCTAAAGGGGGAACTGCATAGGATATCCCTAATTTTGGATAGTTAACAGTCATATTCTCGAGACCAACGACGTGGGATGTTTTGTTTCCAAATATTACATTAGTTTTCTTTGGATTTGTATTTTCAAATACACCTACTTTTACTCCAAGTTTGCGAGATAATATTTTGGCGACTTGTTTTTTACCGAAAGTGTGACCTTCTCGAACTACGAATATGACTAATAGTTCGTTTTGCTTTGGATTTGTTCGAAGGGATAGTGTTCTCAGGGTTCCTGTGTGTTTGATCTCATTGTAGGGATGGACTTTCCATCTGTTTAAAACGTTTTGAAGGATTTTACTTGCTTCATTTAGAATTGGCATGTGAATCTTGCAATTTTTAACTTCGACTAAGTGATGAGAGGCTTTCTTAAAAAAGCCCAACTTCATTTCTCCAACTCTTCCGCGAACTTGCAAATTCAGCCTGTTCCTGTAAAAGAATTGATTGGGAGAAGCAAAGATTTTTTCGGGATAGAACCATTTTTTAAAGAATTCCTGAGCATTTTCGAGTTTTATCTTTAGTTGGTGTTCATAAGAGATATGTTGTAGATTGCACCCTCCACACTGAGCGTATACAGGGCATTCTGGAATTACTCTGTTAACAGATGGTTTTACTACGTTTAAAACTTTTCCTCTAGCCCAATCTGAATGCTCTTCAATTAATTCAATTTCTACCATTTCTCCGTCGACAACATGGTCTACAAACACAACCTTTCCGCTTTTTAAGCGGGCTAATCCAACCCCTTCATATACAATCTTTTCTATAACCACTATTTCTCGCTGACGGTATTGGGACTTTGATTTTCCTTTTAGAATACGCCTCAACTATCATCCCTCCGCTGATTTCTGAAGTAGTCAAGATAATTTTACCCCAATTTTTTAGCAAGTTCAGAGGTGGTGGATATTGTATAAAGCGGTTTTCCTTTTTCTATCAGGGTTTTTATAATTCGGCTCTTTAAGAGTTGAAGCCAAAAAGAAGTTTCATATTTTCTACTTTTTCTTGCAGAAAGATAAGTTCCGCACTTTGGACAAAACTTTTCTTCGCAGATTATTTTGCACTTTTGGCAATAGAAGAACTTAGTCATACGCCTCACTCCTTTATGTATTGTTACTGGTTTCAATGTTTTTAGGTTTTGTTTTTTAGTTTTAAGCAAATTTTATTCCAGAAGAAACGGTGAATCTTTAAAGGAAAATACGGAGGTTTTATGTTCCACGTTTCAGTGGTTATTTCAATTTGAAATATTCCGACTGTATTTTATCGAGTGTTGAGATATAGTGCCGATTTATAATTTTGAAAGTGTAAAAGTTAGTGGAGGTATTATAAGTGAGAGAGGAATTTTTGAAAATATCAACCTCTAACAGGATTATTTTAAGACATAGTAGAGGAGTTTTTGTGCGTGGTTTGGTTTTAGCTGCTACTTTGATTGTCTTGGTTTTTAATACTTTTGCATATAGGGTTATTATAAATGAATTTTCTGATCCAAGACTTTCATCTGGTTGGATAGAGTTAAAGTGCTTAGATGATGACGGTGGCGCGGGAGTTGATGTTTCTTCGTGGACGGTAACGGATCTTGATGGAGCGGAGGCTCCGTTGAGTTCAGCTGGAAGCGTTACTATGTATGCTACAGATCTTCCAGCAACTCCATGGGATGATAGGTTTGTTGTAGTTCACTGGGGAGTTAGTGGTGATGATGAAGTTGATGGTTCAGGGGATTTAAATGAAAATGGAGTGAGGGATATATACCTTGGGGGACCTGGATTTGGTAGTGCAGATCAGATGGTAATAGATACAGATACTAATTATTCCAATGGAGGCTTTGTGGATGCAGTTGTGTTTACAAATGGAAGCGCTTATGATCTCTCAGATGTTGATAATTATTTGGTGCCAGCTGGTCAATGGGTAGTTGAGAATGGATTATGCTCACTTTCTGATACTGTTGATCTTTCACCTTATAAACTTGGAGTTTACGTTGCACGCGATACTATATCCACAGATACTAATACTAAATTTGACTGGCATGCAGTTAATTTTTCAACTCCCGGGAGCGATAATGAGGGAGTTGGAAGTGCTGCTGACGGTACAGGCGTGTTGGAAAGTTATCTTCCTACTTCAATTGATCCTTCTGTTGATACTAATTTTTCACTTGTGATGCGAGGGCAAATTGCTGCTACAGTAGAGGAGGTTGCGTTGGAAATACCTGACTATTGGATTTGGAGTTGGAATGAAGATGATGTTGTTGTTTCGGGAAGTGCTATTAAGGCTTCTACACGTGTAACCATTGATCAGACTTCCAGAAGAATTATTTTGAATGGAGTGGTTTTGATTCCTACTACCGAGGTCCAGGTAAATCTCTACGGTTTAAAGTCGCCGTCGATTATTCTCACGGCTTCTAGTGAGTTTGCGCAATTTAAGGTTTTAACGGCAGGATATTTAGGAAAACTTACGAAGGCGTTTGTATGTCCTGTTCGTGTTGGAAAGCGTTCGTGGAAGTCAATAAAGATTGTGATAAATGAGTTTAAAAAAGGTGACTTTTTAGAGTTGTACATTAAAGATGATGGGAATAATGGAAAAGGTGTAGATATATCTGGTTTACAAGTATGTGTGAATTCAACACTAGTAAAACTTGTAGAGAATCTTGTGGTTTTTAGTGGTTCATATGTAGTGTTGAAAAATAATGTTGAGGATTCAAATTTGGCTAATCCCGTGGCTTACTTGAATTTTAACAGATCTTATGAGTGGAGAGATGATACGAGTATATGTATTCAAGATGATTCAGGGAAGATTTTAGATGCACTTTTAATGTCAGATTATGATGGAAATACTGAAAATTCTGAATTTCAGAGAATTTGGGAGGCTGGAGAGTGGAAGTGTTTTGCAGATTCCTGCGCTGTTTCTGTGAAGGAAATTGATTGGAGTTCCCAGTCGGTTGCACGACTTTGGGGGGCGGTAGATACCAATCGTGCTTCTGATTTTAGAGTTACTTATTTGGTAAGTGAGGGATTGGAGAACAAGGATGTTGGATTCCCTAAAAGGATACTTATAAATGAAGTTAAGTTCAAAGGTGAGGATCAGTTTATAGAATTAAAAGCTTTGGAGGATGGTAATTTTAAAGAGTACAGAGTTTGTATGGGAAATACTGTTTTAAAAGTTTTGCCGGATGTAGAGATACCGCGCAATACGTATATTGTGCTGTGGTTAAAAAATGGATTAGATGAGCTGGATGCTTCAGATGGTGTTGTTAACTTATATACAAATTTTACAGCTCTCAATCCTGAAGATGGACAGATAGTTTTGTATGACAATCAAGGTGGAATAATGGATGCGGTGTGCTACAGTAATGGAGATTTGACTGAAACTGATACTGCTTTTGTGGATTGGTTGGTTCAAAAAAATGCTTGGTTTGCTAATTTTGGATACGAAGCAGAGTATTGCGTTGATTCTAATATTTCCGAAGAGTGTGCTATAACGAGAAATGAGCTTGCCAATGATACAAATACAAAGAATGACTGGTATTGCCGCTATCCAACAGCGGGGAAAGCTGCAAATGTTTTACAAACTGCGGTTGAAATAAAAGCCACTTCAAATTTGGAAGTTAATACCAATCAATTATATTGGCTTGAATTTTGGGTAGCAGATGCTTATGGTAAACCTGTAAACTATCCAGCTCCCCTTGAAGTTTTGACCTCAAATAGCTCTATAAAAGTTTCCAATGATGCGCTTACTTGGAGTAATAAAGTTGAGGTTATGCCAAGTGGAAAAACTGGAGTTTGGCTCAAAGTAGAGGATTTAACAGATCCTGTGTTTGTGCTTATCAGAGATACAATTTCTCAGCTTGGAAGTGTTAAGGTGTCTATAACCAAATACAATGAAGCGGATATATTGGTAACTGAACTTATGGCGGAGCCGCCTAATGGATGGAGTAAGTCCAACCTAACGTGGATAGAAATTTATAATTACACAACTAAAGAGGTTGATTTAGCTTCTTATAAATTAAGAGTTAAGAGTATAACAGGAGATGTGGTTAGGGAATACTCGTTGCCTGCATTAACTTTGAGACCGGGGGAGGTTGCATGCTTGGTTTCTCAGCTTGAAGACGATGATGATGCGGATGGTGTTTCTTTTTCAACATTTTACGGTAATAGAGATGGCGTGTGGGATGAAAAAGATGGATTTAGAGCATGGCAGATTGATGGATTGGAACTGGAGGAGAATAGTATCCTTGAATTTATAGATGAGGTTCATGGTAAGCGAATAGCACTTTACATACCGCGCGGAAAAGGAGCGGTTGCTTACAAAGTGTCAGAACCTGCTGATTTTACAGCTTCATTTAATGATGCTTTGCTCAGTAAATTCACCGAGTATGGTAATCCCGGTATAGTAGATAATTTATCCATAGGATTGAATGTTTGTGCTCCAAAGGTTGTAGATTATCGCAATAAGCTTATTATTTCTGCAGTTTCAGATGTGGAGCCAAATCTTTATTGGAGGATAGGGAAATACAATCCAACTTTGCAGAAAATGGTGAAAGTAGGTGATACTTGGCAGGCTGTCTTTGATGTATCCAGCTGGAAAGATTCGACTTTTGAATTTTACGTGGAGGCAGGAAGAGAGAGGTATCCACAAGAAGGGTATGCAAAAGTTTTGATAAAAGATGATACTACTCAGTTGGTATTGCTTATGTCTTCATCTCAAATCGCTAAGGATTCATGGGCTACTTTGAGTGTATATCTTCAAGGAGATTATGAAGGTAGTGAGTTGAATTTTTACATAAATGTCCCTGATGGAATATGGATAGATGATGCGAATGCTCAAAGGCCAGGAGTTCAGGCCTATGTGTATCAGGGATTTGATTTTCAGAATGAGTATAGTGGTGGGGAGTTTGCTTTTACCTTGCAGAATAGGTACGGATTTAAAGAGGGAAAACTTATTGATATAGTTTTCAAGGTGAGTAAGAACAGTGAGATAAATGATGTCTTGGAGTTTAATCTTGTTTCAGATGTAAATGCAAGTAAAGTTGTTGTAAAAGTTTTGGAAGAGGGGAGTGCTTACATAACTTATGAAGGAGGAGTTGTTTTTGGTCCTTATTCATCTTCTCTTACAATTCCTCCAGCAGCTTTGGACAGCGGGGCTGAAATTTCCATTAAAAGATTGAGTTTGAATGAGGTGCCATCGGTTAATAATTTAGAAGATTATCATGTGAAGGTAGCTAATATTGTTTACGGCCTCTATCCCGATGATATTGAATTTTTAAAACCTTGTGTATTTTCAATATACATTACCTCAGATGAATTGGCAGAAGCAGGAATTGGAGATTCTGAAACATTGATACTTTATCGCTGGTTTGAAAATGAAGGAAAGTGGATTGCCGTGGATACACTTAGAGTTACGCGTAGTGGATATTACACAGCTGATATATCTAAAGGAGGCCTGTACGTTGTTGGTTCTGGAGTTGTTTCGTATACTGAGTTTGCGTTTTCTGGTTTAGAGGTTTATCCCCGAGTGTTCAATCCCGATGAGATAGATTTGAGTGGTGAGCTAAAGTTCCAGTATTTTGTCAGTTTTCCAGCACGCGTTGAGTTTAAGATTTACAATTCGCGTGGTATAAAGGTTAAGGAATTTACAGTAAATGCAGTAGCAGGAGTCAATACTGCTTGGTGGGATGGAAGAGATAATGGTGGTAAAGTGGTAAAAAGCGGAATATACATTGTTGTTGCGAAAGCTTATGATGAGAGTAGTGGAAAGTACATAAGGCAAAAAAAGGCATTTGTAATAAAAAGAAATAGGTGATTGAAATGTGTCTTTTATTCTCTATTTGATGGGGCACTTTGCCGATTATTTATTGTGATGAAGTACAGAGCGTTGATATTTGTGTTGATATGGCTTTACTTTTCAAATTTGTACGCTGCTTTTGAAAATTTGGAGACTGCATTAGTTTTGGGAAATGCAAATGCTACTGTTGCTTCATGTAAAGGGGTTGAGGCTTTTTTTTCTAATTTAGCAGGCTTGTCTAAAACCCGAGGTTACAACATTTATTATGAGGAAAATGACAGATACGGCTTTGATGAAATGTCTCAGACTAACTTTGCAGCAGCTTTTGATATGGCAGAGTTTGGAAAGTGGGGATTTTTCTACAGCAGGTTTGGGTTCGATCTTTACAAAGAGGAGAAGAGTGGGATTGGTGTTGGGACTGAATTTGGAAAATTTAGGATGGGATTTGCTGGTTATAAGCTGCGCTTAAAGGTGGAAGAAAAATACGTTGATGCTTTTTCATTTGATGCCGGATTCATGTATTCGCCGTATGAGAAGTTGAGTTTTGGTTTGTCGTTTAAAAATTTTAATTCCCCCAAGTTGTTGGATAAGGTTGATAGAGTTACAACTTTGGGAGTATCCTATACCTTTCAGAATTTCACATTGGAGTTAGATTGGGAAAATTCAGATTACAACCGATTCAGAGTGGGATACTCGTGGAAAATAAACGATTGGTTTACTATAAAAAGCGGATATTTGAGTAAACCTTCGTCTTTTACGGGTGGTTTTAAATTGGTTAGATCAAGATTTATTGTTGATTTTGCCTTTACTACTCATACGGAGCTTGGCACCACATCTTACCTTGGGTTTGGGGTGCAGATGTGATGAGGGTGATGAAATTTTACTTTGTAATATTTGCATGTTTTGTTGTAAGTAGTGCTTATTCCGCCATAGATTCAGATCTTGCAGATTATCTATTTTCAACAGAGGAAGATTACTTTGAGGAAGAGATTTTTAACTACAAGGTTGATGTAAATACAGCTCAGCTTGACGATTTGTTAGAGATTCCCACGATGACATTTTGGGCAGCTAAGAAGATTTTAAAGGAGAGAAAGAAAAGAGGTTGGTTTACTGATATGTATGAGCTGGAAAAAATTTTGCCTGAGGCTTATTTTGAGATGATTAAAGATTGGCTTGAGGTCAAGACTTACCCATGGCGAAAAGATTTTAAAGCTGGTGTTAAGAGTGAGTATGAAAAGCAGGCGTTTTCAGATGATGGAGTAACAAGCTCTCAACTTTGGTGGCGAAGTGATAGAGTTGAGGGGTCGATAACCACTAACTACACTGATGGAGATCTGGCTTTTTCATCAGGATGGATATCGTCGTGGATAGAAAAGAAGGTTGCTACCGGAGAGTTGAAGAAAGAGGGAAATTTTGATTATTACAAAAGACGTGGTGGACAGAGGCGTTTCAATGTAGATGCAATAGTTTCGGAGGTTGCAAATAGCATAGATTATACTCCTCAGGTGGCAGAGGCTGATTGGAAAGGATATATGTTTGATTTTCACGATGTTACAGAAGATTTAAAAAAGGCAAATGTTGCTTTGAAGTTGATGGAGGCGGATAATACCAAAAGTGAAAAGCTTAAGAAAGAAGCTAAGCAAGCACTTGAGAGTTTGAAAGATAAAACTAAGAAAGTTGCAACAGCAATATATCAGCCGATTGAGAAGAAAGAAAAAATTGAATACTTTAAACCACCTGCAACTTACAAGAGAATTGCAAAGATCACAGTTGGTAGTGTCATTCCAGCTCAAGGAGCGAAGCCTATCTATCGTCGAAGAAAAAGTGATTGGTTGGGTGTAAAACTTGATTATTATCAATCAGTTTTGCACACTTCACTCACAGTAGGAAAAGAGAAGGATGGTGATGATAAGTTATTCGGTTTGAACATGGAATTTGAAGTAGGAGGTGCTCTTATAGGGAGCAAAATTGAGCGTTTAGAGAAAGAGAGTGCCTCTTCTGAGACTCAGCTTGGTTTATTTTTAAACTATGGTATGGGTCGTGTCAATGTTTACAGTGAGTGGCAGCAACTTGTTGGTGGAGGGAATCGATTTTTTTCTCTTGCATCTGTAAGTTTTCACGGGTTGAGTTTAAATTTGGGTTATGACTCCTTGATTCCTGAGTATCCTCAGGAGTTCAAGGTTTACGATGGTGGAAGTTTCTTTATTGAGAGCTTCATACCGTTGGAAAAAAGGGTTACCTTGTACAGCCGTTGGACAAAAGTTGATGCTGAAGATTACTCAGCAGATTATGTTAAGGGGGAGTTTAGGTTTGGTTTTAAAAAAGGAGTGAGGTTGAAAGTTGGCGTTGGTTATACGAATACTAACGATAATGAGAAATATAAATCTTGGTTTAAATGGGAGCTTCGAGAAAAAAAGTACAGTCTTTCTGCTGCTTTTGGTTATGATGATGGATATGTTAATGTAGATAATGATGAAAAGAGAGAGCTGGGTTTTGAAGCAGCTTTGAAGGGGAAAATTAGCGTAAAGGTGAGGTATAAAAGCGTATATGATTACTCCAAACAGGATGCGGACAACTATGTTTACCTATTTTTCTCACAAAGCTTTTAAAAAGTTGAAGGGGCAAACAATTGGGAAGGTTGCATGGCAAATTTTGCCGTTCTTTTCTTATCCTGAAATTTGCATTATAGTTCCAGAAAGTTTGTTTTGGAGAGTGTTCAATGCTGTTGGAGAAAGTGCTAAAGTGAGACTTGGAGAAAACGAACTTGATCTGATTCTACTTCCCCCTTCTGATACTATTCCTGAAGAGGAATTGCTGCCCAGTCAAAGTTGGCAAGATATTGCGTCGAAAGTCTTAGAAAATCCAGTTATAGCTACGGTGTCTTCTCTTTTAAATTTTAAAGTTGGTCAGAGAAAGACTTTTAAAGTAGGAGATGAAATAGGAGTTCAGGATTTTGTAAAGTCTCTAGAAGAGCTTGGGTATGAGCCTGGATTTATTCCAAATGAAAAAACTTTTGTAGCTTCCGGTGCAAAGGTTGAATTTGGTGTTGGAGATGATGTGATTAGAGTCGCCTTTTTTGGTGATGAAATAGATGACATAGCTGTGTTTTCTGAGGGAGAGATAAAAGGTATCGATAAGATTGCTGTGTCGAGCACGGGTATAGACTTTGATTGGGGAAAGTGGAAAGCTGCCGAAAGTGTGTGGATGAAGAAAGACATGGTTGTGTTTGAGCCCCAGCAGGTTTCGAGGGATTTGATGAGAGCGAATGTGGCTTTTGGTAATGATGTGTTTTTGGAAAGTGTGGAAGAAAAGCTGTTGACCACGGATTCGAGAGTTTTGGATGCGGTGTTTTTTACCCAGGAGAGTGCAGATTTGGACTTAGAGATAAAATTTGTGGATAAGGCATTTGATGAAGCTAAGTTAGATGAAATCAATCAAGTTGCCAGAGCCTCGTTTTCAGGAAGATGGATTGCTGGAGATAAGGTATTGGTAGAGCCTATAAAAGTCAGAAAAAAAGGTTTTTTAAAAGATGTGTTTGACTTGAAGCCGGGAGAACTAGTTGTCCACGAGGATGTTGGAATAGGTGTATTCGAAAAGATAGAAAATGATGGGTTTAAAGATTATATAGTATTTAAATATAAAACGGGCCCCGGCCCGGATCAATGGGGACGCTTTTACCTTCCAATAGAGAGAACTACTAAGCTTCACAGATACAACGTGTTGGCAGATGAAGCACAAGTTGATTTTACGACTGTTAGAACGTGGAAAAAGAGGTTGAAACGTGTTAAAGAGGACATATTCAAATATGCAAAAAAATTAATAGATATGTATGCTAGGCGGCATGTTGCGAAAGGTGTAAGTTTTTCTGCCGCTGAACTTGAAGATGAGTTTGTTCGCGATTTTAAGTTTGTGGATACCCCAGATCAGAGTGCAGCCTGGGAGTTTATAAAAGATAAACTTGAAAATCCTGAGCCTGCAGAGATTTTGTTATGCGGTGAGGTAGGATTTGGTAAGACTGAGATAATAATGAGGGCAGCCTTCAAAGTGGTTTTGGCAGGTTATCAAGTTGCGGTCCTAGTTCCTACCCAAACCCTTGCCTGGCAGCACGAGAAAACTTTTAAAGAGAGAATGGAAAAGTGGGGAGTTATAGTTGAGAGGTTAACAGGGGGTGGAGCCAAGAAATTAAAGAGAGCGATAGAAGAAGGAAAGGTTGATGTGGTTATTGGTACAACTTCACTCCTTAATATTAAGTTTAAAAAGCTCGGACTTTGGATAGTAGATGAGGAACATAAGTTTGGAGTTTTTCAAAAAGAAAAAATAAAAGAAAATTTTCCAAATGTGGATATAATTTATGTTTCAGCAACTCCTATTCCAAGAACTCTTCAAATGGCACTTTCGGGTATAAGAGACATTGTTCTATTAGAAAGCCCACCACCGGGTAGAAAGCCTGTTAGAACTTTTGTCATGAAGTACTCCTGGCATCGTGTAATGGAAGCAGTGCGTGCAGAATTGAGGCGAGGCGGCAGAATATTTTGTGTTTTGCCCACTATAAAGGAAGCTAAATTTTACAAGCGCTTGTTTGAAAAAGAGCACTTGAGAGTGGCGATTGCTACAGGAGAGGATAAGAGGCGGACACAGGAGGCAATAGACAAACTGATAAAAGGGGAAATTGATGTTTTAGTTGCAACCACTGTAATAGAAAGTGGAATGGACATTCCAGTTGTCAATACAATGATAGTGATAGGTGCAGAAAGGTTTGGTTTGGCTCAGCTTTATCAGTTGAGAGGTAGAGTTGGAAGGGCGGATGTTCAAGCCTATGCGTATTTCTTTTACAAGAGCTTAGTTGGTAAGGCTCAGGAAAGGTTGCTTGCTTTAAAAGAGTTAAAATTGGGACAGAATTTAGAGCTCGCTCTTAAAGATTTACGCATACGAGGAGCGGGAAATGTTTTGGGGAAAAAACAACATGGGCATATAAGTGCTATAGGATTTTCACTCTATCAAAAGCTTTTGTCTGAGGCTATTGAGCGCTTGAAAGGGCAAGAGTGGAGTATTCCAGAGGTTGAGTTGCACATGGCTATAGATACAGACTACTTTTCAAGTTTAGCTTTAAAGATGCACTATTTGAAGAAATTAAGTGATGTGAAAAGTATTGATGAATTAAGAGAAGTTGTTAATGAAATGATGATACTGGGTAAGCCCCGAGGGAGCGTTTTAAGGTTGATAATGCTTCATGCTTTAAAAGTTTTGATAGCGCGTTACGGAGTTGAATTAATAAAAGGATTTGAAAATGGAGTTGAAGTATATCCAGCAAATGATACTAAGGTGGCAGATCTTATAACAACGGGTGAAATAAAGGGTTTATTCAGAGTGGAAAAAGATAAGGTATGGTTTAGTTGGGAGACTGTTGCACGTTATACATCTTCTTTATTGAAGACAATTTTGGATGAGGAGGTTATAATGAATCTCCTATGAGATTTTGGAATTTTTAATTATGAATTTTGAAAGGGGGGGACTTTATGAAGGCTATTGCAGCCAAACTTTTGTTTGATGGTGAAAGATTACATCGTGACAAGGTATTAGTATTTGAAGGTGAAAAAATTGTGGGAGTTGAGGATAGATTTGATGGTGATGTAGAGGAGGTAGCTGTAATAACTCCAGGTTTTATAGATGCACATGCTCACTTTGGAATAGATGAGTCGGGAAAAGGAATAAAAGGAGATGATACCAATGAATGGTCTAAGGAGCAGACGGCTTCTTGTCGAGTTATAGATGGAATAAATCCGGATGAACAGGGATTAAAAGAGGCTTTGATATATGGCATACATGCTACTGCAGTTTTTCCTGGCAGTGCCAATTCGATAGGTGGCGTTGGTGGTATGTTTTTCACGGGGGGAGCGCGTGTAGTAGAGGATATGATAGTAAAGTTTCCAATGGGAGTGAAATTTGCATTTGGAGAGAATCCTAAGAGCACGGGACTTGAGACTAAGAGGACTCCTTTCACCCGTATGGGAGTTGCAGACATAATAAGGAGGAAGTTTGCAGAGTTGGAAAATTGGCTTACAGATGAGAAAAGAAAACGCGATCTTGATATGGAAGTTCTAAAAATGCTGAGGGAAAGAAGGGTAAAAGCGCGTATGCATGCTCACAGAGCAGATGATATAGCAACGGCTGTTAGGTTGGCGTATGAGTGTGGCTTTGATTTAGTAATAGAGCACGGTGTTGAGTCTTGGAAAATAGCAGATTTTCTTGCAGAAAGTGGAGTTCCTGTTGTATTTGGTCCGTACAGCAGTAGAGTGAAGGTTGAACTTGAGGCTAAAAGACCTGATACCCCAGTGTTTTTGAAAAGAGCTGGAGTAAGATTTGCTCTGATGAGTGATTATCCGGTAGAGCCTGCTGATGGACTACTCATAATCATGGATGTGGTTGAAAGGGAAGGTTTGGGACGTTGGGATGTGGTGAAAGCTGTAACAAGTGATGCAGCATGGATATGTGATGTTGCCGATCAGCTTGGAAGGTTAGACAAAGGATACTGGGCTTGCTTTAACGTATTTGAGAAGGAGGACTTCAGTTTTATAAAAGGACCTAGTCGTATTTTCTTCAAAGGGAAGGAAATAGATATTACTAAAGCCAAAAGTTACATTTGGGATCGCCCATTTTCAGTAGCAGAATTGTAGAAAAGATAAATTGTTGGGTGACAATGTTAGGAAAAAATTGAATTGATTAGGCGGCACGAATTAAAATGCAAATCTTATAATTAGAAGCGGAGGGGTAAAGTGCCTCTCCATGTCAATAATTAATATGGGAGGTGGTAATGTAAATGCCGGCTAATGGCAAGTGGGAGGTGATGAGGTATGAAAAGAGTTAGACGTATAATAAGTACGACTATTTTGGTGCTGTTTTTACTAAGTTTTGTTGTAGATTTGAACGTTTACGCGGTTGTAATAGATGATTTTGGCGCTCCTAAGACAGGGCAGTGGGTTACAAGTTCTGGTAAAGTTGTGGAGGGAGTTGGAAGGTTTGAAATTTGGAAAGATGGTCAGCTCAGATGGGTTGTGAGGTCGGATAGTGGTCGTATTTTAACATGGGGTAAAGCTTTTATTGAAAAGTGGGCTGATGGTAGATCAAGAGTAGTTGTCAGAGACTCTGCTGGGAGA
This sequence comes from bacterium, assembly GCA_027062325.1. GTDB lineage: Bacteria > JAMOTN01 > JAMOTN01 > JAMOTN01 > JAMOTN01 > JAMOTN01. The sequence goes on from JAMOTN010000081.1 coordinate 48,483, forward strand.
TTCAAAACGTGGAAGTTTTTGGATAACCTTGGATTGGGAAGCGGTGGCTCGACGACTTCATCAGCTTCGACTCAAGCACCAAGTGCAACTCATACTGGTGCTGCGTCCCAAGGAGAAATAAGCGTATCAGGTCACAATAATGCTCCAATTGTTAATATTGAGCATGCAAATACGGTCAATGTATACGTTGGCTCAAATGGTGATGTTCAGGGAGTTCAGGTTATAGAAGCTCAACCGATGACTCCAACTCCTGATAATACTGTGCAAACTTCTGTAAATCCTCCGGCAGGAGCTGCAGATGTATCTCAGCCTGTTGCTTCTGATCAGACTCCGGCAATTCAAGCTGGAGAGAGCAGTACTGTTAGTGGAACTCAACCTCAGCCGGTTAATAATGCTCAGGCTGCTAATACTCAGGCTTCTCAGCAAGTGAGCGCTCCTTCACAGGATGTGGCAACTACTCAGCAATCTCAGCCAACTACGCAGTCTAGCCAGTCGGTAGACACTGCAGCTCCAGCAGCTCCAAGTGATCAGGCAGCTCAAACGACTCAACCGGCAACTCAGCCAGCTACGGGCAATGCTCAGGCATCATCTCCATCAACTCCGGCTACTGAAACGGCTCCCTCAACTGGTGTAGCTGGAGGTTCGTCAGCAGATTCTCAAGGGACTCAGATGGTTGAGTCATCTTCATCTTCTCCTGCCTCATCTAATGCTTCTTCAAGTTCAGCTGGGGAAGCAGCTGGGACTATTGCTAGTGGAACAGGTGCAGCAGGAAATGAGGTAGTAGGTACAGGATCAGATACAGCAGGAGCATCCGGAGATAATGTTGATATTGAGGTGGATGATGGTGTTGATGTGTCTTCTCCGGTTGATGAAGTTGCAGATAGCAGCACAGATGTATCGACGGATAATGATGCAGCTGACAATATCTCTGATGAGGCTGAGGCAGTTTCTGATCAGAGTAATCAGACCGATCAAAATGCGGCTGGAGCAGATGAGGCTGTTGCAGCTGGAGATGAGGCATCTACTCCTGATGAGGGAATATCAGATGATGCTTCTTCGGTGAATGCAGATGATAATGCCCAAGCTTCAGCGGGAGCCGAAAGCGATACTGCTAACTCTTCCGAATCTCAAGAAAAGACACCTTATCAAAAGGGATACGAATGGGGTTACAAGGTGACAGATGCTGCAATAAAAGCAGGAACTCAGAGTTTAAAAACAAGCTTTTCTCCAAAGACAATGCTTCTTTCTGCTGGTGTAACAGTGGGAATTAGAGTTCTTAAGGGAGAGAGTCCAATAAAGGCTGTAAAGTATCTTGCAACCGGAGAATACCTTGGAGGATATGTTGGTGGTGCGTTGGGAACTGCTACAGGGGCAGCTTTGGGAGCAGCTTTAACGGTTGGCGTTCCGGTAGTTGGTCCAATAGTTGGAGCGTTTATGCCTGCAATTGGTGGAGCAATAGGTTCTGCGTTTGGTTCTGGAATAGGAGATGCAATGCAACATGGTAGAAAGGTTAGTTTAAAACAGATATGGAATAACATGGATAAGACGATGTTGGTTGCGTCGGCTATAGGTTCTACGCTTGGAGGAATGGCTGGGTCTGTGCTTGGACCTGTTGGAACTATTGTTGGAAGTATGGTCGGAAGCTGGGTTGCAGGAAAGGTTGTGGGACTTATAAGAGGAAAGAAGGCGCCTGTTACTGGTGCGTATCCTGTGTTGATAAAAGGACAGAAGGGAATAGTTGTTGGCGTCAAATTTGAGGGAGATGCTTTTGCGGATCATCCGGCAACTTATGAGAGTGAGGTGGGACATGTTGACTACACGTTCGAGCCGGTTCATTATGGAACTACGAGCTCTGAGGTTGTTATAAAGGGGAATAGCATAAAAGAGTATGCTCAGGAAGGAAAAGTTATTAAGTTCAGTGTTGAGAGAGATTGTGCTAATATGGATGAGGTTAACGAGAAGTTTGTAGCAACTTACAAGTTGTACTTGAAGTACTTAAAAGAAGGGAAACTTGGGACTCCGGAAGGGCGTCAGGTGTTGAGAGCTTTTAGACAGATGGAAGCCCTCTACAAATTCTGCACCAGGAATGTGTCGTTGAAAAAGGGTAAAGGAAAGGGTAAATAGCTAAAGTATAGCGTGAACCATAGAGCTTAGTGCTTAAGTAGGGGTGGCTGATTGTCAGCTGCCCCTTTTTTATTTTTAAAGTAATTTATCTCAAGGGAATTTCATCTTTTAGTTTATAATTTTAAAAAAATGGAGTGCTTGGCTTTTGATAGTGGGGGGTGGAAGTTGTGCAGTTGAGTTGGAGTTTTGTATATCCGGGGCGGTATCTATTTGGAGAAAACTGTATTAGTGATGTGAAGTTTGGTAGTATTGGAAATAGGGCTTTGTTAGTGTTTGGGCGATCAAGTGCTAAGAAAAACGGAAGTTATGAAGATTTAATTGCAAAGTTGACAAATGACAATGTGGAGTGGATAGAATATTGGGGAGTTGAAGAGGATCCAAGTTGGAGTACAGTGGAAAGTATTGCAGCTAAGATTAGGGAATTTGGTGCGGAATTTGTGGTAGCAGTAGGTGGTGGTAGTCCAATTGATGCGGCTAAAGCGGCTTGTGTTGTTGCAAAGACGGGAGCGAGTTGGGATGAATTGTTTTCAAATCCTAAACTTGAAGCACTTCCATTGGTGGCTATTTCAACTACTTCGGGAACAGGATCGGAAGTTACACCTTTTTCGGTTATTAAGAAAGATGATGGTTTAAAAGAGGGGTTTTTCAATGTAAATATATATCCTAAAGTTGCTGTTGTTGACTATCGCTATACTCTAACTTGTCCAAAATCGGTGACTATTACAACGGCTCTGGATGCTTTCATGCATTGTTTTGAAGGTTACTGCAGTTTGAGAACTAATGAGATGGCGCGAATGATGGCATTGCATGGAATGAAGTTGATAATAGAGAATCTTGATAATGTATTGGAAAATCCTGTTTATGAAGAAGGAAGAAGGAAGCTTGCGTTTGCGGCAAGTTTAGGAGGATTTGTTATATCTATGACAGGAACTCTTTTTTCACATGCAGCGAGTTATCCCTTGACTGTGTATTATGGAATAAGGCATGGAGAGGCAGTTGCTTTGGTGGCTTCTAAAATGATAGTTTACATGGAAGAGTGGATACTTAGGATGTTAGAAAAAGAGTTGGGAATAGAGAATTTTTCAAAGTGGTTTGTCAATTGGTTGGAGGAGCTGGGGGTATTTGATCATTTGAAGGATTATTCAAAGAGTACAGAAGATGAGTATTTGGAATGGGCTGAGTGGTTGCTAAGTGGAACGAGAAAACGCTACTTCGATGTTACTCCAGCTAAAATAGGCAGAGAAGAAATATTGAAGATTTACGAAGAATTAAAAGTTGTGGAATAGTAATTAAGCTTAAACAAGTAAAAAGATCTAAAAAAATAGGGGGCTGATTTTCAGCCCCCTTTCTAAATAAGTAATTACTTACTCTTATTTTTCATTCTTACTTGTTAAGTATATAACGAACAGTACCTTTTGCTTCTTTTACTTTGCGAAAGACTCTCTTATAATAATTAACCTTCTCAGAGTTATAGTTCTTTGCTTGAATAGTCCAAAACTTTACAGTTTGCAATATGTCGTCGAGTAAATTCTCAACTTCGAACACCAATGCCTTATTGCCTGAGTTTTTTCTCGCTATCTTCTCAAGTAACTCTATAACCTTTTCGTTCCCGTTATCAATTGCTACGGCCACACGACTGCTAACTTCTCCGAAAACTTTGAAATAATTTGCTAAAAGCTTTGGATTGTTAATAGATTCCTTTCTAAGTTTTGCCAACTGAATTAACTTAGACTTGAGCCAATTGAAAGGAATAAAGTTAGAGTTTGCAAACACTCCCAAACCTACTGTCAGTATTAAAACTAAAACTACTTTTTTGAACAAGCCTAGATTCTTCATCTTGACCACCTCCTGATCTCCTTACTCTCCATTTTGGTCCTTCATTCTATAATGCAACTATAAGAAATTATTGTCAAGTGGTGGACACTTGCCATAAAAGAAGCTAGTAAAATTACAATTACAAAATGAATAATCGGCTGCCTAAGGGTTATTTTTCGTTATCTTCTAATTTAACCTTTAGAGAGTTTCTGAACCATACATCGTTTTGAGTAAAAGGAATTTCAATACCAGCTTCCTTAAGTGCAAACCATCCCTTTATATAGATGGAAGATCTTATCACATTTATACGGTACCATTGACTTATATTTACCCAAAACACTCCCATAAATACGAGGGAACTAGAATCCATATTATAAAACCACACTTCTGGTTGAGGACGTTGAAGTATTGCGGGGTGGTTACGAAGAACGTTTAATATTACCTCTCTCACCTTTTCTATATCTGAAGAGTATGCTACATAAAATGGGACCCTGACTCTTACATAAGGATTTGAGAGGGAATAATTTATTATTTTTCCTGAGATAAATTCTGAGTTTGGGATTGCTATTTC